>CAZRJP010000042.1:0-1677 GCA_964600865.1 Candidatus Woesearchaeota archaeon | reverse complement strand
AACATCGCCAGATAAATTAGAATTATTATCTCCTCCTGAAAAAAATATAAAACCTCCAACAACCAAAACAGCTAAAATCAGAATAGCTCCATATTTCCAAAGATTTTGATTATTCTTATTCAATTTTTTTTGTTTATCCTCTGATTTTTCCATTTTATACTGAAACTAAAAACCACATTCTTTTAAGTGTTTTGGTTTTGAAGTGACTTTTCATAAAAATTTAATAAAAAAGAAGTTATTTATAAGTAAGATGGACTTATTGTCCATTCAAATTATAAACCTTTAAATATTACTTCTTATGCTTATAAGAATAAAATGGGACCTGGCAGAACAATACTCAATCAATTAGCACAACAAGTTGTGCAAGCAAATATATCAACAGAGATTTTGTATTCTTTTATAATCATAGTTTGCAGTTTAATGATTTATTATGGAACAAAGGAAATATATGAACTAAGTTCTTATAAAGGAGTAAAATTTTTTAGGCAAGCATTCCTATTCTTTGCTTTGGCATATTTTTTTAGATCATTTATTAAATTAATCATATTTTATTTTAATGTTCATGGAATCTTTTCAATTTCCCCAAAGCTATTAAATCCTTTAGTTAGTCAAATAACTTTAATTCTATTTATGTATTTTAGTACAATGGCAATTTTTTATTTGTTATATAGTGTTATTTATAAAAAGTGGAATTATGAACACAGAATTTATTTATTCCATATAACTGCTGTTGTTTTAGCAATATTTAGTGTTATATCAAGAAATCCTTTTTCATATTTAGGGTTAAATATTTTATTACTAGTTTTTGTTCTTTTTGTAGTATATGTTTCTTATAAAAATTCCAAAAAGAAAACAAAAGGGCATAATCTCTATGTAATTTATCTATTGTTATTATTTTTCTGGATACTAAATATAATTGATATTCTCATTCCCACTTTTTTCCAGAATTTTCAATTGATTATATACCTAGCCTCTTCTGGAATTTTTCTTTTTATGCTATATAAAGTTTTGAAAAAGGCAGGTTCAAGTTAAAACAATGAAAATCAAAACTTCAAAATCAAAAATTTTGATAGTCCCAGAAATCTTAATTTCTGAGATTTTCAGACATTCAAATTCCCAAGAAATACAGGAGGAAATTTAAATATGGCAAAAAGAGGCAGATTAGAAATAATCAAAGATATTTTATCAATTATACAGTCAAATCAAAATTCTATAAAAATAACCCCATTAATAAGAAAATCAAACCTCTCTTCATCAAATTTTTATGAATATCATTCAGAATTACTGGAAAAAAATTTTATTAAAGAAGCAACCCGTTCAAATAACAAATTTATTTCACTGACAGATAAAGGTTTAAAATTTTTAGAGAAATATAAGACAATTATAAGATTTATTGATGAGTTTGAATTGTAATTTATTTCTCATTATTTTTAATTATGCTAAGCAGTTTTTCCCCGTTTTCAGGCATTCTAAAATAACCTATAGAAAGATTTAAATACACTATTAACAACAAGTTAATAACTATTAACTAAAAGTAAATAATAAAAATGGTTAAGGAAAACACAGAAAATAAAATCCTGAAAATTTTGTTAAAGCAGTTTTCATTAGATTGGACTATAACTTCTTTAGCAAATGAACTTAAATTAAGCAGAGTTGGAATTTGGAAAGTTTTGAAAA
>CAZRJP010000041.1:0-1884 GCA_964600865.1 Candidatus Woesearchaeota archaeon | reverse complement strand
ATAGGATTTGATGAATCTAAGTTATACTACTTATTGTTAACTAAAAATAATAAAAAAATCAAAAAAGAGTTTAGTTATAGTAAAAAATATAGAATTTTAAAATCATTATTCAAAAAAGGTGTTGTTGGGAAAATAAGAAATAATAGTGAGGATTTCTTCACATATATCGTTCTTCCTCCAAGTTTCTTACACTTTAGTAATAAGAATAAAGAAATTATTAGATATCTTGAAGAGATCTATGTTAAAAATTACCTAAGTGATTTAAATACTAATTTTTCTCAGATGATATTAAAAGACGAAAAAGGACTAATCTTATTTTTCTTAAAATATTTAATGAAAGACAAGGCAAATATTTTTGGAACTGAAATAAATCCTTCTTTGCTTGGAAAAGATAAGAAAAGAGTTTCAATTAATCTTAAATCAAAAAAAGATAAAAGCAGAGGGACAATTGATGAAAGATTTAAGTTTGAATTTTCAGTTATAAAAAATAAGGATTCAAATGATTATATAGGATATATTAGTAATGAATTGAGTTAATGTTGAAACAGTTTCAAAATTGGGATAAGTATTTAAATAATTTTTATGCCTCCTTAAAATTAGGATGGTAGGCCTCAGAAAATTTATTCTGAGTAAAATAGGATAATAAAAATGGCTCCATTAGACTAATAGAAGGATTTAAATAGTAATTACTTTATGTAATTACATAATGGACAGGCTCTTTTATAACAAAGTAATAAAGCAAGGAAATTCCCTTTGTGTTAGAATCCCATATAAAATTTGTAAAAAAATGAAAATAGATGAGGGAACTATTGTAGCTGTAGAATTAGTAAACATAGATGAAGAAACAAAAAAATTGCCTGATGAACTAGTTTTATCTTATAAAAAGATTCTTCCGGAATTTTCTATTAAAGAAATAAGGAAATTCCTAAATAATAAAGCGATTGAATCAAGTATTGGAGAAAATATTAGAATTAACAAAAAATATGAAAAGTTTAAAGAATTACTTGAAAACAAAAAAATTAAATCCTCTATAAAAAAGGAAATAAAGAAAACAAAATATTGGGATAGGTATGGAAAATGACAAGAAAAATATATTTTGAGGATGTTATCTTATTTTTTATAGTATGGATTTCAATGTCATTATTATGGGTCGTTTGGTTAGATGGGATTTATACTCCTATCGCAGGTTTTTTATCTGCTCTTATATTCATTATAGTGACTAGTTTGCTGAATTCTTTTGATAAAAAATAAGGATTCAGATGATTATATAGGATATATTAGTAATGAATTGAGTTAATTATTTGTTATAAATAAATTAAAATAGATGTAATATTAAAATTCTACTGTATGTTTTCCTTGGTCTTTTCACTATCTTTCCCTTCTCCCCATATTTTTTCAAATTTCCTATGGTATTTTAACATGAAAGGGTTAAAACATTTTTTATCAAATTCAACCATTTCATCAATAAAATTTGCTTCTTCCTCTTCTATTAATCCTTTAAATGCAATCCTTTTATTCTTTCTAACTAAATACATTATTTTATCAATCATTAATGAGAATTCTTTCTTGTCCTCTTTAGAAAGCCCATTGTTTTCATGTATGTGAATAATATCCATTGGTTGTGGGTAAACCCATGCATGAATTTTTCCAATCCATCCATAAAATGTTTCAACCATTCTGTTTATCATTTGTCTTGAAAATTGATTGCTAACAAATCCTTGAGATAAAACCATATCTTCAATATAGGACATTTTATCAATATCTTCAAAAGTTGATTTAAATCCTAATCTCTTTTTAGTTAAATCAAATTGTTTTCTAAGTTCCTTTAAAATTTCTTCTTTGTTACTCATATTATCCTACTTGTTTTAGGGTTTAATTGTTTTT
>CAZRJP010000040.1:0-1889 GCA_964600865.1 Candidatus Woesearchaeota archaeon | reverse complement strand
TTTCATTTCTTCAAATCTCTCTTCTGAAATTTGAGACATTTTGATTTCTTCCCATTCATCATAATCTCCTGATTCCATTGCAGTTTCCAATGCTTCTCTCTCCTCTTCAGAAATTCCATTTCCAAATCCAAAAGCAGAAACCATCCCAACTCCAAGAAGTGCAACCATTGCTAAAGCAACAATTCCTAAGATATATCTTTGTTCCATGTTTTAAACCTCCTTTTAATTTTATATTTCATAATAAAATAAAAAACAAGTTATTTATAAGTAAGATGGACTTAATGTCCATTCAGATTATAAACCTTTAAATATTACTTCTTATACTTATAAAAATAAAATGCCTCCAAAAATAATGCAACAGCTTATGATGCAAAGTTTTTCAACAGAAATAGTTTATTCTTTTATAATTATAGTTTGTAGTTTAATGATTTATTATGGAACTAAAGAATTATATGAATTAAGTTCATATAAGGGGTTGAAGTTTTTCAGACAAGCATTCTTGTTCTTTGCTTTGGCGTATTTCTTTAGATCATTTATCAAATTAATATTATTTTATTTTAATGTTCAGGGAATTTTTTCAATTTCCAAAAAATTATTGAACCCCTTAGTAAGCCAAATAACTTTGGTTCTATTCATGTATTTTAGCACAATGGCGATTTTTTATTTGTTATATAGTGTTATACATAAAAAATGGAACTATGAACATAGAATTTATTTATTCCATATAATCGCTGTTGTTTTAGCTATTTTTAGTGTTGTGTCAAGAAATCCTTTTTCATATTTAGGACTGAATCTTTTATTACTCTCCTTTGTTCTTTTTGTAGTTTATATCTCTTATAAAAATTCTAAGAAGAAAACCAAAGGACATAATCTTTATGCAATTTATGTATTGCTATTATTCTTTTGGATATTAAATATAATTGACATCCTTATTCCAACTTTTTTCCAGAATTTCCAGCTAGTTATCTATTTGGCATCTTCGGGAATTTTTCTTTTAATGTTATATAAAGTTTTGAGAAAGGTAGGTTCAAATTAAAACAATGAAAAATAAGATTTTCAAGTCAAGAAAATTAAAAAGTTTCTGGGACCAGAAAACCATCGAGTTTTCTTGGCATTTAAATCCCAAAAAAATCTGGGAGGAAATTTAAACATGGCAAAAAGGGGTAAATTAAAAATAATTAAAGATATTTTATCTATTATACAATCAAATAAAAATCCTATAAAAATAACTCCTTTAATAAGAAAATCAAATCTCTCTTCATCAAGTTTTTACGAATATCACTCAGAATTATTAAAGAAAAATTTTATTAATGAAACAACTCATTCAAATAATAAATTAATTTCACTTACAGCTAAAGGTTTAAAATTTTTAGAGAAGTATAGAACAATTACAGATTTTATTGATGAATTTGAATTATAATTATTCTAAGTTTATTTCTCACTCTTTTTAATAATCTCTAACAATTTTTCTTCGCTTTCAGGCATTCCAACATTAGCAACTTTTCCGTCTATAACCAAAGCAGGACTTCCCATAACTCCAAGTTCAATTAATTCATTTATGTCTTTAGAATATTGAACATCTGCCTTAATTTTACCTTCCTTTTTAAGTTTTACAACTAATTCATGAAGTCTTATGCATGTTGGACATCCTGAACCAATAACTTTTATTTTCATTAACAATTACCTCCACAACCACAAGCTGATTCAGATTTTGAATTTTCCTCTTCGTTCTTTGGTGCACAGTCTACTGAACAAACATTTTTATCTGCACAACAAAGTTCTTCTTCTTTTTGTTCTTTTTTATTTTTATTTTCTTTTTCCATTATTCTACTAAACACAAATCCTCTTCATCATCGTCATCACAATCCTCATAACTAGTATCTAAAGGA
>CAZRJP010000039.1:0-3005 GCA_964600865.1 Candidatus Woesearchaeota archaeon | reverse complement strand
ATTTATCTTTTTTTATTTTAATTTTTGAGATTTATGTTACTCCGGACAAAGCCATGGTAGCGAAAGATTTATAAATATAAATATTCTTCAAAAGTCACAATGAAACCAACTAAAATAACTGTTGATAGATTGGACGAAGGACAGATGCGGGAAGTAAGAAAGTATTTGGCTCAAATGCCAAATGCATCACATACAGGGAGCGAAGGCGAATTTTATGGAGGATATGTTGAAGTAACTGCAGATGTTCAAGCATCTGTTGATAGACATACGGCAGAAACACCAACACCTTGGTACGAGAATGTGACTTTTGAAGTACAAGGTTTGGGTGTTGAATGTAAATATACTGCTAAAAGAAATGCAGAAAGTAGCGAAGCAATAAAAGGTTTAGCTTCTTTGATTACAGGATTTTTAGCAGACAAATAAATCTTTCGCTTTAATTTTTTATTTTTCTTTCAGGGTGGGGGAGGAGGATGGTTTCTCCGACGACCATTAAATTAGAGAGATTGCCCGCCTTTTTGTTTCTTTTTTCTAAAAAGAAAATGAGGGGTTCTTATTTTGCTTCTTTTTCTAAAAGAAGATTAATAGAAAAGCTTAAATCAAACTATTTCTTTTTTGATTTATGGATAAAGAATATTTTAAAAGAAAATTTAGAAAAATTTATGCTTGGTTAAATTGGAGAGAACACCATAAATACAACTTTAAAAGAAGACATAGATATATTGCAGATATTTTACTTGGATCACTTATTTCGATTGTGGCGTTTATAGTAATCTATACCAATATAGAAAAATTAAATGAGATTAAATTATGGATTATTAAATTTGGAAGTGTTTTATTATTAGTTTCTTTATTTTACTCTATTAAGTATGGTTGGAAAGTTATAAAAGAAATATACAATTACTTTAGAAGAGAAAGAAATTGGGTAAGATATCTGATTATTATGGGGATTTTATTCTTGCTATGGAATAGTTATGTTAATAGAGATACGATTTTAAATCCTGTTTTTGAATTTAACGACAAAATAGATTATTCTATATTAATGCCTCTAAGTTTAAATAATCTCAATTTAGACACAGAAACTAATACAGAGAAAAAATCTGATGGAGGAATTCTCCAAGGCATAAAAGATACATTTAAGCCAGAAGATAGAGATGTAAAATCCATAGAACAAGAAATATTAGTTTTGGTGAATAAGGAAAGGGCAAATTATAATGCAAGAGCTCTGTCTTCAAGAAGCAATTTAGATAATTTTGCTAGAAGTTGGAGTGATAAAATGATGTCTGAGGGATTTTTTGAGCATAGTAATCTAAATATACCTTATAGTTCTACTGCCGGAGAGAATATTGGAGAAACTCCAATACACTATGATGTTGTAGGTTGTGGTTCTACATATACCAATAAAGCAATAGCAGAATGTTTTGTTAGCGGGTGGATAAGTAGTCCTGGACATCATGAAAATATGATTGAAAAAAGTTTTTCACTTACGGGAATAGGGGTTTCGTGCGATTCTTCTAAATGTAGAGCTACGCAGGTATTTAGTGGTTGAAATTTAAAATTATTTTGCTTCTTTTTCTAAAAGAAGATTGATTTGATTATTAGTGCTAAAACAATAATTCCAGCCAAAATTCCAATACCTTTTAGAAATCTCAAGAATTCTTCGTTATCTTTCTTATCTATCTCATCTTTGTGCTTTTTATAATACTCAATTTGTTTCTTTTCCTTTTCAGTTATTTCTTCATCATAAATCCCCTCTCCTTTCTTAAATGCTTTTCTCATTTTAGCAAAATAAAAAATAATTGAAACAACAAAACCACCTATTCCTAATAAAAAAGCTAAAATTGTTAAAACAATCCAAACCCATTCTTTCCTTTTGGCTTCATGATAAATCATCCCCCAAGTTATTACTCCTAGAGAAATTGCCAAAGCGAAAACAGGAATAAACCAAAGAAATAAGATTATGTCGCTTTCGTAATCTAAGAGAAAAATTCCTAAAAAGAATAATACTAAAGATATCCCTAAAACCTTAAACCAGTTATCATAAAACTTAAGTTTCTTTAAACTTTCTTTCATCTTAATTTTGTTTGTAAAACATTATATATAAATTTACTCTTTTTATAAGCGAAAATAACTTAAACAATCTTATAATTGGATTTACATGGATTTTGATGAAATTAAGATAAACAAAGATACTCAAAAATTTGTAAAGGATATTTCAGAACTCCCTCCTGAAAAATATCAAAAAGTTAGAGGGATGCTTGAGACATTGGAAAGACAACAACAAGCAGAAGCACATTTGGAAAATAAAAGAGGTTGGAGATATATGTGGCAAAGGACTCCAAAACCTTATTTATTGATGTTAGGATATTTCGTTTTCTTTGGTTCAGTTGGAAGTTTTGGATATAGTGCATTCTCTCATGCGAGTGAAATTCAAACCACTTTTTTAATTGTCTTAGGAATTATAATGCTTGCTCCGTTAATTCCCGTATGTTTCTTAAGTTATCGTTATGTAAAACATATGGAAAATGAAAAAAGAAATTCTAAAATAGATATTCTCGGCGAAGCCGACAAATTGTCCGAAGGACTAAGAACCCCTCAAAGTAAATGAAAAATTTGGGTGTAACGAAGTGAAACCTTTTACCCTTTGTTATGCGAAATTTTAATTTCGTGGGTTTTCTCGTCGGTCGGGTAAAAGAAGTTTTTCTCTGAAAACTTTGTTTTCAGCTATCTGTCCGTAGGACGCAGGCTTTTCTCTCGTATCTTGGGTGGGCAAAAAATTAAATTTTAAATTTGGTCGATTTATCGACGCTGGGAACACTCTGGATATTAACCTTTACTAGGTTATATATCCTGTTAAGGTTACTTTAGTAACTTTTTACCTAATGATATCTTTATAATTAGCATATAACCTTTTTTCATATTATTATTTAGCTACATCTAAAAACAAAATAATCGGCTTTGTCCGGAATAGATTTTTCAAAACCGAAAATTAGTTATTCTAAAGAAAA
>CAZRJP010000038.1:0-3343 GCA_964600865.1 Candidatus Woesearchaeota archaeon | reverse complement strand
AATTTCTTCTTTGTTACTCATATTATCCTACTTGTTTTAGGGTTTAATTGTTTTTTGGAAAATAAAAAGGGCTCCCGAAGGAGCCTTAAATAAATTACTGGTTCTTTTTAAGATTTTCAAGGGCTTTTTTGATCCTCTCATGTATTTCTTCATTTGAAAAGTGTTTAAGAGATGTGTCCTCTGTATCATAAAAAGAAATATGGGTCAATTCTTTTAAAGCATTGGAGATATCGTCTGGAATTTTTTCCCCGAAAGAAAATTCTTCCTTATAATGAGTTAATCCAGAGAATTCTTTATCATATTTCATTGCTTTAGAAAGTATCTCTTTATCTTTGGGATTCTTTAAAAAAGATTCAAATAAATCAACCAATTCTTTTCTTAACTTTCCAAAGTCAACCGGACTATTATTCCTTTGCGCCATTTTATTTATCTTTGTCATAGTTTGTATTCAGGTCCAATTTTTTTGCATACAAATCTCCCATTGCATATTCATAACTTGTTAACATTGGTATCTTTTTTCCATCAAAAGTCTTGAAATGTGCAGTTCCATCCTCTCCTTCATGGCAATGTGCTGAAAGATTCATCCCAGGCAAATCGACATGACTAAATCCACCAGAACTTCCACTGTCTCCTGTATACAAAGCACTAGCACTTAAAGATTCCAAATCTCCTACAACAAAATAGGTTGTTTGTCTTTCTTGAGAAGCCATTGGTTGATATGAATCCATCATATTTTCTAATTGTTGTCTCATTTCTTTTTACCTCCTTTCAATTGCAAATATTTCTCATTTTGAGAATATGAAAATAGCCTTTCTTTTTTATTACAAATAATTTTTATCTTTTGATTATATATTTTAAAATGATTCATTTTAACTTTTAAATTTATTTATCTTGATTATAAAAATAAATTAGAACATATAAATAACCCTTTCATTTTTGAGACTCTTTCAGATTCGGAAAATAAAAAGGGCTCCCGAAGGAGCCTTAAATAAATTATTCAAAAATCTGGAAATATTTTTCTAACTTAGAGATTATCTCTTCTTTTGTGATGTTTGTATCCAAAATAAATGAAATTTGATTATCATTTAGAATTAAATGAATTCTCATATTTTTTGAATAAGCAAATTTATGCCCTTCAACTTTTGTAAAGTCAAAATCAAACTCATCTAGAGAGACCTGATTAAAACCCAATTCATGAATAAAATTTATTAGTTCTTTGTGAAAATCTATTTTATTTTCTACAACAAAATAATCTATTCTTCCTTCGGAATATTCAGAACTTCTTATTTCAGATATTTTCGGCTTTTCCATTTTTAACTTCCTTCTTGTATTGGAATATGGACATTCGTAATCAATTCGCTTCTTCCTTTTTTATGACCCGTTCTGTCTAACCAAACTTCATAGTTCAAATGTTCTCCAAGAGGGGCATGATCATCTTCCCTAATTGTTTCACGAACATATTTATCATACTCCTTTGAATCACTTCCGTATAAAGCTGTTGCACTTAAAGATTCCAAATCTCCTACAACAAAATAGGTTGTTTGTCTTTCTTGAGAAGCCATTGGTTGATATGAATCCATCATATTTTCTAATTGTTGTCTCATTTCTTTTTACCTCCTTTCAATTGCAAATATTTCTCATTTTGAGAATATGAAAATAGCCTTTCTTTTTTATTACAAATAATTTTTATCTTTTGATTATATATTTTAAAATGATTCATTTTAACTTTTAAATTTATTTATCTTGATTATAAAAATAAATTAGAACATATAAATAACCCTTTCATTTTTGAGACTCTTTCAGATTTGGAAAATAAAAAGGGCTCCCGAAGGAGCCTTAAATAAATTATTCTTTTGGAAATTGGAAGTATTTCTCAAGGATTTTTATAATTTCTTCTCTTGGAAGGGATGTGTCAAATTTGATGGAAAGTTTATCACCTTCAATTATTAGATGTGCTTTTATTTTAGGACTACCGTATATAAATAGATAACCTATTTCATTAAAAATCACATCTAATTTATCCAAAGATTCTTCTTTGGGAAAACCCAAATCTAAAAACAAGGGAATTATGTGTGAATGGTGAGGAGACTCACTTGTTAAGTTTATTGTAAATGAATCTATTCTCCCTCCGGGATATTCTTCACTAGACATTCCTTCTATTTTCAACTTTTCCATTTTAATCTTTAAATTTATTTATCTTAATTATAAAAATAAATTAGAATATATAAATAATCCTCTTATTTTTGGGACTCTTTCAAATTTGAAAAATTAAAAGTTTTTTCCCAATCATCCTTCATTATACTTCAACTTTCCTCTGCCTTCTTGCAAATCAAACATAGCGGCCTCACAGCTACTAACATTTTGGTATCCCTTACCTTTTGTCTTTAGGCAAGCAATTTATCTGAAGCGCGCGTTTTTGAAAAAGAAAGAAAAAAGAGCCTCCTGTAGAGTCCAAATACTCATCAAAAGTGGAGCTCGGCCGAACCGTTAGTGCTCTTTTGCTTGTTGGTACACTCTGCTCAGGCAAATTTAGTAATTTATTAAATTTTATAAAGTTATTTTTTAGTTTTTTCTTGTATCTGTTTTAGTTTGTTTAAAACTTTCCATATTAATTTCTCCCTATTTATATGCAAATTACAATGTGAATCATAAATATCTACGAGGGGTCCTATTGCCTCTTTTATTTCTTTTTTGACTTTTAATTTATCCAGTATAAAAAAAGTAATAGGAATGTCACCTATAGCCCCTGTCATTAAGTCCTTTTGTTTTTTATTCAATTCTTTTTCATATTTTAAAAAAACTTCTAAAGATTCTATAACAAAATCGATTACTTCTGAATCGATATTCTTCTTTTTTTGGTTTAATTCATAGATTTCTCTATCTTTAGATTCCAATCTATGAATCTCAGATTTTATATCTTCTGGAAATTCTTTTTCTTCTCCTTCTGCAAAAAACATTCTATTTAAAAAAAAAGAGGAAGGTTATAAACCTTCCCAAAAAAAATTTATTTCTTCCAAACATCTTTACTTTTTTCTTTGTCTTTACCTTTTCCTAAGCCATAGAACCTTGTAGCTCCACCACCATCGGGATGTGCAGTGTAGATATTTCCAACACCCCCAAAATCTTCCTGTAATGCAATTGTGTTCTTTCTTAAGTCTTTTATAGTCAATCCTCCAGAAAGAGTCATCCCAACTTTTGGAACACTTATCTTAGGTGTATACAATGCACTAGCACTTAAAGATTCCAAATCTCCAACAACAAAATAAGTCTGTTGTCTTTGTTCTGAAACCATTGGTTGATATGAATCCATCATATTTTCTAATTGTTGTCTCATTTCTTTTTA
>CAZRJP010000037.1:0-3355 GCA_964600865.1 Candidatus Woesearchaeota archaeon | reverse complement strand
ATTTTGTTTTTATATTTGATACCTCGCCCTTTAGGGCGGGGTTATTCATTTTTTATCCTAGTTTGTAGTGTATCTTTTTGAAAGTTTTAGTTTATTTATTTTTTAACATTGCCATTTTTTGGCAAGTTCTGGTTTGTAGTATCTTTTTGAAAGATACATTTTATTTATTGTTTTCAAGTATTAATTCCACTTTATTTATAAATCTTATAACTTCCTTCTCATATTTATTAATAAGACTGTTAGTAAATTTGGTTTCTGTTGAATAGCTGGAATCATGCCTGTCTTTTTTAAGTTGAGTGTACATTTGAGCATCTTTTTTATTTATTGATAAATCTTCAATTAATTTTGTTTCTTCTTTGTTAAGAGAGTACTCTTTAATTAATAATAGGATTGTTGCTTCATGATTCTTAGAGGAATATCCTTTATTGGCTGATAATGCAAGGCATGCATGATAAACCGTATAATAAAGGACAACTATCAGCCAGTCTTGATAATTTGAATCATTTTTATTTGATTTGTAAAAACCCATGTTATGTTTTGCTTTTTCTAAATGAGATTGGGCAAGTTCAGGATTTTTTCGGATTTTTTTAATCTTATTTATCTTACAAAAGAAAGCAATTTGTTTCTCCAAAAATTTTTTGTCTTTAAATAACCGATTAATATTCATTTAAAATTGCCTTATAAAAATTTTGTTCATGATATATGGGAAATCCTGTTTTTCTTGCCTGAATAACCACAGGATCTTGATTTTCATAGAATTGATTCACAGTACATTTAAATATTGAAATAGGATAGTTTGAAACATTATTTACTTCCTTTTTTATTTTACTAAAATCTTCTTTTTTGTCTGAAACAATTAATAAATCTATGTCACTCCCATGTTTTTGCTCATTTTTAGAAGATGAACCAAATAAAACAATAGTAAAAATTTCTCTTGACACTTTTCCTAAAAAATTTTTTAATGGGACCTTAATTTCAATATCTAATTTTTCAAAACTACTTAATGCTAGTTCTGAGAATTTAAGAGAAAACATTTTATTGTTTTTTATTCCATAAAAGGTATTAGATGACTTTTTATCTTTTGAAAGAATATTTTTTTTAATAAATCTATTTAGAACATTTTGTAAGGAGCTATTTGATAATTTGGTCAAATTTTTTAACTGACTAAAATACAAACGCTTTTTACCAGATTCTAAGTATGCCTTGTAAACTTTCTTTTCTGCTTTCATGAAATATTAAGAGAATTAGTATTTTTAAACATTGCCATTTTTTGGCAATATCCTGCCATTTTTTGGCAAGTTCTGGTTTGTAGTGTATCTTTTTGAAAGGACATTTATTTTAAGTTCTAGTTTTGTCTAATCTTTTTTGAAAAGATTATTTGAAAGATACATTTTACTCATTTTTATCATAACTCACAAGTAATTTACCTATTTCACACTTATCTCTATAACCTCTTTTTGTCTTTTCTTTTCTACATAAACTAACAAAGGTCCATTTATAATTACCTTGCAATTCCTTATCATGAATCTTTATTAGATTACAATTAGGATAGTTTCCTTGTGTACATACTTCTTCTTTTTTAGTTGGATAAATTGTTCTTATTTCTATATTAGATATATCCTTCCAAAAACTACCATATGTTCCTGAAATAGATTTAATTGCCATTACCTTATCTAAATCAATACAATTAGTCTTCCCTGTACCATATACTTCTCCACATGAGAACTCTGGGGAATTAGCTAATTTACTAACTAATAGCATAGCATTTTCTTCTTCTAATTTAATTGCAGACTCTTTTAATCCAGATAAACTAAAAACTAATACAAACATACCTACTAATATAAAAAATAAGGTAACAGCCATTAACATAAATGCCATTTGCTGTATTTTCATTTGTGCTTTTTTGTTAGCAACAAAACCTGTTTTACCTTTTTTGTTCATTTTGAGTATTGGTTTGATCTAAAACTTTTTGAAAGTTTTATTTTATTCATTTTTTATCCTGGTTTGTAGTGTATCTTTTTGAAAGATACATTTTGTTCATTTTGAGTATTGGTTTGATCTAAAACCTTCTTTTTAATCCTGGTTTTGTCTAATCTTTTTTGAAAAGATTATTTTGAAAGTTTTATTTTGTTCATTTTTTATCCTAGTTTGGTTTTATTTTTTCCCTTTCTGGTTTACTCTAAATTTTTTTAAAAAATTTATTTGAAAGATACATTTAAAATATTTTACATATCAAATCTCTATTTCTATTTTTTAATGCATCTGTAAGAGATTTTATCTGATTTAAATCCTGAGATCCTTTGAAGTTTTGAGTCGCACTAATTAATGCATTTAATTCTGGTTTCAAATTTTCTCCACATCCAGTTAATGCTATCTTCTCTTTATATAATGTAGAAAGAACATCTAATCTCATCATTAATCTTTTTAAATGACATTCATAGACCTCTTTTTCAGAGAATATTCCTGCGTACATTAAAACATCTCCTTCAAAATATACTCTCCCTCCTTTTGTATCAATAGATTTCCTATTGTAATTAATATTAATATCACAATCTTCATTTGAAAAACAAACATTAATCATATCCTCATCACATTCATCATCTTCTGAATATCCTTCTAAAATAACATTATCTATACTTAATGTAGAGAGTTCTTCCTCAATGTCTTCAGGAGCATTCTTAAAGCAATATTTTTTATTTGCAGAGGTTATATACATTAAATCTGCTATTTTAAATGGAAATTCAAATGGTTTTGTGAATATTATCATCTTCTCACCTTCAATCATTTCATTAGAAAATATATACTTATTTTCAAATCCAACATTAATATCTGTTTCAGTCCATTCATTAAAGCTTTTTTGAGATATTTGAATTAATTGTTTTCCAAAACTACCCTCTAGACTACATTTATTAAACATTCTAGTATTTACTGGAAAACCAATGGTATTTGTTTTAGCTTCTTCAAATCCTGTTTCAAGAGGATTTAGTAATATACCAATCTCCTTACTTGTTTTAGCACCCTGAATATCTTCTTGAGTACCTATTAGTTTAGAAACACCATAAATTGCTAGAGAGATTATAGCAATACCCACAATTATTGCAAATAACCATGCAAAAGAAATCTGTAAAAAACCTTTTTTATTCATTTTTATTTTTCTCCTTATTTTTATAAAGTGAATACCTGAAAATTTTTAATTCTCTCTGTATCAAACACATTTTTGTGACTCTGTGTCTCGTGAATGTTTGATTGTACTTATTTATCATTTTAAATTTTTTAGATAATTTTTAATTAATTTATTTATCATTACATCAACGGCGAGGATACCCAAATTTTTAAATTTGGCGAGGAATCGCCG
>CAZRJP010000036.1:0-3362 GCA_964600865.1 Candidatus Woesearchaeota archaeon | reverse complement strand
CCATACCCTAAATCAAAGATTTCAGGATATGGACTTCTTTGACTGTAAGTTAAAAACTACTCTAATAAATCAGCTAAATTTCCTTTAAAGGTCTCTATATCCTTTGTTCTTATTTGCCCTCCAATAGCATCCATATGTCCTCCTCCACCTGATTCAGGAAGGTCTTTAATAGCCTTTAAAAAAACTTTTTTAACATCCTTACCTCTTCCAGAAATATTTGTTCTAGTACCTTTAACATAGACCACAAAAACATATTTTTCAGGGAAATCAAAACTTAATTCATTAGCAATTCCAGAGCTCATACTTGTGTCTCCCCCATACTTAAAAAAGACCATATTTCTAAAGTTATCCTTTCCTAGTCTAGCCTCCTTAAGAAATTTCTGATATTTTTTATTAATATCATTAAATCTACTCTGAATCATTTTATTCTTATTATTCTCTTTTAAAACATCATATGGACCTTTTGCTTTAAACAAATATTTAATCATCCTTACAACATCTGTTGTCCTATTTTTTAAACCAGCAGATAACATCCTTGAAATCTTTCCAATATCTGATTTATAAAGTATTTCAAAAGGATACTTAGAATCAATACATAACTCAGGATATTGCTCCTTAAAATCACTATAAAAATCCGGATAAAATTTATCAGAAATACATCCTACTACTGCCAACCATAAATCTTTTTTTCTTTGAGTAATTTGATGACATAATGCAGTAGTTGGTTCATTGCTAGGATTTTTATTATAAGAAGGATTATAATAATTAATAAAATCTGGAATATCTTTTTTCTCTTCCTCCTCATGATGGTCTATCCACACAACAGGAATGTTCACTTTTCTAGCTTCCTCAAAAAACTCGTTTGAAACACATGGCTTATCTACAATAAAGATATAATCTGCATTCAATTCCTTAACCTTTCTAAAATAACTTTTTCCCATATCTGGATAGTCCTTTATTGCAACTCCCTTGCCTCTATCAAGATATCTTCTTAAAAGTAAAAAAGCACATAAACCGTCAGGATCATCATCATAAAAAAATAATGGATTTTGCGCTCTAGAAAGATGTTCTTTTATTTCTGAAACTTGTTTTTTAGTTAACATTTTGACTTCTCTTAAATTAGATTAAATAAAACACTTATTTAAGTTATTCCTTAATAAACTCCTTAACATAACTATAAACTAAAGGTAATGCTATTGTTGCATCACAAAAAACATCTACAAAATCAGCATCTTTTTTCATCTTTCCCCAGGATATCCCTTCTTTTAATGGTGCTCCACTTGACCCTCCTGGTTCTGTCCTATCTGTAGTTATTTGAATGCCATATTTTGCTCCTTTAGAAAATTGCAATGATTGTTGAATAAAATTCTTAGGGAAACCCCCTCCAATGTAAATAACTCCATTATTACTGCTTGTCCAAGCAATATCAATAATTTCTTTCATATCTTCAAAAACATCTATAGAAGTTTTCCCCTTACCTGCAACATTTCTCCCCCACATCATTAAACCAATACCACAATCTGCAATTCCTGGGCAAAAAACAGGTATCTTCTTCTTATAACATTTTTTTAAAATGCTATTTTCTCCAGAATTATTCTCAGGGATCAACTCTCCTATCTTCCATAAAAAATCTTTAATGGTTTTACATTCTCTTAAAACATCATAATTTTTTTCAAAAAAATCTTCTAATTTTTCATAAACCTTATTTTTCATAAAAACATTATAAATTCTATCAATTCCCTTTTTATTTAATTCCTCGTCACTAACTGAATTATCTCCATGATAATGCCTTTCTCCTAATGCCTCTATTAAGTCATGCGTTAAATTAGCGCCAGTAGTCACAAAAACATCTATTTCATTAAGCATATCAATTAAAATATTCTTCATCCCTGCAGGAACCATCGCACCAGCTACTCCTAAAAATACCTTACATTCTTTATCTAAAAACATCTTTTTCATTATTTCAGAACTGCTATAAATCTTTTCAGCTCCAAAACCCATTCCTTTCATTCCTTGAACTAATTCAAATGCTTTCATATCTTTTATTATCTCTATTGAATCTATTGGTTTCATTTTATTTGTTTTTTCTTTATGGTTTGGTTTCATTTTATTTTATTTTATTTTATTTATATTTATATTTATCCTGGTTTTGTTTTTTATCCTGGTTTGATTTTTTTATTTGTTTTCCTTCTATTTTCTGGTTTACTCTAAAACCTTCTTTTTTATCCTGGTTTGATTTTTTTATTTGTTTTCCTTCTATTTTCTGGTTTTGTCTTTTATCCTGGTTTACTCTAAATTTTTTTGAAAAGATTATTCTCTTATTATTGTTTTAATTACTGCATTATTTGCATTAAAAAATTGCTCGGAAAATTGCTTTGCCTTAATCGCATCAAAATCATTGCAACTAAAAATATCAATAAAAACTTTATTTTCATGCTCATCTAAATGAACAACAATATTACTTGTTTCAATTAATTGTAATCCAGTATATCCTCTTAAATTTCCTTTTCCAAAACGCTTAATTATTGGTTTTCCATAAGATTTCATGTCAATTACCTTACATAATTTAATTAAAAATACTTGAAGTTTTTCCTTACTTCTAACTAGTTTCTTGTCACATTCCTTGAGGTCAATAATCGTTAGTTGTCCATTCATTTTAATTTAATAAAAAAATATTTAATTAGAATTAATAAATTGGTATTGCTAAAACCCTGCCAAACTTTCTTAAATTCATACATTTCACAATAAATATTGGTTTTTAAACCTTATCAATAGAAAACAAAAATGCTTTTAAACCTAAACAACCATTCTTTACTACAATGAATAAATGGCTAGAACTTTTAATAGGACTTATTTTTATTACTATAGTTATAGCAGAGTGGGGACTAAATTATACTGGTCTTAACTTTGGTGTTGCTGCCTTAGAAGTTTTAAAAGGCGGAATAATATGGTTCTTATTGATGATAGGATTTTTGTTCTTACTTTTAGGAATAAGTGACCTTAGAGAATAATTCTAAAAAAAATAAAAAAAGAAATAAAAAAAGTTAAACTTATTTGAATGCTTTTACTAGTGCATACAAACCGCTTAATCCTACAATATAGTATACTATAGAAGCAATTGTTGTACTCCAACTACCAATTAAAACATCAACAGCATTCCATCCTATTTCTGTTAATCCCCAATTAATAGCTCCAATAGCAGCTAAAACTAATGCTGTCTTTTTTAAAGCTTTCATAATCATAACCTCCTTTTAATTACAAATAAGTACCTTTATTTCTATTTAAAATTAACTCTTTAATAAAATTAATGTGCTAGACCAGGACATATGTCCTAGGCAAAACCAAAAATTAGTTCTGAGATG
>CAZRJP010000035.1:0-5140 GCA_964600865.1 Candidatus Woesearchaeota archaeon | reverse complement strand
AAACCAAAGAAATCATCTCGGAATTAATTTTCGGTTTTGCCTAGTGACATATGTCTGTAGGAAGCACAGCTACTAATCACAATAATCTTTAAAAATCAAATCAAGTTCTGAATATCATGGCAATAAGGTTGTCTTCATGGTTAAGTTTAAGAAATAATGAATTAGGTTATTTAACAAAGGAAGAAAATAAAAGACATCATAAATGGCCAGGGATTTCTGATAAGGATATTGATAAGCTTAAAGGATTGATTAAACAAATTGATAAGGTTCATAATGAAAGTGCATTTCTTCTCACAAGAGAGATATCTCACGGAGAACATCATATTATTCCAATTACTGTAAAATATGAAGAATTTTCTAAGAATCCCGAAATGTCTGGAAATTTATTCACAGAGATACATAGTGTGTTAAAGAAATATAGAATTGAATCAAGCATTTATCATAGTTTAGGAAATGCTTTCAATGAAATAGGGGCAGTTCCTGAAGGAGAGGTTGCAGAGGCAATACTCTATGGAACTAGAATGCATTCTAGATATCAAAGTAAATTAACTAATGGCTTTGGAAGTTGGGAACATGAATTTTGTTGGGATTGGGTTAAGGAATCAGGTAAACATCTAGAAACTGCATTTTAACCTAATCACCCTTCCGTGACTGACAATTTATATAAATCAAAAACTTGTATTATTCTCATACTAAACTTGTATTAAACTCATACTAAAACCCTTCAATGTCACATTTTGGGGTCAAACCCGGTCGGGGCGTTCTAGTATTTTGTGATGCTTTAGAACTCTTTCAAAATTAATAGAAATATTTAAATACTTCATGTGCATATAGTATACATACCAAATCACATATTAAAATGAAAAAAATGATCTCTGCAAGAGTTGAACTAGATGATTATGCTAACAGGGTTCTTGGGATAATTAAAATTAAATTTGGGTTAAGAGATAAATCTGAAGCATTAAATAAATTTATTGAATTATATGGAGAAGAAATAATGGAAAAACAAGCTAGTGAAGAATATACTAAAAAAGTTATTAGTATAGCAAAAAACCACATTAACAAATATGGTAACAAAAAAATGACCTTGCAAGAATTAGATAAATTATGCGAGGCATAAAATGTTTGATTTTAATCTTTCTGATGAGCTTAAATTAATCATTAAAAAACTTGCAAAAAAAGATAGAAAAAAAGTTGAGATAATTAATAAAAAAATTAAAGAGATTGTTAATTCAGATAACCAATCAATACAACATTATAAAAATTTAAGAAATGACTTAAAAAATTATAAGAGAGTCCACATCCAAAGAAGCTTCGTATTAACATTTAAAGTAGATTTAGCGAATAATTTTATTTTATTTACTGATTTTGACCACCATGACAAAATTTACAAAAATTAAATAAACATCACACCACAATCACAAACTACTGCAGTGGACGGTCGGGGCGTGTTGACTTTTTGTCACATCTGGAGGTGTTGTTTTATGAAACTCTTTTAAAATTAGGAGAAAACCTTATAAAGATTAAAGCTCTGATTTTATTAATTAAGTCCATGGGGATAGGCAACTAACCCCATGTTTTTTACTATGAAGAAAATTGCTATTTATATTGATGGAAGTAATTTTTATTTTTCTTTAAAACAGAAATTTAATTGTAAATTAGATATTGCTAAATTTTGTGAGAAATTATCTGAGGGTAAAGAGTTAGTTAAAATTAATTATTATATCTCCCCGTAGGAGAAACTAATCCTAAAATGTATGCTGAACAACAGCGTTTCTTAGAAAAACTAAAGAAAATAGACAAACTTAAGATTATATTCGGGAGATTAGAAAAAAGAAAGAGAGATGGAAAAAGCTATTATGTTGAAAAGGCAACAGATGTCAACCTTGCACTAGACTTAGTGTTAGATGGGCAAGCTGAAGAATACGATGAAGCTTTTCTTATATCTAATGATGGAGACTTTTCGGGTGCTGTTAAGGCAGTTATAGAAAGATTCAAGAGAAAAGTCAATTATGTTGCTATTGGAACCAATAAATCAATCTCATACCATTTAAAAAAAGTAGCTTCTAAAACATTGAAGATTACAAAAGAATTTGTATCAGAAACAATCATTAAATAACTCAGTCACCCATCTGTGACTGACAACCCTTAAAAATCCCTCAATTTTCTACAATTTATAAAAAATTAAAACTCCCTGAACTCCAAGTTCAAAAGTTTTAAATACTGCCACACCCTATAAAAACTATATACTCCCCAGGATTGCTTTTTAGTAACCCTGGGCTTTATATTCTTAAGATGAAGAAGGAAAGAGTTGCAATTTTTATTGATGGAAGTAATCTTTATCATCTTGTTAAGCGAATGTTTCCAAAAAGAAACAAGGCAAGTTTAGTTTTAAAAAGTTTATTAAGAAGCTTGTAGGTAATAGGGACCTTATTAGAGTGTATTATTACAATTGTCCTTTAGACAGAAAAAAGAATGAAATATCCTATATTGCTCAACAAAAATTCTTTGAAAAATTAAAGAAAATACCTGATTTTAAGGTAATTTTATGCAGGATGCAAAAAGCTGGGGTTGATGGTAAAACAATTTATCAGGTTAAAGAAGATGATATTCATCTAGCAGTAGACATGGTTAAATTAGCCTACAATAATGCTTATGATACTTCGATTTTAGTGAGTAGCGATGGAGATTTTGTTCCGGCAGTAAATGCAATTCAGGAAATAGGAAAAAGAGTTGAAAATATTGGATTTGAAGTCATTTTTTCTTATCATCTTAAGCAAGAATGTGACAGGTTCAAAAAATTATCAAAAAAAGAAGTTTCTAAACTATTTTGATTCGTATTGGAAATACGGACCATTCTATTTGATAATAAATAATTTTTGTTATGCTTTATTCAATTTTTAGCTAATTAATATACTCTACATTTACAACATTTATAAATTAAAAACAACCAGGACAAAAGAAATGATAAAGAAAACAAACACAAACGAAACATCCCAAAAATGTTAACCAACTTATGCTAGTCTTCGGTCAGGCGCGTTCATACTTTTTGTCTAATTAACAGAATACTTTTTTGATTTAAATTCTAAATCATCCCGAAAATCAACCCGGCAATAGTTGAATAAATTATAACTAATGAAAGGTAAACAGCTGTTTTCTTTGTTCCTAAAACTTTCCTTATAACTAACATATTTGGCAAACTTAAAGAAGGTCCTGCTAATAATAATGCAAGTGCTGGTCCAGAAGCCATGCCTTTGGCAATTAAGGCCTGTAAAATAGGAATCTCAGTTAAAGTTGAGAAATACATAAACGCTCCAAAAATAGAAGCTATAAAATTCCCTAAGACAGTATTTGAACCTACTAAGCTTTGAATTAAAGTTTCTGGAAGTAATGGCATTATAAACCCAGCAATAAAAACACCTATAAATAATAAGGGTAGTAACATTTTAGAGAAACTCCAAGTTTCTTGTAACCATTCTTTTGCACTTTCTTTTTCAAATTTGAAAACAACTAATAACACTGTAGCAATTGCAAAAGAGAACATTAAGATATATTTTGATAATGCATTAATTTGTAATCCATTAACAATTAAAACTGCAATCATTAATCCAAAAAAGATAAAAAGAATCTTTTTAGACATTTGTGTCTCCTTACTTTCTTGCATAAATACTCCTCCTTGTTCGGATTTTTCTCTAAAAATAAAAGCCATTGTTAAACCAACCAAAACAGATAATAAAACTGCTGAAATAATCCTTGCTAAACCAATTTCATAACCTAAAACAGACATTGTTAAAAAAATCGCAGCAATATTGATTGCAGGTCCAGCAAATAAGAAAGTTATTGCAGGCCCTAAACCTGCTCCTCTTTTTCTAATCCCTGCAAATAAAGGCAGTATTGTGCAAGAACACACTGCTAAAATTGCTCCAGAAACAGAAGCAATAGAATATGAAACTATTTTTTTAGATTTATGTCCAAGATATTTTAAAACAGCATTCTTTTTAACAAAAACAGCAATAGCTCCAGCAATAAATAAAGCAGGAACTAAACAAGTTAAAACATGTTTTTGAGCATAATCATTTAAAAGAGAAAATGCTGAAAGAATCGAAGTTTGAAACCAAGAAGAATTTGCGGGAATAAAATATAAAATTCCAAATACTAAAACTATCCAAAAGAGCATATACCAATCTTTTCTTTTCATAATAACATATTGACAAATATCAATACTTATAAATGTTTTGGGAAGAAATTGCGAAAAATTCTTAAGGGTTTTTATGATTGTTCTCCTAATTTTAAGAATTCTAAAAAATCTTTTTCCGCATGTTGTAATAAGAACCACCAAAAAGCTTATATACCTAACATTGTTACATAGTTTTATGGATGATAAAAAATGCAAGTGTGGATATCCTGAAAAAAGATGGTTACAATTCTTGATACTTAGAGTAGTGTGTGAAAAACAAACATATGGATATGATTTAATTAATTCAATTGAGGAACTCAGTCAAGGAAGACATAAGATTAAATCTGGAACTATGTATACAACATTAAAAAGAATGGAGCAAGAGAATTTATTGAAATCTGAATGGAAAGAAAGCAAAAGCGGGCCAGATAGCAGAGAATACAAAATTACTAAAAAAGGCAAGAAGTTTCTTAAAACATGGCTTGAGATGGTTATTGAAAGAAAAAAAATGATTGATAAAATGATAGAGTTTTATAAAAATCAATTTGGAGATAAAAAATGAGCAACAAACACATATTTGTAAAAACTATATTGAAAGGAGGTAAATAAAATGTATATAAAAAATCTAAAATCAAAAGGGAAATCCTTGCCAGATAGACCAAATAAAGAAGATATATTAAAAACAGATAATTTTAACATTGTAGTTGTTTGTCTTGAAAAAGGTCAAGAGATAAAGCCGCATCCAGAGCCATATGCTGTATTCTTTTTTGTATTAGAAGGTAAAGGAATATTCACCAGCGAAGATGGTGAAAAAGAATTAAGTGAGGGAGATTCGATTTTTATGAAATCAGATAAAATAAGAGGAATTAAGTGTAAGGAAAAATTAAAGATTTTGGGTGTTCAGGATGGACATTAGTATTACAGTTATTGTAATTAATTTGTTCATTTTTATTCAACCACACA
>CAZRJP010000034.1:0-5246 GCA_964600865.1 Candidatus Woesearchaeota archaeon | reverse complement strand
GCAACTTTTCCATCTATAACTAATGCAGGGCTTCCCATAACTCCAAGTTCGATTAATTCATTTATGTCTTTAGAATATTCAACTTCTGCCTTAATTTTTCCTTCATCTTTAAGTTTCAAAATCCATTTGTGAAGTTTTGTACATGTTGGACAGCCAGAACCTATAATTTTTATTTTCATGAGCAACAACCTCCATAATCACAATCATCTTCTGATTTTGAATCATTTTTTTTGCTAGGTGCGCAATCTATTGAGCAAACATCTTTCTCTGCACAACAAGGTTCTTTTTCTTTTTTATTTTTCTTATTCATATTTAAGATCTTCTTTTCTTAACTCCAATTCTTTTTTAACTTTTGGAAGAATTTGATTTTTCTTAACTATCTCTTGTGCCTTTTCTTGTGTTTTGTCTTTTTCTGCGAATTTTATTGCTTTTGCTGGACAAAGATTTGAACAAGTCTGACATCCTACCAAACAATTATTTGGATTGACTACTTTAGATTTATTTTTTTCATAATCAAATTTATATACTCCTCTCCCACAAGTTATAACACACAAACCACAACCAGTACATTTCTCATTATCTATAACTGGGTGCCAATTAATTTTATCTCTCCCAATTCCATGCCATTCACTAAACTTTTTATCTTTTTGTTCCATATTATATATTGATAATTATCAATGTTTAAAAATCTTTCTCTTCAAAAGATTTTTAAGTCGCAAAATTTGTTTTTCAAATTTTGATGTTCAAATCCAAATTCTCCATGTATAATAAATTCCAACAATAACAAAGACTAAAGCAATAATGTACCTCATATATTTTTCAAAAGTTTGAACTTCTCCCATTATCTTGCCGAGTTTTGAAACACTGAAAGTTAAAACAAAAGAAAAGACAATAACAGGAAGACCTGTTGCTAATGCAAATATTGAAGGTATTAAAATTCCGTCTGAAAAACTTAAAGCCAATGGAATCAGCATTCCAAAAAATAAAACTGCTGAAAATGGGCAGAAAGCCAAAGCAAATATGACTCCTAATAAAAATGCCCCGAGATAACCTTTTTCTGAAAGTTTTTCTTTTAGTTTATTTACTCTCTCTCCAGATCCTAAAGAAGGTAGTTTAATTACATTTAACATAATTAAACCTATTACTATTAAGAGAGGTCCCAATATTCTTTCTCCATATTTTTGTAAAAATAAAGAAATTGCCTGAACATTTACTCCAATATAAACAATTAATGATGCAAGTAAAACATAAGTGAACATCCTTCCAAAGGTATATACAAATCCTGTTAATAATGTCTTTTTCCCATTATCAATTTTTTTAGAGATATATGCAATAGCAGTGATGTTTGTTGCAAGAGGACACGGACTTAAGGCAGTCATCAAACCAATAAAAAAAGCAGCAATTAATGGAAAGCTATTCATAGACATAGCTTCCATAAAAGACATTAAACTCATATTACTCCCCCTTCAACTTTCCTTCAATCACACCTTTCAAATAATTCATGTAATCTTGTTTATTATTTATTTTATACCAAACCTTGATATTTTCTTCTTTTGTAAAACTTCCATCAGCATAATAAGTTCCAACCCATAAAGAAGAACCGGTTGCACCATATTTAATTACTCTATCCCTATTTTGAGCAAGTTCTCCATTCAAATGAGCAAAAATTATTTTTCCTGATTCCAACTCATCTGAAAAATAATTATTAATTGTTTCTTCAGCCATGTCTCCCATAGTTATGCAAGACCAACACTGGTTAGTTCCGTGAAAATGAATAATTTCTATCTTTTCAATATCTCCTGAAATTTCACTTCCTGAAGCTGTAACATTCCCTGTAAAATATTTTGGAACTATAAAAATAAGCAATAAAACTACTGTAATTACGATTCCCGCATAAATATATTTTTTATCCATACCTATAAATTTTTGATTTTATTTACCATAACAAATTGATAATTATCAATATTTAAAAATCTTTCCTATAAAAGATTTTAAAGTCACAAAATTTGTTTTTCAAATTTTGATGTTTATAAAGATTGCAATTAGTTTTCATACAAAAACACTCCTCGAAAATTTCTGGCTTTTTCATTTCCATTCATTACCACAACTAATTCAAAATCGTCCTGCCAATCTTCCCAGGAGATTAAAACAATTCTTCCTTCATTTATTTTTTTAATTGTTTCTTCCTTAGTTAAATAAATAATCCTGGAATCTTTTGGGGCTAAACTTTCTGCAATAGATTCCGGGAGAGATGTATAAATCGCATAATTAGCTAATTGCGAAAAATCAATAAAACCTCCTTGCTTTGAAACAAGAGTATAACCTGCTTTTAATATTTTTTCCCTTGTATCCTTATTCATCTCCTTTAATTTTGCTTTTCTACCAATTAGGGCCTTATCAATTTGTTTATTTTTCAATGCAGACAAAACATCAATAGCATATCCAAATTTAACTAATTCATAATCCTCTTTTTTTGACACAGAAATAGCTTCTTCTCGCATTGTCGGGCAATAACCTAATTTTATCTTTTCATCAGAATCTTCCGAATAAACAGCAAATCCTGTTAAAGATGATTTTATGATTAAGAATATTGAAATTAAAACTATTACTGTTATTATAGCGATTATTATTTGTTTTTTCATTGCTTATCTCCTGAACAAACTATTTCTTGTTCTTCTTCAACTAAATCTACAAAACAATGGCCTAAAAATCTTCTTCCTTTATAATTGTTTTCTAAACCCAAATTTTTGATATGCTCATCTATGTTACTTTCATCAACAGATAGATTACAATTCCTATCTATTTCTCCAAAAACCTCTTCTAAAGATTTTTTCAAAGTTTGTTTAAATTTGTTTATAGACATTCCAATATCTTCTAATCCTACAATCTTCTCAAGCTCTTTTCTTTCACTTCTTAAAAATTGGGGAGAGTCTTTATCTAAACTAGCTTCCTTTCCATTTAAGTCATAGAACCTTCCATTAACTTTAAGATATTTTGAACCATTAAATCTCCAAAGCTCTCTTAATCTTAAAACTTTTTCTAGAACCCCCATATCAAATCTTTTTAAATTAACAACCCCATCAAACTGTGTTACTTCCCCATAAGATTTTATGGCATGTCCCGCAATTGGAATTGATTGTCCGTCCAAATTATACCTTAAATAGTAATTTCCCACAACACTAAATTTTCCCCCAAGATTTCTTGTTAGTGGTAAAACAATAGATTTATAGGCTCTATGAATATTAAATCTCCCCCCAAATCTTTTAGAATTAAAAAACACACTATAACATAAAATCAAATTTGGTTCAACTAAAATTGCAGAGCCTCCCGAAGGTCTAGAAACAACTTCATAACCTTCTTTTTTACAAAATTCTACGTTAATATCTTCAATGCTCTCCCCAGTTCCCAATATAACTCCTTTATCATGCAAATAAGTTCTAGCAACTAAATCATAACCCCCATTATTTACTAAATCCACGCAAACCCTGTTTATTGCCAAATTTCTGCTAGGACTCTTTACCTCTAAATCATCCCAAAAAACCATTCTATTCGCCATTTTAGAATTACCTAACCCTATTTAACTTCTTTAAACAAATTTCCGCTACTATTGTCAAAGGATCAAATATTGGTGCTGAAGCAGGATTATAACATGTTTCTAATTTAGAAATTTCATCCAATTTAACTTTTTTTTGTATTGCTAATGCAAGCAAATCTAATCTTCCAATAACTTCGCCATCCCCAACAATCTGTCCTCCAATAATCTCTCCTTCCATATTACAAATAATTTTAATAGTTATTTTTTCTTTGTCAGAATAATACTCAGCCCTTACATTTCCAGAGTATTTTGCTGAAACCGTTTTTATTCCTACTTCTTCAGCCCTGTTTTGTATCATTCCTACAGCTCCAACATATTTCCCCCCTATTTTTGAAATAGTATTATTCAATACCTTATAAAATTCTTCTTTTTCTCCCAAAATATTTCTTGCAATAACTCTTGCTTGTCTAACTGCAGTTGTTCCTAACTGGCTAAATATTTTTTCATTTGTATCAAACTCAAATGATTCAACACAATCCCCGCAAGCATAAATATTTTTATTAGAAGTTTCGAGAAATTCATTAACAATAATTCCTTTATCAACTTTTAATCCGGATTTTTCTGCAAGAGAAGTATTTGCCCTTATACCTGTACATAAAAAAAGATTATCAAACCCAATTTCTTTTTCACCTAAAATTATTTTTTTATCGGATATCTCTTTTATTTTGCTTTTTTCAAAAATTCTTATATCTCTCTCCTCAAGAGATTTTTTTAATTCTTCAGACATATCTAAATCGAGAATATTTGGGAGAATATTTGTCCTTGCTTCCAAAAGTGAAACTTTATTGCCTCTCTCTACTAAAGAAATTGCAAGTTCTACTCCAATCATTCCAGCACCAATAACAACTGAATTATCTTTTGATTTTATAGATTTTAAAATTTTTTTTGCGTCCTCAATTGTTTTGAATGTTATATAACCAGAGTTTTCTAATCCTTTAATTTCTGGCACAAATACAGAACCACCATTTGCAATAACTAATTTATCAAAAATTATCTCTTGATTATCTTTAAGAATTACTTTTTTATTTTTAGCATCTATTGTTTTTGCTTCTGAATTTAGTAGTAACTTAATATTGTTGTTCTCATAATCTTTTTTATTAAAAATAAAGATATCCTCAAAAGATTTTATTTTTCCGGATAAAACATAAGGCAATGCACAAGGCGAATATTCTAAATTAGAAGTCTTCTCTATAATTGTTATCTCTACATCTTTATCTAACTTTCTTAATTCAAATGCACAAGTTGTTCCAGCACTACCTCCTCCAATAATAACTACCCTCATTTTACAAATGGCAGGTCCAGCCCCCATCAATTGTGATTATAGAACCAGTCATATAACTGCATTCATCTGATGAAAGATAAACTGCTAAGCCCCCTATTTCTTTTGCTTTTCCTGTTCTTTTTAATAAAACAGAATTATCTATTTTTGCTTTAACGCCTTTATCTTTAATTAAATCTTTTGTCATATTAGTAAGGAAAATTCCTGGACAAATAGCATTAACATTTATTTGTTTTGGAGCATATTCCATAGCCATTGATTTTGTTAATTGAATAACAGCCCCTTTACTTGCATTATAAGCTGCTGCACCTTCAAAAGCATGATGTCCTGCAACAGAGGCTATATTAATTATTTTAGAACCTTTTTTCATTA
>CAZRJP010000033.1:0-5384 GCA_964600865.1 Candidatus Woesearchaeota archaeon | reverse complement strand
TAAAAACGGGAATTTCAAAAGTCACCAAGCGGGATTTTTAATTGTCGCTCATCAAGTGCTTTTACCTCAGATACCGGAACAACCCGTTCATCCCGCTTCACAGCTTCCAACGCCCCTTCCCGCATAAGCCGCCTCCAGGAGAAAAGCAGATTGGGGTGCACATCGTATTTTCTGGCCACAGCGGAAATACTCATGCCCGGCTGTTCCGCTTCTTCAACCATCGCCCGTTTTTCCTCCGGCCGCCATCGGCGCCGCCTCTGGACCGAAGTGATGACTTTGATTTCGCTCATGTCACTCCTCTGGTTAAATTATAGTCTTATGACTAACACTATGACTACAACTTATTTTGAGGACATGGGTGTCCGCTCAAAATGGGGGCTACTACACCCAGGATAATATATATTTATTATTTTTATCTTGGACCATATCATAATTTCGATAAAAGGCCTATTCTTCTTTTTCCGGTGTATTTCCTCCAATTTGTGCAATCAGCTTCAATTCTATCTTTTGGGTGTCCTGCCAAAGCGGTTTATAGGAATGGATGAGCTTGGTATTATCAACAGATTCAACTTTATAATAGCTGTCTTCTTTTCCGCATTGATTCAGCACCATGGCCGCGAGGACGGCAATGATAACTAAAACAGCTTTTCTTTTATCTATAAACCCATTCGGTTTATTAGCAAAATGCGTTCAGTTAAATTTGCCATTGGCCAGAATAAGGATCATAATTACAATATGGATTTTTTCTATTCAGTACTTCCATTTTACTTTATATTTCTTAACAGTATGATAACCTTCTTTATCTAATTCTATTGTATAAAGATTGTCTTTTCTCCATATTTGATATTCTGAGCTCATGGCAATTTTTGCTATGTATCTCCCTTTGGGATCAAAAATATCAAAGTAGTATTTGTCATCTTTATTTTTTTCATAAGTCTTAATGATTATTCTGCCTAAATCATCTGTATAAATATCCTGAAAAGCCGGATAGTATTTAGGTAACTCCTGTTGATAATTAATGGGGATTGCCCTCCCCCCATGTATTCTTTGGACTTGATCTTGATATTCTTCTCTTTTTTTATTTCTAATTTTCAATTTTTTTAAAGGTTTTTTTATAATTTTAATCAAATTCCCTTGATCATCACATATATTAATTTTGTATGCGTCATTAATCGACCATAAAATTTGATTATCTTGTCCACTTGTCCATATTAGCTTAGGAGTAATTTTATAAAGTAATGGAGTTCTTTCATATTCTTTCTTAGCAATTGATTCTGTTTCATTTGTTCCAAGATTTACTCTCTTTAAAGCGGCGCCTCCATTATTGAGAGAAAATTCACCTATAATCTGATCATCTTCACCTATAATAAATTTAGTGCAAGTACCATATGGGGCCATATTTAATTGTTTATCAAATGTTCCATCTAAAGAGTAATAAAGGAGATTTCTTCGTGACATATCAAGTATAACTATTCTTCTCTTATCCGGGATATCAATCCACCAGGGATATTGAAATTCCCCCGGCCCTGCTCCGATTCTGCCTATTGATTTTATATAAAACCCAGATTTATCGAAGACTTTTATATTTTTTTGTTTTATATCCAAGATATAAAAATTTCCATTATTGTCAATTTCCATCTTAGCAATCTTACTCCAGAAATACTTGTCCCTTTTTTCTTTATTACCTCCAAAAGAAAACACTTCCTTAAGTTCAAGAATATTGCCCTCATATATGGGATTATCAGTATTTACAACAGTTAACTTTCTTTGATCTTCTTCACTTTGTCCTGAAAATTCAGCATTTTTTTCGGTTGGAAGAGCTATTTTCAATGTGAAAAATAACGAGACAGATAATATCAGAATTATTTTCTTTTTCATGGTCTTTTTCTCCTTTATACTCATCAATTAAATTACTTTTTTTAATTTTTTATTCATATAAAACACTATACTAAATTAATAATTTTTCTTTAAAAATAAAATTGATTCAATTATTTCTTTATCATCGATATTAAAGATATACTTAATCCTGTCTGAGATTATTTTGTTATGATAAAAAAAACTTATTAATTCTTTCATTGATTTATGAAAATATGATTTGTCCAATAATAAATTAACTCTTTGTATTTCTTTTAAACATTTCGTCTTTAATGTAATTAATTCATTGTATTCTGGAAAAATAAAATCTCGTTCTAAAATGATTGTGTTTAATTGTTTTTTTTCAATTAATTGTACATATCTGTTTGGATCAAAAAAACTTAACATCTCACATATTAAATTAAAAATGTCGGATTCTCCCTCGAAAATTATTCTTTTATAATAATTTTTATCATGTTTGAATGTAGATTTATTTATGATATTAATCTTTTTAATCTTATAATTATTTTTATCTACATGTTTATTAAATATACTAATCTTGTAATTATTATATATATAAATATTTCCCTTTATAACTTTCTTCTGCATTCCTATCAGATCCTTACGACTAATAATATTAATTTCTGATTCAGTACCCACAGGACTCTTTTCATAAATAGTGCCATCCCAAACTTTTCTGAAAAATATTTCATTTCTTACCTTCATACTTTTAATTATCTCCGATCTTATCTTTTTTCTATTTCTTTCAATATTCACCTCTTCTATCTTTAAACTTTCCATTGTTTCTACCACTTCTTCATTGCTGCATTTAGAACAAAACAACATAATATAGTCATTAGTTGTGAGTCCTCCTATACCATTATCAAATTCAGAGATAATTATATGTTCAAATAAGTGGGCTAAAGTATAATTTCTATAATTTGTGGGAATATAAGGAATCAAAACAGTTGTTATTAAATCATTCATCCCAAATTCCTTTGTTAGGATTATAGCTGCAATATGGATTTTTAGAATAAAGATTTTTCCCTTTCAACCTAGCTATTTCTCTGCAGTCAAAACAACAATATCTGAACTCACATTTTTTACAACATTCTATTTTATCTTTTGTAATTGTCCAATATTGATAAATTTTATTTATATAATTTTCAATTTCCCCTGATTTGATATCTCCTAATATGATTTTACTGTTTATACACGGTTTTATTTTCCCTTTTTTTGATATAAAAATTCTTTGTCCCCAACCACTATTAAATTTCATGTTAAAAAGATATGTTCTCCTATTAACATCAAAAAGTCCCATATCTTTAGAACGTTCAATACAATACTGCATTTGATTTTCACTAATCTTAACACATCTAATATCTATAATAGAAAAAAAATTAAAAATCTTTTTTGCTGATTTTTCAAATGAGGCATCTTCTATTTCAATTTCAATTGAAAACTTTTCTTTGGGATTAATAGATCTATCAAAACTTATATAAGGTATCCATATATTTTCATTCTCCACTTTAATTATTAATTGATTTTTCTCTGCAAAACGAGTAAAGGATGAAATCTTCGAATAGCTACCTTGTTTAAATAAATCTAATGTATTATTATCAATATGATAAACTTTATTTTTTAAAAAATCGACTAAAATACTATTCACTGGTCCTCTTTCAATGTGAATATACTGATGAAAATATTTTTTCATTAGTCCAGATATTTTCCCACCATTATTAAAGCTTCTAAGGTATTTCTAATACTTGATCTAATTTTATCACATGCATTATCGTCAATTGTTAAGTATCCATTTCTAGCAAAAAAGATATAACATTTCAAACAAAGAAACCTAAAATCGCAGATTCTGCAAAATTTTTTCCTTATATTAATAAAATCATTTAATATTTTCATCATCGCGTTAACATTAAAACCTTCAATTACATTTCCAATAGGAAATTTATTATTAATTTTTTCACAAAGATGAAAATTTCCTTCGACATCAATGTATAATTTTTCTCCAAAAAGGCAAGCGCCTGACACTAAATTAAAATTGTTAATCTCTAATTTAGTTCTCAAACTTTTAATATTTGTTAAGAAGCTTGTTTCAAAATTAGATAATAATTCTTGCCGTTTAAGCTTGCCTTTTATCTTCCTCATTATCTTTTTTGTATCGTTTATATAATGCTTTATGTCCGGTGGATAACTTTTATAATATGAAGTATCGATTGTACTAACAAAAAAAAACCAAATACCATTGTTTTTCACTAAAGACGATTTTGAAAAAAATTCATAAATTTTGTACAAAGGCATGTCTTTAGAATACGTAGCGTTTATCTTCACTTTTTTTTCATAATAGTATGGGTTTTTATTTAATATTTTCTTTAAATTATTTGTTACATCTGCAAAAGAACCCGTACCATCTCTATATATTCTTTTTTCATCATGAATTACTTTAGGACCATCTAAGCTAACCGATAGGCTAAAATTATTATTTATAAAATAATCAATCAATTCATCATTTAACAAAGTTCCGTTTGTTGATAAAGCATAATTAATATCCCAATCTTTGAATTTTTGTCTGGAGTACTCCACTATTTTTGTAATCAAGGTGAATTCAATTAAAGGTTCCCCCCCATAAAAACTAATATGAATCTTTTTTGTTGGATTTATTTCAATTACGTCATATATATAATTAATAATACTTTCAGCAGTGTAAATATCCATCGTTTTCTTACTGCATTTTCTTTCATAATAATATAATCCTTGGTAAGCGCAATATTTACATCTAAGATTACAATTTTGAGTGACTTCAAATTTAATGGATGAAATGCGAGAAAGATTCTCTAATAATTGTTCTTTGTTTATTTCAATACTTTTCAAATATAATTTATTTTTTTTTCGATATTCACTGAAAATTTCTTGGAACTCTTTATTAATCAGTTCATTACATTCAGGAAAGTAAATATATTTTCCTCTATTTAATTCAATATATTTTCTTTGTGTTATTGATTTCCTCCTTCCCTACTTGATCTAGTAAAAATATGCTCTCTTTTAACTTATAAGAATATATTTTTCTTTCTTCTTATTAATTTTCTTATGGATTGATATCTGCTCCCATATCATCTGAACACTGGTCATACAGATCCTCCCCTAAATATGCACACATTTGGCTACACTGACTATGACAGTCATAAGCTGCTTTTCTTTCAATAAAAATCCTATTTCTTTTCTCTTTTTTCTTAGTTCTATCTTCAAACATGTTTACCTCCTGTTTATAATTAATGCAATAAACATGCCAATAAATTAACTGAAATGTTTTCAATGGCTTAATGCAAATTGATTAATATATGATCATTTACAATAAATTCCTATAATTTTATTATTTTCAATAAATTCCAACCAAATGATGTAACAATGTTACAATTAGAAAAGAGTTGCATATTCCTGCCAAACCGACCATCGATTCCGAAGTCTGAACTACTCCCCAAAAACTGGACAATGCAATAAGGTGTAAAAGTGACCTGCCA
>CAZRJP010000032.1:0-5522 GCA_964600865.1 Candidatus Woesearchaeota archaeon | reverse complement strand
TTTTCTTTAGAATAACTAATTTTCGGTTTTGAAAAATCTATTCCGGACAAAGCCGCTACCATAAAATTAATACACTTTCAGCAACTACACTACGAAATCGGCTGAGAACGAAATCTCAACTCTCGGGGCACTTTGAGTGCCAGCCCGAGCCTTCCGCTTCGCTTCAGGTCAAGCAACAGCAGATTAAGAGGTAATTTCTTTTTGCTTCGCAAATCTGCTTCATGCAGACCAGAAATTAGCCCAAATTCTCTAACGAGAACTTCTTTAAATCGCGATGTTATGTCTAATTGTTCGAAGGCACTAAACTTTGAAAATTAAAAGATAGTTAAAGAGGACACTTCAATACCCCCGACCACCCGCCCCTATTAGGAGATGTGTGCTTTCGTGCTTCGCACATTTAGTCAAAATCTCTGATTTTGAAATTTGTAATTAAATTTTTTCCACCCATAAAGAGAGACTCGCGTCCTAACGGACAAATAGGAAAAACTTCGTCTTTCAGATAAATTTTTATATTTCGTTTTTTCAAAAAAGAATATGAAGACAAAACTAATTGAATTATTTGAAAAAGTTCAATCCATACCTTACAGATGTAGATCAGAAGAATTTTTTTATTCTGGGATACTACATCCATATGCTAACTGTAACCAAAAAAGGAATATTTTAAGAATCTTATTAGATAACGAGGGTTTTGAATCAAGGGATTTAGATGCAGTTTTTGATTGGAAGGATTTACCAATTCCAGAAGAAATTCTGAAAATTTTAAGAAACTCTGGAACACAACAAAAACATCACTTATTAGAGATTAGGATAAATGAAGATTATTTAAGAATTGATCCGACTTGGAATCCTGAATTAAAGGATAAGAATTTCCCAGTAACTGAAAATTGGAATGGGGAATCTGATACACAGCAAATAACAAACGGAAAAATTAGGTTTTATAATCCTGCTTTTGAAAAAATATATTTGCCTTACTTTCCTCAAGAAAGAAGAGATTTTGCAAGAGAATTTAATCAATGGTTGGGGGGGTAGTATTCATTTAATAATAGTAACTTTTATATATCTGTTTTATCTACTAAAATTATGGAAGCTGTATTAAATAGTTTTGAAGTTAAGGAAGGTCATTGTCCTTATAGTTTAGGGGTCCAATCTATTTCTAAGTATTGCAATGAAAGAGGACATAATGTTCGAATGGTTTCATCTTCACCTACAAATATTAGTAAAGGAATAGAAAATATTCTTTCATCTAATCCAGAGGTAATTGGTTTTAGTTCTAACTATGTAACAGAACCCCAAGTCATTGAGATGATAAAGAGAATAAAACAACAAAGAGGAGATAAAACTATAATCGTTGCGGGAGGCCCATCAGTTACTTATTCTTCCCCCTCAAGTAGAATTAGGCAATCAGATGCAGATCTATTTGTAAGAGGAGATGGCGAAAGAGCATTCTATAAAATTCTTGAAACTGAAGGAAAGAATAGAATTTATGGCGTTTCAACTAGTGGGGATTTTAATGAAGAAATTGCATCAACTGATTTATCTCAACTACCTTCTACTTTCCCACTAGATTTTCAAACAGATCATGTTTATTGGGAAACAGTAAGGGGCTGTGCATTTAGTTGCATTTATTGTGCACATCCCGGAATGAGAAATAATTTTAGAGAATTTTCTTTAGAAAAAGTTGCTGAAGAAGCAGAGTATCTTAGGAAAAAAGGATTTAGAGCAATTTATATCACAGATCCTATTTTAGGAGGAAAAAAGGAACGTTCTAAAGAAATTTTAAGATTGTTAACTAAATTAAAAGATTCGTTTATTACTGCAGAATATCGTCCAGAATATTTGGATGAAGAAGTTATGGATCTTTTAGAAGAAGCACAAATCGGCTGGTTGGAATTTGGATTGCAAACGACAAATCAGGATTTACATTATTTTAGAAAAAATTCTCCTCATGCTTTAGAAAAGTTAGAAGAACTATCTAAACGCCCCATAAAATATAGCTTGGATCTTATAGCCGGGATTCCTGGAGATACAAGAGAATCTTTTGAGGAATCTTTAAGATTTGCTGTAGAAAGAGCAAAACCCACTTCTTTAAAGGTTTTCCCCCTTAGAGTTTACGAGGGAACAATTCTCCAAAAAATGGCAGAAAGTGAAGATTCATGGGATTATGATCCTGAAACAAGAATAATAAAAAGATCAAACACTTTTGGTGAAACAGAATTTTCAAGATGGATGCAATTAGCAAGATCTACTACTCATCTTTATAGGTTCTTTGAGGAAAATAAATGGTTGGGGAATGAACAAGATTTAAGAAGAATAGATAATTTTAAATTATTCTCAAATAAGTTTGGAAAACAGATATCCGAAGAATATGATGAATCCCAAATTTGTAAAATGTGGGGAGACATTGAAAATGAAAAATAATTTTGAAAATGCAAGAGAAAATTATCCTGAAATTCCTGATTTAGATTTACATTATTATGGGGTGAAAGGACGCGGAATAAATGATGAAAGAATAAAAGATGGAAGACCGAAATTTCATTTAATTGATAATTCAAAATTGTTCTCTGTAGTGCCTTTAATTTCTTCTCAAGATTCACCATATAGATTTGAAAAAGATGTCTTGACTTATAATGGGGAAGAACTTCCTTTTAGAGTAAAGAATATCGGAAGAATTGGAAGGAATCCAGCATATTTTTATTATAGGGGGATTCAAGAATGGATGCCCACTCTAGATTCTGAGACAATTTTGAGCATAAATTTTCAACCAATTTGTAAGGGGTGTGATTGGTGTTGTAGGGAAATAGAAAAAGGAATGAGGAACATTTCTCCGGAAGAAGGAGTTAAAATTTTACAAAGGGAAGGAGTTGATCTCGCAAATGTAGATAAAATGACTTTTGTTACAGGAATGTATAGGGATGGAGGGGAAGTTGTAGATAACATTTTAAGAACAGTTGATTTGACAAAAAAAGATGGATTTAATGGAAGAGTGTTATACATTGGTGCTCAAATTCAAGATCCTTCCCTAGTTAGAAGTCTAATTCAAGGTTTAGGAGAAACTCCCTTTAAATATGCATACACTTTAGAGACATTTACACAAAGAGAAAGAATGCATACAAAAAAGAATGGAACATTAGAAGAAGTTCTAAATATTTTGGGAGGCATAAAAAATGCAGGAGTTGATGAGTTGGAGTATTCTTATATGCCTGGACTTGATTCTATGGATTCATTTTATGAGTGGATGCCAAAGTTCTCTATATTGGCAAGACCTCATTTATCAATATTTAGGCCAGCAGAAGAAGATCAAGAAAACTTAAAAGACCCTAAATTTATTGAAGACCCTACTGAATATCTTTGTTCAATGAGGTTAGCATTTGAAAAAGAACATGGTGGACCGATATATCAAAATAATTTAGCTAGTTTGTGGGGATTTCCGAAAGAGAGAATTAATCCATTATTTTTTACTGATAAAACAAGTTTAGGTTAATTGAATTTTCCAAATCCTATATCCTTTAGAAGATTTTAGAATATCTTCTTGGTTAAATTGTAATGACTTTCTTTTTATAATGTCTTTAATGATTTTTTCATTAGATAAAATTATAGATTTAAATCCCCCCCCTTTTAAGAATTTTTTAGTTTCTTCTTCAGATTCAAAATAATCAAATTCTCTTTTTGTTACTTTATATATTTTATCTCTTATATTCTCTGAACCTTTTTTGTTATCTTTCTTTTTTAATCTCGAGAAATCAGATGTCAACCATAAACCCTCTTTTGAATATGTCTGGAATAAATAGTTTATATTCTCTCTAAATCTTCTTTTCTCTTCTTTATCAAAATACATTAATAGACCTTCATGAATAATAACTAATTTTTTACCTTTTCCTTTCTCAGAATAAATTTTTCCTATTTTATCCATATCTTTTTTTTCAAGAGGATTTATGTCTAAGAAAAACAGATTATTCACATCAAGATTTTTTTGATTAACTATTTCAGTCAATATCTTTCTCTTCAATTCTATTAATCCTTTTAATTCGGTCTCAAGATAGATTATGCTTCTTTTATTTGAACACTCTAAACTTCTAGGAGATAAACCCGAGGCTATTTCCACAATAAAAGCATTATCAATATTTGAAATAGCATCATTTAGGGAGTAATATCTTCCTTCGATAAAAGGAATAAAATCGGATTTTGAATTTAAGGTATCGCCATAATCGGGTAAATCTTCTATATGTTCTTTAAATTTTGTGTCTATTAAATTAACAATCTCTTTTGAAAATGGAAGTTTTTGTTTAGCCCTCATTCTAGCACAGAAAACTGCTGTAGGACTTATCTTCGAATATTCCTTCTCCATATATCATTTAATAACAATCCATTTATAAAATCTTTGTCTTCTTTTAGAAAAAGAAGCAAAAGCGAGTCTCTCCACCCCTAAAAATTTATTTTCTTTTTAGAAAAAAGAAACAAAGAAATAGGAAATAATATTTTTTCTCCCACCCAATAGGAGAGACGCGCGCAGTTGCTACGCAACATTTTGTCTTGACTTCGTCAAGAAGAATTATAAGTGTTTTGCCATGTCTTCTAAAACTTCATATCCTGCTTGGACTCTTTCTTCTGAAGTTTTAGGTCCTGTAATTGCTCTACCAATTACAAGAATAATAGAACCATCTTGAACAGCATTTCCAGGAGTGAAAACTCTTTTTTGGTCTGCACCTGCTGGAGTTCTTGGTCCTTTTATTCCAGGTGTAACATACATAAAACCCTTTGGAAGATTATCTCTTACTGCATATAAATCAGCAGCAGAACAAACAATTCCATCTAAACCCGCTTGGTTTGCTAATTGAGCATAATTTAAAACTTGTTCTTCAACTTTTCCAGGAACTCTTAATTGATTATTCAAAATATCTCCATCAATACTTGTTAAAACTGTTACCGCAGTTATTTTTGGAATTTCTGTTCCATATTTTTCTGAACCATTCCTTGCACCTTCTGCTGCTGCTTGCATCATTTCTAGTCCGCCAGATGCATGCACATTAAACATATAAACTCCTAATTGACTTGCAGCATCAGCAGCACCCTTAACAGTATTCGGAATATCATGATATTTTAAATCAAGAAAAACATTTGCACCATAAGCTTGAACTGCTTTTACAGCATCAGATCCAAATCGAGTATAAGTTTCTTTTCCAATTTTGAATAATCCAACAACAGGACTTAACTCCTCAACCCTTGCTTTAACATCATCCATTGTAGCAAGACCATCCAAAGGCAAACAAACCATTTTTCTTGCCTGTTGTTCTTTATCTGTAAGATTCATTTTATTTCCCCACTTTTGAAAAGCCATGTTTCTCTCCCCAATTAAACGGGTCTGCTCTCCATTCAGCCAACATTTTAGCTTGTTGTTCATCAATATATTCTGTTTCTTTAGCAACTTCCAATAAAGTATCATAAGTTAAAAGAGATCTTACTTCACAACGAGGTTCTAAATCCTGAAATGCCTGAACTGCTTTATCTAATCCATAGTTAAATAT
>CAZRJP010000031.1:0-5690 GCA_964600865.1 Candidatus Woesearchaeota archaeon | reverse complement strand
CGATTCCTCGCCAAATTTAAAAATTTGGGTATCCTCGCCGTTGATGTAATGAAAAATAAAAGTTTTCAATCATTTATATTTCCAGTAATTAAATCTGGGAGGAAATACAAATAAAATGAAATACATATATGCGGCACTTTTGTTGCACAAACTTGGAAAAGAAGTTAATGAAGAGAATGTGGAAAAAGTTGTTGCAGCTACTGGTGAACAAGCAGACAATTCAAAAATTAAGTCTCTTGTTACTAGTCTAAAGGACGTAGACATAGCAAAAGAACTAGAAAACGCTAGTTTATCTGTTGCTAGTTCAGGTTCTACTGACAGTGGAGCTGAAAAAGGCAAAGAAGCTGAAGGAAAATCTGATGAAAAGTCTGAAAAGAAAGAAGAAAAGAAAGAAAAAGAAGAAGCTGCAGCAGATGGTCTTGGTGCACTCTTTGGATAAATTTATTTAATTTTATCTTTAATATCTAAAGAGTCCGAGATCTTTCTAGTTTTAACTTTAATTATATTGTCAAATAAACACAGTTATATTTTTAAGATACAATTATTTTACTTTACTTATGGTTTGGAGCTTATATGAAAAAGGGGGAGAATTTCTAAAACCACTAAAATTCTCCAATGGAAAAACCCAGGATGATGTAGTAAAAGAAGTCTTAGATGCAATTGAGCAAGGACATAAGATAATATTTATACATGGAATCTGTGGTACAGGAAAAAGTGCTATTTCTTTGCATCTTGCAAAAGAACTTGGTAAAACCTCTGTAATTGTTCCAGGAAAGAACCTCCAAAATCAGTATAAAAAAGATTATGAAAAAGATAAATACATTCTTGGAAATGATGGAAAAAAATTGAAAATAAGTGTTATTACTGGACGTTCAAATCATAATTGTCCTTTTGTTAAAAATAACAATAAAGCTCTTCCTAAAATAAAAAAAGAAGTCAATGCTAAATTAAACAACATATTTGAATTTGATGAAAAGGAAAAAAAGGCAAAAGAAAGGAAAGATACTTCTGCAAATAAATGGGATTTGCCATGTAAAATAGAAATTAAAGAAAAAAATTGGAGAAAATTAAAAAAGTACATACGTAAAAATGATAATACAGACCCAGGCAAATTTTCAGAAGTGAGGGATGTCACTAGAGCAAGTGTTGCAGGTGCATGTCCTTATTGGAGCCCTGTTCTTCCTTCAAAATATGAATTAAAAAATTTCTCAGACTCACAGAAAAAAAGTTATGAAGGACTAAATGATACTAAATTTATTATACACAATGGTGAACCAGGGTGTGGTTTTTATAAGCAGTTTAATTCTTATTTAAACTCAGATGTTATTGTTTTTAATTCAATGAAATACTTACTTGAAAGTGCATTAGACAGGAAACCCTTAACTGAAATAGAAATTATTGATGAATGCGATAAATTCTTAGATAGTTTCTCTAATACAAGAACAATAAATATTGAAAGATTGCAAAATGCCTTAATTTATGCTGTTGGTTTTGAAGGAGATTTTGATAAATCCATAAAAGAAATCTCTGAAATTGTTAAACAATTAAAAAGAAATAATAGGGTGCAAAAAGCTGCAGAAACAGGTGAAATCATTCCCATAAGAGAGACAGGAATATATGATTTAATTAGATTTTTCTTAAATAATCAGGCTTTCTTAAATGAAATCGAAGAAGAGAGTTATTTATTTGATGTTGAAGAAACATCTAAGATGTTTGAAGGATTATTAGATGAAACCTATGTTACATTTACAAAAAAAGACAATTCACTTATTGTTAGTATAGTTACAATCAATCTTGAAAAAAGATTTAAGGACCTAAGAGATAAGAATAAATTATTTGTATTAATGTCTGGAACACTTCATTCTAAAAGGGTTCTTAGAGAAATTTTTGGGATTAAAGATTTTAAAATAATAAAGGCTGAAACAAAAAATCAGGGGCAAATTGAAGTTAAAAGGACTGGATTGGAAAAAAATTGTAAATACTCTAATTTCAAAAATGGCCTTGTTACTAGAAAAAGTTATTTGCAATCACTCAATGAATGTATTAAACAATCAAAAAAACCTGCACTAGTTCATATCAATGCTTATTCTGATTTGCCTAATGAAAAAGAAATTGAATTATATGGATTGAATAAATTAATAACTAGGTCAGAATTAAGAGAGACCCAGTTTAGAGATAAAAATGGGAAGATTATTATGGATTTTAAAAAAGGTAATTTAGATGTCTTGTTTTCTACTAGGGCATCAAGAGGTATTGACTTTCCAGGAGAGCAATGTAATAGTATCATTTTTACAAAATATCCAAACCCTAATGTAAAAGATGCTTTTTGGAAAATTCTTCATAAAACCAGGCCACAACATTATTGGGATTTTTATAATGATAAGGCAAGAAGAGAACTTTGGCAAAAAGTGTATAGGGGATTAAGATTTGAAGAAGACCATGTTTATCTATTAAGTCCTGATTCTAGAGTATTAAAGGCATTTGAAAATTCTGAAAATTAAATTATAAAACGCCCCCGACAGGAATCGAACCTGTTTGCCCCGAAGGGCCTCGGTCTCAAGCCGAGTGCAATACCATTATGCGACGGAGGCTTAATTGTTTCTTCTTATTATTACTGAATTAAAATTAATTAAAAAGGTTTCTATAATTTAAAAAAATAGAAAATTATTAAAAACTCCTATAATCCAAAAAGTTTCTTCCACCAAGGCTTTTTTATTTTAATTGGTTTGTTATATTCATCAATAATATAGTGTTTTATCTTTGGCTTTTCCTTTAAAACTGGGGCTTTTTTAGCCAATTGTTTGTGTGCATTTTTCAACGCATCCTCTACAATTGCTCTTGAATATCCCTGAGATATCAAAGCAAATTTTAATGAATCCTCAGTATAACCTTTTTTTAGATTTTTCTTAAAATAACTAATTAACTTCTTTTTATTCATATATACTAATAAGAATATTTCTTTTAAAAGATTAGTTGTATTATTTTAGCTATTTTTACTTTATAATAATCGCCTTAGAATCATTAAAGAATTTTACTGCTTCATTTAATCTAGATTTAGTTTTAGAATAAATAGTAAATAATAAATCTCCTTTTTTTACTTTTGATTGAATCCTGCAATTATCTGATAGTAATATCCCTGAACTTTTATCTGCAGGACACCCAAGTATTCTTGCAAGAGTACTTAATTTTCTATTATCAATCTCTTTTATTTTTCCAGATTTTTTTACAAAAATTTTTCTTTGGAATTTTGCAGGTTTTAATTTTTCAAAGGAAGTTTTTCCTTTCTGTGCTTTAATAATCTCTTTAAATTTATCAAATGCTTTTCCAGAATTCAAAAGTTCTCTAGCCATTTCTTCTCCCTTAGATTTCTTAGCTTTATTTGTCATTTCCAATATTTTCCCTGCCAAATAAATTGATTTTTCTTGTAAATCAATAGGTCCTTTTTTATTAGGATCTAATATACTTATTACATCTATTAATTCTAACACTGGTCCTATTCCTCTCCCAATTGGTTGTCTTCCATCTGTTAAAACAACTTTTAAATTTAAATGAAAATGCTTGGCTATTTTAAGGAATTTTTTTCTAAGATTTTTTGCCTTTTTCTTAGATGCTTTTGCTGTTTTACCATAAGGAATATCAATTAAGATATACTTGCTTCCTACAGATAATTTTTTAGCCATTATTGATGCTAATAATTGAGATTCTGGATCTATTTTAAGCATTTTTTCTATATGGATTATTCTTGAATCTGCAGGCACCATATTTAATGAGCCTCCCCAAACCATACATGCATTTGTTTTTTTGACTATCTTTTTTACTTGTTTCATAGAAAAATCTATTTTAGCTATGGCCTCCATAACATCTGCTGTTCCTGCTGCGCTTGTTATTGCTCTAGAGGATGTTTTAGGCATTGTTAATCCTGCAGCAGCACAAATAGATACAATTAATGGTGTAGTTCTATTTCCAGCAACACCTCCAATAGAGTGTTTATCTGCAATTAACTTTCTCTTTAAATTTAGATTATTACCTCCTGACTCAAAAATAGCTTTTGTTAAGAAAATAGTTTCTTTCATATTCATTCCAAACTTATACATTCCAGAAACAAACAATGCAATCTCTGCTTCAGATAATGAATTGTTCACAATGTCTTTAATTATTACAGATATCTCTTTTTGAGAGAGTGTCTTATTATTAAGTTTTTTCTTAATGAATTTCAGACTTTTAGGAGATGGGGCTAATTTAATTTCTACTCTTTTTCCTGATTTTAATTTTAATATATCTTTAATTTCTGAAGAAACCGCTATTTCATTTTCCTTTACTAAACCAGATTTAACTGTATCTAAAACAGTAATTAATTGTTTTGAATTTGATTTCATTAGAATTCTATCTCTAGCATGAACACCAATTTTAGCTGCAGTTTTTTCCTTTAGCATAGCAACTGGAAGTCCTGCAGACCATTTTAGAAACTTAATCTTTAATTTCATCTCAACCTCTATATTTAATAAAAAAAGCTATTTTATATATTTAACTTTAATCTTTGGGGTGCACCTTTTAAGAGAATACCTGGTTTTCTTTTGTTTCTATAAAGTTCTAATACAATCAAAAGATATGCTAAAATTAAAGGCCCAAGGATAATTCCAAGAACATTAAAGAAAAAGAACCCTCCTACCATTCCTATAAGCATTACAACTGTAGGAATATTTGTTCTTTTAGAAACTATGATTGGTTTTAACACATTATCTACTGTTGATGCCAGTATACCAAAAATAGTGACACCTATTGCAGCAGTTGTGGCACCCTCAAGAAGTAAATAAATTGCTACTGGAATCCACACTATTGCTGTTCCAATTATTGGTAATATTCCTGCAAGACAAGAAATTAATGTTAATAAAAATGCATTTGACACCCCAAAAATAAAATAACCTATACCTGCAAAAAGACCCTGTATAATTCCTACTACTACTTGTCCATAAAGTATGGATATTGTAATTCCTTTTGTTTGTTTAAAGAATTTCTTCTCTAAACTTTTTGAAAAGGGTAATAAACTCTTAAAGTAATCTGCAATTAAATCCTTATCTCTTAACACAAAAAAGAAGGTAAATGCAATTACAACTAAATGAAGAAGTATTTTTGGGAATTGCATAATTAAATTTGAAAAAGATACAACCATTGAATTAATTGTTTTATTCACAAATGAATAAATTACTGAACCTACTTCATTTGCAAATTCTTTTGAGGCAAAAACAGATGGAAAAAGATTTTCTAATGGTGTTGAAAAATCTAATTCTCTTGTAGTAAAATAAACTTTTAAGGACTGATCTACCATTATTGGTGCAAATGCCCATACAGGGAGGATTATCATTAAAACAAGTAATATTGAAATAATACTAGCAGAAATGTTCTTAGAATTTATTCTTTTATTAGTCCATTTATAAACTGGGGTAAAAAGAAAAGCTAAAAGAGATGCAAAAATTATTGATAATAAAATCGGCCTTACAACAAGAAAAGCCAAAACTACAAGTACTAAAAATAAAATAGTTGTTACAACTCTGCTATAATATTTATTGTCCATCTCTCTTTTTGATTAAATAAATTAAAGAAAAGAAATTTATAAAGGTTTGTGAATTTTTTCTTGATGTGCTAGACCAGGACATATGTCCTAGGCAAAACCAAAAATTAGTTCTGAGATG
>CAZRJP010000030.1:0-6580 GCA_964600865.1 Candidatus Woesearchaeota archaeon | reverse complement strand
CGATTCCTCGCCAAATTTAAAAATTTGGGTATCCTCGCCGTTGATGTAATGAAAATAAAAAAAATACTTTTTATATGCAAATGGAATAGATTTAGAAGCAAGTTTGCTGAAGCTTATTTTAACAAAATCAATAAAAATTCAAATTTTAAGGCTAAAAGTGTTGGAATGCTAGAAGTTAATGTTCCTATGAAACCAAAAGAAATCAAAAGGAATAAATGGGTGAAAAAGAAATTTGGAATTAAATTAAGTGAAAACTCTAAAGGAATTAATGTAAAGGATTTAGATGAGGCATACAAAATAGTTGTTGTTGCAGATGATGTTCCTGTATCCTTATTGTCAAGGGAAAAATGGAAAAAGAAAATGATTATTTGGAAAATTAAAGATGAACCTGCAGATGATAAAGAAAACATTAATAAAATTGTCAAGATTCTTAAGTACAGGATTAAAAAACTGATTAAAGAACTAGAAAAAGAGGATTTAGAAAAATGAAAAAAAAGACTGTTAAAGGATTCAAAGATTATTCTGAAGAAGAAGCTGAAAAAAGAGATGAAATAAGAAAAATTATTGTTGATATTTTTGAAAGATACGGCTTTAGACCTGCTGAGACACCAATAATTGAATATGAGGAATTTGTTAGAGGAGACGAATCTAAAGAACAAAACAAAGATGAGGCAATCTCAGATGTATTTACATTAAAAGATAAAGGTAAGAGAAAACTTGCTTTAAGATATGAGTTTACTTTTCAATTAAAAAGACTTATGAAAAACAAGAAGCTTCCTTTTAAGAGATACCAACTTGGTCCTGTTTTTAGAGATGAGCCTGTTAGCGGGAATAGATTAAGACAATTTGTGCAATGTGATGCAGATATAATTGGAAGTAAGATTCAGGATGAAGCTGAAGTTCTTGCATTGGCTAGAGACATTTTAAGTAATCTTGGGGTGAAGGATTCTATTATATTAATCAATAATCGACAACTAATGAATGAGATTCTTGATGATGAAGGAATTAAAGAAAAAGATAGACAAGATGTTCTTAGAGAAATTGACAAATATGACAAAAATTCAGAAAAACAAGTTAAGAAAAAACTTAAAAAATACAATGCAGGCAATATAATTGATTCCTTAAAAAAAGGTGAGAAATTCTTTGACCAATTTCCAAGCTATAAAAAAATAATTGGCTTAAAGGAATATTGCAAACTTTATGGTGTAGATGTTAAATTTGCTCCAACAATGGTTCGTGGTTTAAGTTATTACAATAGAAGTATTTTTGAAGTCAAAGCCAAAGGGATTAAAGAAACAATAATCGGAGGTGGAAGCTTTAAATTTAACAAAAAGCAGTGCACAGGAATAAGCTTTGGTTTAGATAGACTAAGCTTGCTTGCTGATGTTGAGTCTAAAAAAGAAAGGTACCTTATTATCAGTTTAGATGAAGACAAAAAAGCTGTTGAAATCGCACAAAAATTAAGAAATAAAGGAAATATAACTTCTATTTATTATGGAAAACCAAGTAAGGCATTAGATTACGCTAATTCATATCAAATAAACAAAGTAGTTTTTGTTGGAAGTAAAGAGGTTAAGTCAAAAAAATTTAAGATCAAAAATATGAAAACAGGAAAAGAAAGTAAATTAAAAATATAAAAATGAAAGAATTAACCCCAGAATACACACAAGGAGTGAAAAAACTTCAAGAGTTCTATAAAGATAAAAATATGGAATATAAAATAATAAACAATGTTGAAATGAGGCATGTTAAAGAAGTTGGAGAGTTTATCAAGAAAGTTGAGAGTGCTCATGAATCTGCTGCTAATTCTAGTTTAAGATTTAAAGGAAATAATCTAACATCTGTATTTTCTAATTAGGGCCTGTGGTATAGTGGTATTATACTTGGCTGGCAGTCAAGGGATCTGAGTTCAATTCTCAGCAGGTCCATTTTTTTGGGAAATAAATAAGCGTTCGCGATAATTTAATAAATCTGAAAAGATTCAAATAATAAAAGATGGCAGATTTAAAAAAATACTCTTTCAACAAACATTCAGAAAAATATAAACAACTTTTCAATAAAGAGAGAGCTAAATTAAAAGAAATTTTTCCGCGAGCAGAAATTGAACATGTAGGAAGCTCATCAATAAATGGGCTTGGAGGAAAAGGAATTATTGATATTGCCATTTCTGTTCCAAAAAATCAAATTCAAAAAGCGATAAAAAAATTAGAAAGAAATGGCTATGACTTCCGACCAACTGGTGGAGACAAGGAAAGGAGCTTCTTTCAAAAAATAATAATTTATGAAGGAAATGAAAGGCGAGTTCATATTCAATTAACTCACAGCGATAGTAAAACATGGAAATCAATGTTAGCTGTGAGAGATTACTTAAGGAAAAATCCAAAAGCAATAAAAGAATATGAAAGAGTTAAGAAAGAAGCGATTAAACATGCAAAAGGCAAGGGAAAAAAGTATAGAGAATATAAAAAATCTTTTCTACAAAAAATTGAAAAGTTGGCTTTGAAAGAGTATTATAATTAAGCGAACGCCTAAAAGAGTGGGAGTAATTTTTAGTGGCATTCAATCAAATAAGCGAATGCGATACATCGAAAACAAGGATATAGAAAAGTTTTCTTTTTATTTAATATCCACATCAATCTCTATTTTCCATGAATTTTTCTCACCAGTTATTTCCTTATCAATAACTTTTAATTCCCTCTCAAATAAAGGACAATCTAAAACAAATGTTTCAAATTCCCCCAATAGGAATATTTAAATATTTTAATGATTTTATTAAACTATGAAATTTTCTTTTTCCAAATATCTCCAAAAAGCTCCAGATTTGTCCCAAATTAATTACTGGGATCTTCCAGATAGTAGTTGTCTTGAACTAGATTCTATCCCAAAAGGTATTAAGTTGAGAGGGAAATCATTAACAGTCAAAAAACTTATATCTAAATATAATCAGTCTCCTGCAATCAATAAATTAGTTTCATCTATCTTATTTTATAGAGGATGCAGAAAATTATCATTAAAACTTCCTTTTTCATTAAATAATATCTGCTTTGTAGAGTTATATTCACTAATGGCATCTGAGGGTTCTAACAATACTGAATTTAGATTACATGCCCCTGAAGATTTCTTCCATAACATGTTTATTAATAACTTAAAGTCGTTGTTTGGGGATAATATAGATCAATACATAATTCAAAGATTAGATAAAGGTTTCCTAAGAACTACTGCTCCAACAATAATGAGATACCTAATTCCTATTCCTGAATATATACCTAAATTAATTCTATTAAATAAGGAGTATAGTAGGAGATATTTACAAATAGCCTTCGAAGCAGAAGGTAGTCCGATATATATTGGTTCAAAAAGATATCTTAGTTTAAAGAGAAATATAGACATAACGCCAATAGTAAAAGGTAAATTGAAATATCCTAAAGAAAAAAGAATCTACATAAGACAATTGCGAAAAGACCACCCTATTTTAATTGAAGAAATCTTATCTAACCCCCCTAAATTATTACTAGGAGAGCATCTCCTTTTGAAAGAACATTTTGAAATTGAAAGCAATCTCAAATTAGAATGTATAAGAGTTAATAAGACAGCATCAGGATTTGGAAAAATTACTGCAAGGTGGGCATTATATATCTATGCGGATTCTATTAACAAATTTATAGATGAAATTGATTTCATTAGCAATAAAAAAAGAAACAAGACCAGAGAAATGAGAAAGATAAAAGGGCATCGAAGGCAATACTTTTCATTGGGTGTTATGAAGAAAATAAGCAAAAAAGGTGTAATAACCACTTCAGAATTTGTTAAAGAAATGGGAAAATTGGGATATGTATCTCCTATCACTTATCTTTGGAGATATAGAAAAAAGGGCATCCTGAAAAAAATAAGCAGAGGGAAATATTTACTTATTAACTAACTCTATTTTATCTATAAAATATTTTCCACTGGTTCCATCCCAAGTTTTTTTTCCATTAATTACCTTAAGCCCTTTCTTAAACAAAGGACAATTAGTTATGAATGTCTCTGCTTCACCTCCCTCAAATGCTAAGTGAAACTTGAATTTTTCTTGTAATGACTTCAATTTTTCAAATTCTCTTTGGGTTATAATCCTCCCTAACCATTCTTCATATAGTCCATCAGAAGCTACTCCTACAATCATTACCTCAAAATGATTCTCGAATAATCTTCTCCAATATTCTTCTGAATTAATATGCCATAAAGGGTTAATGCATTTTATCTTTAAATCATCACATATCTTTTGTATTCTTGATTTTTGATAATTGCTATGTAATGCTCCTGTAACAATTCCTTGAATATTGTGTTTTTCTATTGCAATTTTAATTGCCTCTTTTAAATCATCTAATTCTTTTTCTTTTTCTCCTGGAGTTTTATGAACAATTAGGGGCAAGTTCATAACCTCTGCCTGTTTTTTTGTTTTGCTAATGCTTGGGGTATGAAACATATAACTATCAGGATTCTCAGAATTAATAGTTATTAAGCAAGCAAGTTCATTCCCTTTTTGTTTTGCTAAGTAAGCAGAATAACAAGAATCTTTTCCACCTGAAAACAATACTCCGACTTTCATAAAAATAAATTAAAAATAAGGTATTTAATACTTATGAAAAATTAATTATCATAAATAAAAACCCCTTCTGGCTTAACAACTCTTTCTAATTGAGAAATTAAATTATTCTTAAAATCTGTAGAATTTTCCTGAAGAAGCATTGAAGTAAACAACATTTTAGCATTTGCTAAATCAATAGAATTATCTTCCAAAAACCCTAAAGAATCTTTATTAGTTAAATCAACTGGATAATGAGTAAATTCTTCATCATAATTTTTCCCAATATCCAATCCAATAGGATTAGCTCCTGTATTAGATAATGCTCTGCAAAGCCAAGGCTCATACCTAGAATTAGCAGATGATGTAGGCAACCCATCAAGATGACCACTTCTTGAACCACATCCTAAATCTAGGATATATTTTCCAGTAAAATCCCCATTTAAAACAGAATTCATTTTTATTAGTGAATATTTAATATTTCCTGAGATAACTCCATCTCTATCTGAATCAGAGTATTTTTCCAAGGTCCTTTTTGCTACACCCTCTATTTTATTTTTATCCTCATTAGATAAATTAATATCAATCTCATCATATTCTTTTATTTTCATACAAATATATAGGCAATAAATACTTATAAACCTTACTATTATTGTTATTTAGAAGTAGTTACACATTACTCTCCAATGGGGTTTTTAAATTCCTTATCAATCTTCTTTAATCTTTTTTTCTGAGATTTATTTAGCTTTTCTCTTTCTTTTTTTAATTCTTCAGCAAGAATCTCTGTTATACTTGGGTTGTGTTTTAAATAAACTTCTTTAAGCCATATATGAATTTCTTCAAAATGATTTTCCTGTTCAAGCCATATTTTTTTCTGGTTTTCCAAATGAAGCAAAGGATAAAATGAAATAATTCTTGTTTCTTTATCCTCCCCAATAAACTCTGTAAAACTTACTTTCTTATGTTCTTTATTTTTTTCAAAATGCCCAAACAACCTATCATAAATATCTTTTATTCTATCTTTAATACTAGTCTTTTTCTTTTTAGGTAAAGAAATTCCTGTTTCTCTAAGGGCATTCTTATTCACAATTTCCTTTCTAATCCTTCTATTTTCTGTTTTAATTGCCTTATTCAATGCAGTTACTAATTCTTTTAATGTAACTTTTTTGGATCTTGGAACAGGTGTTTTAGGAACTAATTCAGGAATCTCACCATCTAATTCAATCTTCTCCACTTCTTTTTTACTCTCTTCCTTTTTTCCAAATAAAATTTCATCAATACTCTTAACATACTCATTTAAAAGAATTTCTGACTTGATTCTTAAAAGAAGAGCAGCAGCCAATAAAACTTTACTAGAAACAAAAAAATCAGCCTCTTCTAACTTTTTTATTTTTTCAAGATATCTATTTGTTAAAATAGTAATATTAACATCCCAGGGGTCTAATTGTTCTGTATTAATTAAATCATAAATAATCTCTTGCCATCCTAATTCTCTACTAAACAATAAATCATGTATTTCATTCTGCTTAACTTTCTCTATTTTATCTTCTTCAGAATTATCCATCTCAACATTTTGTAAATCACCAGATAGATTCATCACTTCTTTTAAGGACTTTTTCATATATTAAAAAGAACATCAATACTTAAAAACCTAACTTACTGATTTATTTTTGTGTTATCCATAGAAATATGTCACTTAATTCAACACTTACGGATTTATTTATAAACATCCATTGTCACTTTAGAAATAAGAACCTGTGTCATTTTATAAGAGTAACATAACCGAAAGGTTTATATATGAATTGATCCTCTCTATTATATCACCTCTTTTTGCCCAGGAGAGCGTGTTTGGGTATCTATTTTTTTGCCTGAACAAACTCTCCAAGGGTTTCAAAAATATTGTTTTTTAGACACTTATTTATTGCATTTTACTAAAAAATTAATCCTCATAGAAAATAATCAGTGTGCTAGACCAGGACATATGTCCTAGGCAAAACCAAAAATTAGTTCTGAGAT
>CAZRJP010000029.1:0-6987 GCA_964600865.1 Candidatus Woesearchaeota archaeon | reverse complement strand
GGAAACATTCCACAAGTATTTGTTGAGAACTTACTTTATTATTACACATCCACTATGATTAGAATTTGAAGGCGGAATTAACACAGCAACAGGTTGCGGAGATGGTCGGATTATCACAACCACAAATTAATGATATTATCACAAACTGCAAAAATGCAGAATATGATAAAACTCTCAATTTCCAACCCTTTCTATACAATTTATGGAATTCTACCAAAGACAATAAAGTTTCACACTTTGGAAACATTCCACAAGTATTTGTTGAGAACTTACTTTATTATTACACATCCACTATGATTAGAATTTGAAGGCGGAATTAACACAGCAACAGGTTGCGGAGATGGTCGGATTATCACAACCACAAATTAATGATATTATCACAAACTGCAAAAATGCAGAATATGATAAAACTCTCAATTTCCAACCCTTTCTATACAATTTATGGAATTCTACCAAAGACAATAAAGTTTCACACTTTGGAAACATTCCACAAGTATCCACTATGATTAGATCATCTTTTTTTTTTTTAAAAGATAGTTAATGCCTTTTTTGCATTCGTGCAGACTATATGATTTTGCTTTAAAACTGATATGCTCCGAAATGAAATCGAAATTTGTAATTGTTTTAGTTATAGTTAATTCTGGCAATTCTTGAATATAGTTATTAACATCAACGATTTCTTTTTTTGACTTTATTTCTTTTTTTTCCATCATTAGTTATATATCATGTTTTATTATTTCTTTGCACTTTTTCATACATTCATCACATATTCTGTTTTTTTCCGAAACATTTGATTCAAAACAAATATCACAAGTTGGCGGAAAGCATTTATTCCAGTGATCATTCAAAAAGTCTCGAAAAATTCTTGAGATATTCATACCTTGTCGTTGAAAATTTTCCCATGTTTTTTCATCTACATAAACACTTCTTTGGACTCTTTTTTCTTGTTTTTTTATCATTTTTTATATATTATTCTTATACTATAGTAATATAAGTATTTTTTTCCACCGCAAAAATATGAATTATGGTGATATATTCCTTTTCTTATTTTTTTCATCATTTTTTTGTTTTTTCACCCTTTTAAACAGCCAAACCACCAAATTCCAAAATTTTCGATTAATGAAGCTTATCATTTTGTTTTTTTATCACATCCTGCCGCCATTTCCAACAATAAAAACGGCGTTCCTGGCCTTGCATAGTCCGCCAACAAATTGGACACAATATCCGAAAGAGGCCTTTTTTCACAAAAAACCTCTTTTTGCACCGATGGCATTTGATTACAGGCATTAAAAATACTCCCGCCTCGAAATATTGCCGCAAAATGCACAAATCCATACCCGAATCTGTTTAAATTTCAAAATGTGCAGTGTTTGAGCCCTACATTTCGGACAAAATATATCTTTTTTTTTCATTTTCGAATAAAATACCTTTCTTCAAGTATCAATTTGAAAAGCTCTGTAACTCCTGATAGGTTTTTATCTTCAATTTCTTGCCTGATTTCCCTATAATATTGACTATTGAATACGATCAAATGTTTTGCAATATACATCACCTCTTGAAAACCTTCATTTTTCCGCTTTTTTCTCGTTTTTTTATCATTTTTTTTTTTATTCATGGATTTGACCGCAAAATGAACATTTCATTAATATGGGGAGTTTTGCGACAATATGAGGGGTTTCTCGCCTACAGATTTTACAAAATTGTAAAATGTGTTCTTTTTCCATCAAATCCAGGTTTAATTGGGTTTTTTTCATTTTCATTTAATCAATCTCCAATAATCCTTTTTTCTTGGCTCAAATATATCTCCATCTTCACTCATTTTCCTTAAGATAGGATAAATTTCACCAACAGAAATGTTAAGTTTATTTGACAATTTTTGAGTTGATAATTCATTATTTTTTTCTAATAATTTCAAAATCATATATGGAATTGTTAGGGTTGTTGGGGTTGATATGGTTTTTGACCCTATATAAGAGAACGTATCTATAGTATGAGTTGAAAAACCCTTACAATCCTGACAACCCTGACAAAAAGATATACCTTCCCAACAATTAACAACATCACCATTTACATCTGTTTTTCTCTCTTCACCAGCCCCAAACATACTTATTAAAACACCTTTAATTATTTTATCTCCTGATGGATTTAATTTATGTTTTCTACAATAATTAACATAAACTTTACGAAGTTCATCTTTCTTAATCCTGCTTGTATAATCTTCATTAATACAATCCATACAAAAAGCATTAAAACTATTTGAACGCCTTAACCATTTCTTCTTTACTTCTTCAGTTGAAAAAGAATAAGAAAAACCTTTTTGTTTCAATAATCTGTGCAAACCTTCTAAAGCCCAATTTAATAATCCACTTAATTCATCTTTGGTTGTTATTTTACCAATTATATCTTCATCTGCTATTTTAACATTTTTTTTATCAGTTGTATTTTCATAATCTTTTTTTGTTAAAAATTTATAAGGAAAATCAATTATAACCCACCTATTGAAAAAAGCAAAAGTTAAATCATAAGATATTGGTAATTCATTAGCACAGAAAATCATTTTAGCATAATTAACAAAATCAACACTATTCAAAAATTTACGTTGTGCAGAAATCAAATCTCGTCCTGTTAGTGCTTTAAACACACCTGTTTCTTTTAATGCAGTTTTAGAAATATCAGCACTTAAATTAGCAAGTTTATTAAGCAATTCATTAACTACAAATTCGCTTTTTTCTAATTGTTGTAACGGAATATTTTTAACATTTTTAGAACCAATAAATGTTTTCATTAAGGATATTGTTTTTCCTTTACCGTTCCTTCCACTACCAGAAAACATAAAAGCCTTCTCATAAGGATAATCTTTTAAAAGCAAATAACCAAACAATTCTTGTATAACTTGAATATCATCTCCATTTTTCAACACTTCTCTAAAATATTTTCTTATATAAGGACAATCTTTAGAAGGGTCAAATGAAACAGGTATTTTTTGAAAATAAAATTCCTTTGGATTAAAAGGTTCTATCTTATTACTCTCCATATTTAATATACCATTCTCAACTACAATTTTATGAATATTTTTAACTTCAAAAAATTGTTTACCATCGATATAAGTATCAACTACAATTTTTTGTATAACTTCATTGACTATACTTAGATTATAAGCATCACCTAAAATAATTCTAACATTTCCTTTTACCCGACTTATCCCTTCTGGAAGATATATCCCATTACTATAAATCCACATTTCAGTTTTAATTTCATCTCTTATTGTGTAAATCTTTTCTTTTTTTAATATTATCTCTACCATTAATTCTGTTGCTTCTCTTTTATCCTCTTTTCTACCCCTTGCTAAAAGCATTAAAACATTTCTTTGATTATTTTCTATATTCTCTTCAAACCTTATTTTTTTAAACTCTTCTTCAATATCTTCATAATTTATTTCTAATTCTAATTCCTTAATTAGGTTCTTGATAGTTGTTTTATAAGATTTTAAATCTAATTTTGTTTTATTTAATTCATCATCAATATATTTTTTATCTGTTTTACTCAATTTTAAATCCTTAATTTTAAATCTAAATATCTTTTCAATAACAACTATTTCGTGTGTTGATGGAACTTTATCTGTATATTGAGAAGCTGGATGATTTGGGTCTTTAGATTTTTCATACCAACTATTTGGGTCTTTATTCCAGTCGAGGATTTTTTCATTATTCATCGAATATAAAAAAATTTAAAAAGAAAAGAAAAAACCATTTTTATCGCAACTAATTAATGATTTTCTTTTCTTTTCTTTTTTTTTCACCTCCGAATTTTGATAATTTTGTTTTTATTAACTCACAATGAAGAGCCGCTTCTTTTTTTTTCAAAGCCGACATCAAAATTTCTAATGAGTAGGTATCCGCTAATTGTTCTGGTGTCATTTTGTTAAAACCTCTATTTTTAATGGTGCTAGGGCTCGGTTTAGGCTTTCTGCCAAAGACTTTTGATAATCTATGAGCTCTCGAACGGTAGAAATGTTTTTACTACTCCTGCAACGCATATCTACATAATATTTCAACAAACTTCCTAATTCAGAAAAAAAACCAATTTGTAAGTTTTTAGTCGGCATTCTCTTAATTAGAATCCATTGATGAATATCACCGATAATTGAATATTTTTTGTCTATTTGAATTTTCATAATGCATAAAAACATTTATTGTTATATATGTTTTTGTCGTAAAAAATGTAAATTTATCACTTAGAAATAGTCCTTTTTAATTTTTTTTTCAACTTCTTCTAATAGTTTTCTATCTTGCTCTGGCATTTTGTCTTTATTTCTTAAAAAAAAATTAGCATCTTCTTTCAAGAATTCAAGAGCGTTAAATATATCTTTAAAATCTTTATTTTCTTCTATCTTTGCTCTTGGTTTGAGGTGTTTAAGAAAAAGATCATATAATAATTTTGGATTTTCCTTTACTATTTTTCTAAATTGAGGTGTTTTTAATAATTCGCCACCCTTTCCAAATCTGTCTGTAATTAATTCGTATCTGTTTGTTTCATTCTTCCACTCAATCCAGCCATAACTTAAAAAAAGTTTAGCTGCAAATAACCATAAATCCTTATTGTTATGCCTTTTACTCCACTCTTTCTTTTGTTCATAAGTTCTAAAATTAACATCAGTATCTTTAATCCTTGTTTCCCTTTCGTAATGTTCAATCCTTGCCCTATGTAGATCATCCATGCCTTTATGTTCTATAATATGCAATAATGTATGGATTACAAATTTTGAGTTCTCTGCTATTTTCTTCATTTTCCTTCAGCTTTTTTTAAGGCAATTGCTTTTATCAAATCTTCTGTTTTTGTTTGATTTGCTAGTAGTTGAGCCATCTGTTTCTCTAATTTGTCAATCTTTAACTCTTTGCTTTTATCTTCTTGCATGGCTTCCTTTATGTTCAAAGGAGCACGGCACCTATAACATATTTTTTTATTCGGCTCATTAACAAATTCACATCTAAAACAAATTTGATTAAGCTCTCTTTTTTTTTTTTCTTCCGTTAACCCCATGCTTAAACTTAATCTTTTTATGCTATCATCGCTTGATAACCTGCCATAAACGTTGGTAAAATAATCTGTTGAATGCCCATGCCTTTTTGCAGCTTCTTCTATTGGTATGTTGTTAATCTTATCCAGATAGCAGCTGGAATGCCTTAAATTATAAAAGTCAAGCGGTTTTTCAAAATTAATTTTGGCTCCCAGCCCTCTTATCCTTTTGGCTAATGCAAAATAATTGTATTTGCTTATTCCTTTTTTTTTTTTGTTGCTTTTTAAGCTAAATTCCTCAATCCATAAAGGATCTGTTTTTTTTTTTGTTGGGTGTTCATCCAACCATCTCATTAAATAAGGATTACATCTCCATAATAACACAAATCTTTGCTCTCCTGTTTTTGTTTCGCTTAAATCAACCTGCATAAATTCTTTTTTTATTTCAACATCGCCGTATTTTAAATCAATAAATTCAGATGGTCTGAAACCCCCATCTAATTGCGTTAATAATGCAGCTTTAATCTGTATAGAATTTGTTTGTTTGCTTAACATTAAACCATCTTTCCAGGTAACCATATCTTTTGGAGTTAGTTTTCTCCTCTGCTGTTTCTTTGAAACATTTTTAATATCTGTAAATCCTTTTGGTCTTTCCCCCTCATTAAGCCATCTCACAAACCTTAAACTAACATTAACAATGGTAGAATAATATCCTTTTCCTTTTTTGTCATAAATATCTTTAAAGATTGTGTTTATTTTGTCCCTTTTATACATATCTCTTTTAATATCGTTGCTTTTTTCTAATAAAAATACAATATGCTTAAAAAATATGTTTTTTCTTGCTGGCCCGACTTTATACTGGTTTAAGAATCTCCTGATTTTTTTTTTATTTTTTTGAGATATCTTTTTGTTTTTAAAAAAAAAATCCTCGGCTTGTTTTGCTCTTAATTCATAATTCACAATTGGCATTTTTTTTTGTTTTTACCTCCTATTGAAAAAAGAGATTTCTTTCATATATATAAATGTTTCGGGATTATAACCAATACTTATAACTCGGCTGCGGGGACTAAAGTTTTGGTTATACTCTTGTATTGAAAAAAAATAGAGTATAACCATGTTTTTTAATATGAAAACAATTTATAAAATTTTAATATCTGCTGTTTTAATAGCTGTAATAATCTATTTAAGCAAAGATTTTAACAAAGAACATTATCGTATAAGTATAGAATATTTATGGGGATGACAAGGTTTTTTCAACAACCTGGCTTAATGAAACAGATGTGTGACAATTTTATCACATTTTATCATTTTCCTGGTTGTAATAATCAATAGTATCAGCATAGCCTCGTCTTAACCTCTTCAGGATTTTCTTTATTATTTTGCCCAGCAAGAAGCCATGTATGACATTATATCCACTATGATTAGAATTTGAAGGCAGAGATGACACAGCAACAGGTTGCTGAAATTGTTGGATATGACCAAAGTATTATTTCTGATATAATTAAGAAAAATATGGAAAACTGCAAAAGTGCAGAATTCCATAAAACTCTCGATTTCACACCATTTCTCTATAATCTCTGGAATTCTTCCAAAGACAATAAGGTAAGCCATTTCGGAAACATTCCACAAGTATTTGTTGAGAACTTACTTTATTATTACACATCCACTATGATTAGAATTTGAAGGCGGAATTAACACAGCAACAGGTTGCGGAGATGGTCGGATTATCACAACCACAAATTAATGATATTATCACAAACTGCAAAAATGCAGAATATGATAAAACTCTCAATTTCCAACCCTTTCTATACAATTTATGGAATTCTACCAAAGACAATAAAGTTTCACACTTTGGAAACATTCCACAAGTATTTGTTGAGAACTTACTTTATTATTACACATCCACTATGATTAGAATTTGAAGGCGGAATTAACACAGCAACAGGTTGCGGAGATGGTCGGATTATCACA
>CAZRJP010000028.1:0-7262 GCA_964600865.1 Candidatus Woesearchaeota archaeon | reverse complement strand
ATGAATCCATCATATTTTCTAATTGTTGTCTCATTTCTTTTTACCTCCTTTCAATCATAGGATTTTATATGTTAAATAATTTTTGGAAAAAATAAAAAGGCTCCTTTTAGGAGCCGTAAATAAATTTTGTTAAGAAAGAGTTTTCTTTAGATTAAAAAAGAGGGGTTTAAGTTCTTCTCTAGCCTCTTCAGATTTTCTAGCCTCAATGTTAGCCATCTCTATTAAAATTTTGTATGCTTGAGAGTTTTTTTCCTTAAAGAAGCTTATCGCTTCATTGATTTCTTTATGTTGCCCCCAATCAGAGATGGCTTTTTGGACTTTCTGAACCATTTCCCAATCCTTTTCTTTAATCATTTTAATCTTTCCAATCTACATCCAAGTGGTCATTCAAAAAAGGTTTGATTTTTCCTTTTTCGTAATACTCTAAATTCAGATGAGGAGATTCATATCCTTTATGACCTTCATCTGCCCTCAATCTCATTTGAATATCTTTTCCATCAACATTCAGAGTATCAAACACATATCCAATTCCTAGACCAAAACTCTCTCCAAAACCACTTCCACTATCACCAGTATACAAAGCACTCGCGCTCAAAGATTCTAAATCTACAATAGTGTAAACTCTTTCTCTTTGCTGAGTTCTTTGCATTTGCATTGGTTGATACATTCCTAAAGTTTGTTCAAGTTGCATTTTTTCTATCTCCTTGTAATTGTGGTGGTTTGTCGTCCTCCACTGACGCTCTTAAAGAGTATGAAATTAAACCTTCTTTTGTAAATAATCTTTTTCCTTCTCTTAAAGCCAAAGCATTTGCTAAGTAAGTTTGAGAGTAAGATATGGAAACTCTTTTTTCTTCTTCATTATTTGTTCTTTTTGCATATTCTCTATTTTCTTTTATTTTTTTGATATTATGTTCTATTGCTTCCTCTGTGATAGGCTGTTCTTGCAGTTGTCTTCTTTTTTCTTGCAAATATTTTCTATCTCCCGCAACAAATTCTCCTTTCATAATTGGATGGGTTACTTGAACCTCAAATAACTCTACTCTTCTTTCAAAATCCTCTTCACCAAAGGCTACTAAATCTAACCAATTATTTTTTGTAGGTTGTAGATAACTTGAAGAAGCAAATAAATCAATATCTGAATAAGGTTTTTTGCTTCCAGTCAATAAAACTAGTCTTGAATTATTAACTGCCTCATTTCCATAAACATCTCCCAACAAGCCTTTAACTCTTTCTGCCGTAGTTCTTCTCGCCATTCCTTGAGCATACATTGTCGCCAAATTTCCATATTGCTCACTAAAACTAATAACAGAATCAACAGCTTCTTTTTCTTCTCTTACTAATGAATCATATTTTCTTCCAAAATCATCTCTTAATCCATGTTCTCCAGAAAGTAAGTATTCTGTCCAAATTGCAAAGATCTCATATCTGCCTAAATTTTCTTGTCTGAAATTTTCCAAATCTTGGAAAGTTGTGTTTTGTTGTCTAAACCTTTGAATATCTTCTAAAGTAAATTTGCCTTTAGAAAATTTTTGTTTTTCTTCTTTTAATAATCTTTTTTCTAAATCAACTAATTTTCTTCCATCTAAGGATTGTTCACAATATAATCCATGCCCAAAATATTCATGAAATAAACTTAAAGGGTTTTCATTTCTTATGGCTGCTGTTTGATTTCTAGGCAAATAAATTCCTAATGAATTTTGATTTAGTCCTTTTTGTGTTGCAAATTCATTCCATTGAGATTCTTGAATTTTTTGTAAAGAAGTTTGTTCTGGTTTGTAACCGAGTAAATCTTGATAAAAAGAAGTAGAAGAATTTAATAGGTCTTTTATCTCGTGAGTATTTGATTCCATTTTAATCTTTAAATTTATTTATCTTGCTTATAAAAATAAATTAGAATATATAAATAACTCTCTTATTTTTGAGACTCTTTCAAAGATAATATTCTCTAGCATTATGAGAAAGTTTATAAAACTTAAATTCTATTTTAATCTATGAAAAAGAGAGTTGCTTTAGGAGTATTCGCAGGATTATTTTTATTATTAGTAAATTTTGTTTTAGTTTCTGGTGCTATTCCTCCATCCTATGAAAATGATGTGGTTTTCAAGATATCTTCACACACTAATGCTCACGCCCAAAAAGCCACATATAATCCTGATTCTTCAATTGAAGCAAAATGTGAAGGAGACTCATTAAATTGTGTGTTCTCACAGGAAGGTGAATGTAATAGCCAAGATGGATGTTATTGGGATGATGGTGGATATTTTGGATGGGGGGAATGTTTCAGTTCTATATGTAATACTTTTGATGAGGATAAATATGGTTGTAAAAATACTGAAGGATGTGAATGGGTTACTGTTTTATTTAAGCCAAGTGGTTGTAGGGGTAAGATATCCACTGCGTGTGAAGATATTGATTCAGCAGAAACTTGTCAAGGACAAAGGGGATGTACATGGAATGACCCTAATTATCAAGTAGAAATAAAACACTCAGATATATTTGGCTGGCCTGTTGGTGATGAAAATCCTTATGGTTGTTCTGGAGGTAATGAGGTATTATTCTTATCTGGAGAGACAAATGCTCATGCAAATGCACAACATTATTCTGGTGCTTCTTCTATATGCTACTCTAATATGGAATGCAGAGCTGTAGATACTTCACAAGGAGAAGATTGTAATGTTACTAATGATGAGGAATGCATAGTTAGATTATCTTCTGAAGAAAATGCCCATTTAGAAACATGTGATTACTCTGAAAATGGCTACCCTATAAAAATATGCTGTTCAAATGATGTAGATTGTGAGGTTTTTACAGACAAAGATTCTTGTAGGAATACTGTTCCTAATGCATGTTCTTGGACACCTCCTGGAACTACTACAACTGAGGAGGGTGGTGGTTGTTGTCCTAGGGAGTATGCATTTAATTTTAAAAAAGGAGAATGCGAAAGGACACTTTCTACAGGAATATGTACAATTCCTGTATCACAGGCAATATCAAATGAGGGATTATACTTAGATGATACAAAACAAGAGGGTCCAATAAAATATGAAAATGGGAAATACTATTATTGTGCCCAAGTTACTTCTGATGTTAATTATGGATATTGGTATAATATTGAAACCTTTTAATTATTTCTATTAAGAATTAAAAAATAAAATTACTCATTCCATATAACAGGATTATTATCCCATCCCGGGTCATAATCATTCCAATCTTCGCCTCCAAGGCAAGCATTTTCATGTGCTCTTTGAAACTCTTGATTATATACTGCCTTACTTATTGCTAAATCATTATCTGAGAATTGTGTTGCTGTTGGTTCTGGGTCTGAAGGTTCAAACATATCATATAAAATACTATCTAAATAAGCAGGGTCATTTGTTTCACCTGAACCAATTAAATTCTCTGTTAATTCTTGTAATTGGGCTGTCCTCTCTGCTGTTGTATGAAATGATGTGCTAGATGCAGTTATATAATCTTCTGAATCAAATTGGCTTGAATTAAGTCCTGAAGCGGAAGTCCCATCATCAAATCCAATTGTAATATATCCTATTTCATATTCTCCTGGTTGTTCTTCATTTATTAATTCTATATCTGATTCAGTAAAATCATAAGTATCTTGACAAAATGTAGACATATCATTTATTATTACATCTTTTATTTCATCTATCTTTGCAGAATCTACTTGTGTTCCAGAATATTCATCAATTGTGTAAATATTAAACAATGGTTTATTTTTCCACCTTCTTAACTCTCCATTATATCTCATACAATCATTTAAGAATTCTCTATGTTCAATTTTAAGTAATTTGCAATTTTTTTCAAGTTTACTTTCATCTGCTTTTGTTTTATTTACAATAAAACTGCCTGGGATATATGTATCATAAACAGGAGTAGTATTATCGTCTTTTATCATTGTATCATAAGTTCCATCTGGCATATCTTCTACTTGCCAGTTTCCATTTGAATTTGTCCATGTTGTGAAAGTTCTATCAGTAGAATCAAATTGAACCCTTATATTCTCTAAATTAGAATCATCTAAAAATGCCTTTATATTTCCTAAAGCTGTTTCTACATTTGTTACATAAATTAAATTAGTTGGCTCTATATTTGCATCATCTTTATTTACTACTTCATCTCCATTATGGTCATATCCATCACTTATCTCTAATTGAAAATAATGTGTATCATCTGATTGGAAATCCTCTGGAGTCCATTTTACTTCATACTCATTTGTTCCTATTTGATTAACATAATGTCCGGTAGGTCCTTCTACTGTTAATGTTATTTCATCTCCTTCTGCATCTTCTACTTCAACAATTCCAGTATATTCTTGGTTTTCCATTGATGTTGTTGGAAAATCAATTGTTTTGAATACAGGAGCCTCATTTGGCTTTGGAGTAGAATCATCTCCTGAATCACTCCCACAACCAGAAATAAGTGGTGATAGAGCTAATGCACCTGCTAAACCTAAAGCTAATTTAGTCTTTCTACCTGTTTCATATAATCTATTTAAGAGCCCCATTTTAGTGATTATTCTATTGTAACTACGTGACAGTAGTATATAAAGGTTTTCCCTTGTTTTTACTTCATAAATTTATGTATACTTATAAAGAAATTAATGTATAAATAATTTATGTAAAATTGCTAAGAATCTGAATTGTATATTCTATCAAAATAATCCTCAACTGGTAACAAAAAACCAGATGAATTAATATTTCTATATAAAAAAGTAATATACTCTAAATTACTTGTATCTATTATTTTCTTAACAATTCTCTTATCTACTCTATTTATTTGTATTCTATTAGAAAAAACCTCCATACTAATTCCTTCTTCACCTTTGTGTCTATAATCACCTGCTCTTTTTTCAAAAAAATTATTTTCTTCCAAAATACTTTCTATAGAACTCATTTCCTTTTTAGTAAATTTAGAAACATTTTCCTTAATTAAACCTATTTTTTCTGTATGATATTCCTCTCTGTCTTTAATCCACCATTTTCCTCTTTTAGTGAGTTTTGCTTGTGCTTTTTTATTCTCAAGACTAACTCCAAACTCTACCATTCCAGTCAAACTATATCTTTTTAGAAGATTCATTTCTGTTTCATTATTTATCTCTGCACCATCTTCAAATTTTCCTAGGACAGTTGTAACTATTTCTGGGTTCATTATATTCATAACCTATAATAATTTATAATCTTTTATATTCTATAAATTAATCTTACTTAATACATAACTTTATAAGTAATTTTAAACATTTTTTATTATGGCAAAGAAAACAGATAAACTTGAGAAAGCTTTAGACAAAACTGAGGGTAATAAAAAACCTAAAATGTCAAAGGAAGCTGAGATTGGCTTTCATCAGGGTGCTTTAAACACTTTAGTTAGTGAAAGAAATGAACTAATTAAAATGATTAAAAACATCGAAGGCATTATGCAAATGCACCTTAAAAGACTTCAGGAATTAGGTGTTAAAGTTACTCAAAACAAAAAAAGTAAAGAATAAAGTAGTAAAATTCAATTAGCAATATTTATAATATAGTTCTACTAATAATTTTATAAGCGAGGGTGCTGGAGTGGTCAAACAGGCAGGACTTAAGACTTAAAAATCCAATATATGGATTTTAGGGTTTCCAACTTTACTGGAAACTCAAAAGTTAGAAATCCTGTAGCTTAGTGCTTACGCAGGTTCGAACCCTGTCCCTCGCATTTTTAATATGAGACATAAAAAAGAGAAGAGTCTTACTAAATTTTTTAAATTGTTTAAAGAATCAATAACTCTATACTAAACAATCTAAAATTATATTAATAAAATAATATTTATTGTCTAATGATTAAAGAACATAGGATTAAAAGTAAATTAAAGGTTTCCCGTTTCTTAGATAAAATAGAAAAATATGGTAAAGAGAATATAGAATCAACTGCACATACCTTCTTTAGATTGAGTGAAAAACAAAGAAAAATCTATACTGAAAATGAGCTTAAAAGAATTTTAGTGAATTGCAGACCATTAGAAGTGTGGGTGCAAAATAATGATAATCTTGCAGTAATCTATAATTATAATAAAAAATACCTTAGAATATTACTTGACCTTACATCTCATAAGATTTATATAGTTACATTTTATATTTTAAATAAACAACAAAGGAAGGAGATAAGAAATGGATAGATTTTTGAAAAAAATTGGCAAATCTGATTATGACCTTAAAAATGATATTTTTTTCTTTAAGGTTAAAAATAGAGAGTATTCTCATTCAATTGAGTTGCATAACCTAGTTATAGATTTTGATAAAGAGGATTTTATTGTAGGATTACAAATATTTGATGCTTCTAAATTATTTGGAATATCAAAAAAACAATTAAATAACCTTCAAAATTTTAATATGAAATCTCAAATTAAAGAAGGGACAATACAAATTAATCTTAATTTTAGTATGAATATAAGAAATAAAAGAGTAGAATATAAACCGATTATATTTGAAAAAATTGATGATAAAATACCTAACTCAAAAGTTATGTGTAGTGTGAAATGAAACATAAAAAAGAGATAATAATAATCAGTGTGGCAATAATCCTCTTATTCACTATTAATTATGCTTTTTTGGACAACTCTTTAATTAACTTTCTTGGAGATGAAAAAACAGTTTATGTGACAGATATTATTGATGGAGATACTATTAAAACAAATGAAGAAAGTATCAGATTATTGGGAATAGATTCTCCTGAAAGAGGAGAGAGATATTTTTATGAAGCAGGAGATTACCTGTTTCAAAAGATAAAAGATAAGAATGTGACATTAAAAACTACTTCTGAAAAGTACGATAAATATGATAGATTATTAGCATATGTAATATTTAATAATGCAAACCTTAACTTAGAGATGGTTGAAAAAGGTTATGCAAATTATTATTTTCCTTCTGGAAGAGGAGAGTATTTTGATGAATTTTATGATGCATGGCAAAAGTGTTTAGAAAATGGAGAGAATTTATGTGAAAAATCTACTCACAAATGTAATGATTGTATTGTTTTAGGTAATACAGAGAATAATAAGAAAAAGTCAGTTAAAAATACCTGTTCATTTGAATGTGATGTTAGTGGTTGGAGTATTAAAGCAGAAGGTAGGGAAAAGATAATATTCTCAGATGAAATCTTAAATCCTCAAGAAGAATTATATGTGGTTATGGATTTAGATAAGCAAGATACCTTATTTTTAAGAGATAAAAAAGGTAAATTAGTTCTATGGAAAGACCTTAATGAGTTACAATAGT
>CAZRJP010000027.1:0-7567 GCA_964600865.1 Candidatus Woesearchaeota archaeon | reverse complement strand
TGTAAATTACACTTATACTGAGATAAATCCTGATACTTGTTGGTATAGTAATGATTCAATGTCAGAAAATACAACATTTGCAAGTTGTGGTGATAATATTACTTCTGTTGTATGGACTGAGGGAGAGCATAATGTTACAATTTGGATAAATGATACTGCAAATAATGTAAATAAATCAAGTGTTGTATTTACTATTGATATATCAAGTCCTGTATTTAGTAGTGAAGTAAATACCTCAAATGAATTTAAAAGATATGAAAACTTTACTGCAAATATTACAATAGATGATGCTCATTTAGATACTTACATATTTTCAACAAATGCTTCAGGTTCATGGGCAAATACAAGTGTGAGTATTTTAGGAAATACAACTTATAATGCATCTCATCAAGATAATATAACTCTTTCACAAGGTAATAGTATTTGTTGGTATTATTATGCAAATGATACTTTAGGAAATGATGATTACTCTTTAGAGTATTGTTTTACTGTTAATAATACTGCTTCAGTAATACAAGAAGTATTTGCAAATTCATCAACTGGAAATAATTTAACTTCAGATAATTTAACTTGTTGGGCTAATGCAACTGACTTAGATAATAATACTTTAAATTATACTGGTTATTGGTATAAAAATGGAACAAAACAAACAAATTTAAGTATAAATGCCTCTGATGATTATACTCAAGGAGAATTGATTAATGTTTCTTTACTTGATTCAGGAAATACTTCTGTTGGAGATAATTGGACATGTAATGTTTCTGCTTTTGATGGAGATGATTATTCTGATTATAGTTCAAGTGAAAATCTTACTATAGTTGATATAATAAATCCTCAGGTGAATATTACATTGCCAACTGCAACAACTTATTCTTCAGGAGATGTGGATATTGAAATTAATCTTAATGAAGCAGGTTATTGTGAATATAGTATGAATGAGGGTGTAAGCAATTCAACTTTAACAAACTCAACTAATTTAACAAAGTATACTGGAAGTTTGTCTTTAAGTAATGGAGATTATATTTTGAATGCTTATTGTAATGATAGTTATGGAAATAATAATTATACAGAGAATGTGAGTTTTAGTGTTTCTATACCTTCAGATGATGGGGATGATGGCGGTGGGGGCGGTGGTGGTGGAGGTTCAACATCAGATGTAATCAAGCAACTTGTAGATATTGAACTTACTCCAGAATCTCTTGAGATTGTAACTGTAAAAGGAATAAATGATACTAGAGTATTGAAAATTAAAAATATTGGAGATAAAGACTTGTTTTTAAATGTTAGAAAAACAGGAGAGATTAAGGATATAGTAGATTTTAATAAAAAACTTTCCATAAAAAAAGGAGAAACAAAGGATTTTATTATTAATATCAATTCTCTTGATAAAGGATTATTGTCTGGAAAGATTATTTTTGAAGCACTTGGCTCAAGTTTTGAGGTTCCTGTTATCTTAAATGTGAAGAGTGAAGATTTCTTGTTTGATGTTGGTGTTTCTTTGCCACGGGAGTTGAAATTTATTTCACCTGGCGAGTTATTAAAAGCACAAGTTGATTTATTACAGGTTGGGCCTAATGCAAAAGTAGATGTAAAAGCAAGTTATGTTATTAAGGATTTTGAAGGAAATGTTTATATTGAAGAGAGTGAAACATTTTATGTTCTTGGAGAGAAAAATTATGTTAAGGAGATACATACAGATGGTTTGCCTTATGGAAAATATTTTGTTGGTTTGGAAATAGTTTATCCAGGAGCATTTGCAACATCTTCCACACAATTTGAAATTGGTTCACCTATTTATGATAAAAAAGGAACATTATTAATTGTGGGAACTTTTATCATATTAGGTTTAGGAATTGTAATTTATTTATTAAGAAAAAGACAATGGAAATTATTAAGAAAGTAAATTAGAATTAAAGTTTATTTTTAGAGTATTTTTTTAATTTTATTAGCAGTTTTGGAATTTCAATAAGACTTTCTTTAACAGTTTCTATTTCTATGTTATTTCCATAATAATTTATGCCATTTCTTAATTTTCTGTACCTATCAAATTTTTTGTATATTGATTCTTCTTTTAAGAAGTCCCTTAAGAAAAATCCTATTGATTTATGATTTAGAAATTTGTAGCCATTTAAATATCCAATTGCTTCACAATATTCTCTTAATCCTTCATAAAGTTCTCTTAAAAATTGTTTTTGAAGTATTTATTGATAAATGAATATTTTTGGCAGTATTGATTGCTTGAATAGATGATTTAAATAAACTTGAGGCTCTTATTTTATTTGGAATAACTTTTTTTGCATAACCTTTATTTAGAGTGAATTTAAAATTCATTATAAAACCTCTAATTCTCCTGACAACACAATTCCATTACAAATGTTATTTATTAATCCTTTATTCAAATTCTTTGATTTTTCAAATAATTCTTTATTAAATTTATGAACACTCACTTTTCTGTTTAATTTTCTTTTATATTTTTCTGTTGGGAAATCTTTTTTTATATTTGATATTACGCATAAATCCACATCACTTGTTGAATCATCCATTGCAGATGCATATCCTCCAAATAATATTATTACAGGAAAGTCATATTTTTTTTCTAAATCTTTAACAATTTTTGATTTTCTTATTTTTTCCAAATTGTAATAGAGTTTAAGATTTAATGTTTTTTTATTTTGTATTAATTGGTAAAAAGAATAAATCTTATCTTTTTTTAGTAAAAGAAAGCCCTCCTTGACTAATTTATTAAGATGTTGTCTGACTGTAGTATGATTAATTTTTAATATTCTTGCTAATTCTCTTATACTAAATTTTTGATTTGGATTTTCAAAAAATGTTTTTAAGATGGTTATTTTTCTTTCCATATGGAAACATATGTTTCCAAGTGTTTATAAATGTTTCCATAATTTATTGGAATACAATTTTTCACATAGTTCAGTGCACTGAACAAATCATATAAAAACTGTTCATTAGACAGAGATGGATAGATAGAAATAAAGATTGATAGGTTGATAAATGGATTGATAAGTAGAGATAGTTTATTCTTTAACTGAATCAGGAGAAATTGAGATTATTGCAGCAGTCCTTGATTGGATGAATCATAAAGATTATGAAAAATTGTTTAAGTTCAGTTAATTGTAAAAAATAGTAATACATTGCAATTAATATTTATATACAAAATAAGAAGATTTATATAATAATATCAATTGATATTATTGATTAAGATGCAATTAACACACAAAAAATCTCCAAATGCAAGATCTCCAACACTTCAAACAGTTTTGATGGTAGAGAATTTTATTAATGAGAATAGTGGAGAATATAAAAAAACAGAATTATTTAAGAAACTTCCAAAAAAAGTGATGTGGCAAACATTTCAGGTAATAATAGAATATCTTAGAAGTATTAATAAAATTGTTTATGATAAAGAGGGCTATATTGTTTATATTTGGAATCCTGAATTTTTTAATAAAATAAAAAATAGACCTGAAATCAAATTATGAAATCAAAGAAAGTAATCTTTGTGGATGAAACATTAGAAAAATCTTTTAATACAATAAATAAAAATGATCCTATTAAAAAAGCTCTTATTAGAGCAATACAAACTTTGAAAAAAGATGCATTTGTTGGAAGAAATGTAAAAAAGAAACTCATTCCAAAAAGATTAATTCAAAAATATAAGATAAATAATCTTTGGATTTATAATCTTCCAAATGCATGGAGAATGCTTTATTCTTTAACTGAATCAGGAGAAATTGAGATTATTGCAGCAGTCCTTGATTGGATGAATCATAAAGATTATGAAAAATTGTTTAAGTTCAGTTAATTGTAAAAAATAGTAATACATTTAAATACTAAAATATATCTTATTATAAGATGAAAAAAGAGGGAAGGTTATTTGGGATTTTTATTGTAATACTTTTATTTTCAGTTGTAATTGTGAGTGCATTAGGAACTAATACGGGATTTGTGAAGGTTTCTTTAAAACAAGGAAATACTTTGGATAAATCTTTTTCACTTATTTCAGAAGATGAAGGTTCAGTCAATCTTGAAGTAAATAATCTTAATGGTGTGACCCTTAAGGAGGACTCTTTTTATTTGAATTCAGAAGATTCAAAAAAAGTTATGTTATCCTTTAATTCTTCTGGTTTAAATACAGGAATTCATTTTGGATTTATAAAAATGAATTTTAGGGAGGAAATTTTAAAACTTCCTGTTATTTTTGAAATAGAGTCGTCAGATATTTTATTTGATGTTGATGTTACTGTTCCCCCTGTTTATCTGGAATCTTATGCAGGAAACAAAGTAATTATTCAGTCTAATATTTATGATTTAACATTTGGAACTGAGGGATTAAATCCTACAAGTATTGATGTAGAGTATTTAGTACATAGTTCAGAAGGAGAATTAGTTTATTCAGAGTATGATTCTGTTTTTGTAGATAAAGAAGTTAAATTATCCAATGCAATTCAGCTTCCTGCTGATTTAAAAAAAGGAACATATTTTGTAACCGTAATTGCAAGGTATAAAAATTCAGTAGGAATTTCAACAACCTTATTTAATGTTTCTTCAAAATTCTCACATTTTTTTGGTGGTTTAAAAAATCTGTTTTTTAATGGAGAGATTTTTTTTATTGTAATCCTGATTCTTATTGGAATTTGTTTATTAATTTATTTTCTTCATGATAGAGATAAATTATATTCAGAAATGAAAGAAGAACAGAGAAAAGAATTAAATCAACAGAGAAAATTTTTATTAGAACAGCAAAAATTTTTAGTTGAGAATAAAAAGGTTCCTGTTAAAGAAGCTAAGAAAAGAGTTAAGCGAAAAGTTAAGGATTTAAAAAAGAAGCAGAAAAAGAAAAGAAAAAAAGTTAAGAAAAAAGGTTCCAAGAAAAAGTCTAAGAAATCTAAAAAAAGCAAAAAATCAAAATCTAAAAAGAAAAAAGGCAGAAAGAAAAAGAGTAAAAAGAAATCAAAGAAAAAGTCAGATAATAAAATAGATAAATGGAAGAAGAAAGGATATGATACTACATTGCTAGAGGCAAAAGTGGATGGAATAAATAAGAAGGATATGAAGAGATTAATGAAGAAATGGAAGAACAAGGGTTACAAATAAATGTATCTTTAGAAAGATACTATAAATTATAGAAGGAAAAAATAGATTGAATAGAATAAATTTTTCAAAAAAATTTAGAGTAAACCAGAACTAAAAATGAATAAAAAAATAAGGTTTAAAAAGTATATAATACTCAATATAATATAAAAATGGTAAAAAAGAGGCAGAATAAAAAGGGGCAAATAGATTTATTAAATATTATATTTGGAATTATAGTAATTAGTGGAGGTGTTTTTATAGCAATGGGTGATGTTAATTTAGGAAGCTTAATTGTCAGTCTTGGATTGGTTTTTGAATTAATTAAGGTTGTTGTTCAACAAGGTGTATAAAAAATGGAAAATGTAAATATTTTTGTTGGAAGTGTAATAGTAATAATTAATTTATTACCTTTAATTTTCAAAAAATATAAATTATTATTAGTATCTGGAGCAATTTCTGTATTGCTTGGAATTTTATTAAATATGGGAGCTTTTAATTAAAAATGGTAAAAAAGAGGCAGAATAAAATAAACCAAAAAGGACAAGTAAGATTGGTTACAGGGTTTGCAATAATATTATTTGGAACTTTGGCAGCTAGTTTTTTAGGATTTGGAATTGCTTTGTCTAATGATACTCTTACTTGGATTGGAGGTATTTTAATGAGTGGGATTCCATTTTTATTATCCATTATACTCAAATTTATAAAATGATATCAAATATTTTGTTAATAAGTGGAAGCATAATTAATGTATTTTTAATTGCAATTTTAATTATCAAAAAGAAAATAAATATAGCAATTGGATTGTCTATTATTCAGGCATTTGCATGGATATTTAGATTTATGGGGTTGTATTAATAATGGCTAAAAAGAAAAAATATAAAAAGAAGAGTAAGAAAAAGTCTAAAAAGAGTAGAAAGAAATCTAAAAAATCTTCTAAAAAAAGTTCTCATCATAAAAAGATACAAAAACATTTTGATGATTTTGCAAAGAAAGTTGCTAAATTAGAAGCAATGAAACATGAATTGAATTCTTTGGATACAAGAGGATTTGCACCTCAAGTTAAGGTTATTAAGGCAAAATTAAAAAATACTAATCAGATAAAGCAAGTTAGAACTGAATTAAACAAGTTGGAGAGGGCAATTAAGAGAAAACACTCTCGTAAGGCAGTTAAATCTAAACATACTAAAAAGCTTTTAAAGAAATCTAAATCTGTTGAACAAGACCAAAAGATTTTAAGGAAAAAAATTAATGAGTTAGAGGATAAAATAAAGAAAAAGAGAAAACAGTATAAGAAACAACTTTCTTCAGATGATGTTGAGAATGTTAGAGATATTCCTAAGTTAGAAAAGAAATTAAATGAGATTAAAAAAGATTTTTCTGAACATACTAAAGCATCTAAGGTTAAGGTTGATTCTGGAGTAGGGATTTTAGTAGATACTAAATTCTCTGATTTTATTGATGAAATAAAAGCAGAATTAACTGAAAGGATAAAAACTAAAGAGATGAATATGGATATGGAATTAAAATCAGATTTAGAAAAGCATGAAGAGATATTTTCTAAGAGATACAAGGATTTAGTTGACGAGTTTCATAAGAAGTATGAAAGAAAAGTTGAAAATGAATTAAAGAGAGAAGTTAGTAAGAAATTTAAGGATAAATTAGGTGATGCTTTAGATAAAAAAAGAAAACAACTTATACAAAAATTAATTCGTGAAGATGCTAAAAGATTAAAAGAAGAGAAGAAACATTTAATTGATGAACTTTCTGCTAAATATGAGGAAAAGGAAAAGAAACTTGAAAAAAAGGAGAAAAATAAGGAGAAAGAGCTAGAGGAAGAGGAAAAGAAACTTGAAAAAAAAGAAAAGAGTAAGGAAGAAGAGTTAGAAGAGGAAAAGAAAAGTTTTTTGAGTAAAATCAAGGATAAATATTTGAATAAGGAAGAAGATTTAGAAGAAGAGAAAAAGAAACTTGAAAAAGATATGAAAAATGAAATATCTAAAAATTCAAAGAAAATAAAAGAGAAATATAAGGAAAAATTAGAATCAGAATCAAAGAAGCAGAGGAAAAAAATTAAGAAAAAATTAGATAAAGAATATAAACAGAAGTTAGAGGAAAGTTTGAAGGAAAAGGAAAAGGAAATGAAGAAGAAAAAGAAACAACTTCAACAGCATATTGCAAATCAGGCAAAGAAACTTCTTACAAGTTCTTAAAACCCTTATAATTTTGTAGTATAATTCTTTTTTAACTATAGAGTTCTTTTTCTTATTAAAACAACATTTAAAAACTATTTATACTACATATATTTATAATTATGAGGTGATTATGAGTCATAAAAGAGTTGTTGTAAGAGGTGGAAAAAAGTATGGCCCTTATTTGTATGAAAATTATAGAGATAAGGATGGAAATGTTAAATCTAGGTATCTTGGAAAGGTTAAAGATGATGTAGAACAAACCAAGGAAATGGGGTTTAGTT
>CAZRJP010000026.1:7862-9568 GCA_964600865.1 Candidatus Woesearchaeota archaeon | reverse complement strand
AAAGTTGTTGCATTAAATTTTTCAAAAAAAGCAAGAGATAAATTAAAAAATGCTGGAATTGATTTTAAAATTATGATTGATGAAATTAAATCTAATCCTGAAGCAAAAGGGATAAAAATAATAGGAGAAAAATGAAAATAATAGATGGAACTGGAGCAAGATTAGGAAGATTATCTAGTTATGTTGCTAAACAAGCATTAAAAGGAGAGAAAATTGCTGTTGTTAATTGTAAGGATGTTATTATTTCTGGTAAGAAAAAAAGTATTGAGAAAGACTTTCTTATAAAAAGGAGTAGGATAGGTCATAGTCAGAAAGGTCCTAAGCATCATAAAAGCCCTAGAAGAATAGTAAAAAGGGCCATAAGGGGAATGTTACCTAATCATAGAAAAGGCCGAGGAAAAAAGGCCTTTAAAAGAATTAAATGTTATAAAGAGATTCCAGGAGAATTTAGAGAGAAAAAATTAATAAAGGGTGGGAAAGAAGAACCATTTAATTTTATCAGGGTTGAGGAGGTTTCAAAATGAAAGTAGCATCAGGAAAAAGAAAAACTGCAATTGCAAGAGCCTTAATTGATAAAGGAACAGGAAAAATAACAATCAACAAAAGAAATTATAAAACTCTTGATAAATTTAATCAATTACACATTGAAGAACCATTAAGACTTGCTGAGGAAGTATTGGGACATAATAATTTTGATGTTAAAATTAATGTTAAGGGTGGTGGAGAAAAAGGGCAGATTGAGGCAGCTAGGTTGGCATTAGCAAAGGCTATTGTTAAGTTCACTGAATCTAAAAAATTAGAGGATGTTTATTCTGAATATGATAGACATTTATTAGTTGCAGATGTTAGAAGAAAAGAGCCTAACAAACCAGGAGATAGTAAAGCTAGAGCAAAAAGACAGTCTTCTTATAGATAATTATTTAGTTATTTTATCTAATTTTTCTTGAACCTTATTGAAAAGTATAGAAGAAATTAATGGCTTATGATTTCCATCATAAATCTGATTATCAAATTTTATTTTGCCTATATATGTAAAATTTCTTAAAATCTTTTTTAATCCATTTACAGAAAGGTTGTATTCATTTGCAATTTTATTAAGTGTTGAATCTTTTTTTAGAAATGCTTCAAAAATTTCTTGAACTTCTTCTGAATTCTTTGCACGAATTAATTTGCCGTTTCTTAAAACATATCCAAAAGGTGCTCTTGACATTGCTTTTCCTTGAGATGCTTTTTTAATCATCCCTGATTTTTGTTGTTGTCCTCTTGTTTTAGCATATTTTCTAAAAGAATCTAATACTTTTGAATCTACTTTCTCTTCAATATATTCATCTACTTTTTCAGGATGATTGGGACAAAATTTTAAACAAACATCACAAAAATATAATCCAAATTTCTTTTTATTTGCCTCCTTGTGCCCACACTTAATACATACCTCTTCCATGGAATATATATGAAAAGATTGTTTATATAAATTATGAATACAAAACCTTAAAAAGCATCTTAAATTTGATTACACACTAGCAAGAAGCTAGATAGTTAGAATGGAGGAAAGAATGAACGAACAAGAAAACAAGGAAAAGGTTCCTGAAGCTGATTCTAAAGAAAAATTAGAAGAAAGTTCAAATGAAAAGGAATCTGAATCCAAAGAAGAAACAGAAGAATCTAAGGTTTCAGACAATAAGGAAGATTCTAGTGAATCTAAAGAA
>CAZRJP010000026.1:0-7762 GCA_964600865.1 Candidatus Woesearchaeota archaeon | reverse complement strand
TTTTTTATTATTTTAACAAATCTCTTTTTCTTTTACTTTTGCTTGCTTTTTCCAAGGACCATTTTCTGTGGATTTTTCTTGCCTGTTGATCTGCTAAATTCACAACGTATCTTTTCCTATCTAAATCTTTTCCTATTTTCAGTTGCAAATTCTCTTTAGAAATAGAAAGAATATCAGAGACATAATCTCTTGTGTAAATCTGGGAAGAGGGAGTCCAATGACCTCCATCTAAATAAATCTCTAAATTCTCTGTATGCCTTGAATCAATATCCTCTACAATAAGACTGCCAATTACAGTTCCAATCATTTCTCTTGAAGGGATTCTTTCATAATCTACTTTTTGTGCAAGTAAAAAGGTATAATCTCTATATTGTCCATGAGGAAATCTTTTAAAATCTTTTTTTATCTTTTTCATATACTTCCTCTTAATTGCGTCATTTTTCAAATTAGAAATTACTGCAGTAAATACTTCTGGAAACCTTCCATGGTTAGATTCATCTATTCCTACATAAAGAATTTCAGAAAGACCTCTTTTCATTTTAAGTGGAATTAAAAATAAAAAAAGGATTATAAGGTTTTTTATCATTTAAAACAATAATCAAAATGGTTGTTTATTTACTGTTTGCTGTTTAAACACCTGTTTTAAACAGTTAAATTGTCCAAGAAGAAATCCAATTACCAATAAAATAAGTTATGATAATAACCACTACTGCAATAGAAATATGTTCAAAGGCTGCTTTTAATTGGCTTTCCTTTCTTTTTTTAGCGATATAACAACTAAAGAAAAATAAAAGGAGTATCCCCCAAACAATGCTTATTGCAACTGCCAAGTCTAAACTAAACAATAAAATAGGTATAACGAATGTTAATGAAAATAAGAACTTGGAGAATGTGGTAGAAAAAGTTGATGCCCAAATCTCTTTGTTAGTAGTTGTTTTGCTTCCTGCTTCTTCAGATACATGAATTCCTAGTGAATCTGACAATGCATCTGCAATCGCAATAACTAAAATACCTCCTAAAACTGCTTTTTTTGAATTGGTTCCATAATTTAATCCAACTAATAATCCTAATGTTGTGATTATCCCAGAAGTTAACCCAAAACCTAGTCCTTTTCTAATAGGTATTTTCATTTCAGCATTCTCCTTTAAAATAATACTGTACAGAGTCGTTTAAACAAGCAACACAATTATTAGAATAAGTAGAACATTCATCCTTATACGTGCAACCACAAACAGGATCATATAGGCTTACACAAACATCTGCTGTCCTAGATTCCTCTGTGCAAAATGTTACTTCTTTATTTGCTTCCCAATTTTTTAAAGAAATTACAAAAGGAATTTTATTCTCATAAGTAAAAAAAACATCATAACATCCTTCACATTCTTTTTTTAATACTGTTAAAAGAGTTAATGATTCTCTTCTGTTGATTGTTTCAGAGGCTATTTTTACTGCTTTCCTCTTTTCAGAAGAATTTATTTCCCTCTCTCTTATACATGCCTGGATTGTTTCATTCCAATTATATCCTGCACTGACTAAACATTCTTTATCTTTTTCACTATCTATTTCTTTATTCAAAAAACTATTATTCAAAATAATTACAAATATCAAACCTAAAATTATTAGAAAAATTAATCTTTCTTTTTTCATAAAAAGTAAAACACAATAATGTTTTTATATCCTTTGATGGCTAAATTTATATGGAAGATAAAATAATGCAAGACACAAAGATAATGCCAGAGCCAATGCTATTTGATTCAAATAAAAATTATGTTCTTCTAAAGGAAATTGAAAAATATGAGGGATTTGAAACTCCTTATGAAAAAATATGTCAAAAAATAAAAATTATTCCTGAAGAAAATAAAATGCATGTTAAAAATGTTAAGAATCACTATAAAATACCTCAGACATTTATAAAAAAAGATTTAACAAAAGATGAGGCAGAAGAATTTCTAAACTATCATGCAAAAAAGGATTTTAAAGGGGTTTCTCCAATTTCAAGAGATAAAAAATTAGAACAAATTGCTGAAGATGCTCTTAATTGGATAAGAAATATAAATTAAAAATTATCAAAAGGACTTTTTATTTTCTTTAATTCTTTTGTTGAAATATGAGTATATATCTGTGTGGTAGAAAGATCTGTATGACCTAATAATTTCTGAATCATTCTTATATCTACTCCATCCTCTAACAAATGTGTTGCAAAACTGTGTCTTAAGGTGTGTGGATGAACATCTTTGTTTATTTCTGCTTTCTTTGCTGCATTTTTAACTATTTTTTGTATGTTTCTTGATGAAAGTTTGCCCTTTGGCCCAGTAAATAAATATTCTTTTTCTTTATCTCTCTGCTTACATACCTGTTTACTTAATTTGTTTTTTAATCTCCTTGGAATATTAAATACTCTATCCTTTCTCCCCTTTGCTTGCCTTATATGACCAATCATTTCATCAAAATTAAGGTCATTAATTTTTAAATTCACTAACTCAGAAACACGTAAACCACATGAATATATTAAAAGAATCATCAATTTGCTTTTTTTAGTAGAAGTAAAATCAATTAATTTTTTCACTTCTTCTTTTGTTAAGACTGATGGAAGTCTTTTATCTTTTTTAGGACGTTTTATACCTGCAGTTATATCTTTACCTAAAATATTTGTATATGCAAACCGAATCGCACTTAGAAAGACCATTATAGTGGAGGAAGCCTGTTCTGATAGGTTTTCTGCCATATACTCTTTAATATCCTCCTCATTAATTTTTTTTGGTTGTTTGTTTGTAAATTCTATTAACTCTTTATTACATCTTAAATAATTTCTAATAGTGTGTTTTGAATTTTTTGAAATCTTTAATTCAACTCTAATTTTATTTAGGAATTCTTCTTTTTTCATTTTAGTCATTACATTTATTTATTTTATCTTTTTGTAGTTACTAATAATCTTTTATTATATTTATTTAATATAATTAGGTTTGAATTTTATATAAATTTGCGTGACTCCTAAGCAGTTTTGACATGGTACTGATAATACAGATTGTACGAACCATTTACTCATAAAATTTAAATGAGGGAGAATATGGCATTATTTTATTACCTTAGGTTAGCTTTGTGCATATTCATTTGTATTTTCTTTAGAATTTAGAATTTCACTCATTGTTCTTGCAAAACCTGTTGGAAGATGAATCTCTTTTTTTGGAATCTTTACATAAGGGTATTTTTCTAGATCTTTTTGTGTTGCTTTAGAATAACTCTTTTGAAATAATCTTCCAGTATCTGCTGTAAAGTATCTTGTTTCCTTTAGAAAAGGTATTCCCTCTATTGAAAAGGGGTTGTCTCTGATTCTTGTATCTGTTCTTGTGTTTCTAAAAAAGGCTCTTGCAGCTTCAAATGTTTTAGTTAACAATGTTTGTTTTGTCATTTTGTTTATTATTTTAATTTGATTTGTTCACTTAGGTTATCTTTGTTATTTATTATTAAACTCCCTTATTCGCCTACGCATATAAACGGGATTTTTTGTTTCTAGTAAGTCTGAAGAATTGAAAGAATATTCTTCTGTTTGTGTGTTATAACTTACTCTTCTGGGATTTGTCTCCTCTAAGGAGGCAATTCCAAATAGGTCTAAGAAGCATCTTTTGAAAAGACCCAAATTAATTGATTCTAATGCCTTATCTTCATTATATGCCCATTTTCCCATCTCTTTTTCCCTTTGTCTAAAGCCAGGATCTTTTCTTCTTTTTTGAAGTTCCTGTGTATTGGATGCATAAAAACTTTTTATTGGAGTGCATCCTTCCTGATTAAGGTTGTTATATTCTTGGCCTGTTGTTTTATTTACCATGTTTTTTAAGATATTATTTTTATTGATTATTTTTTGTTTTAACTTATATTTTATTGTATGAAAAACTTTATAATGATTTGTATGATTTAAAAATATGTTTTTCGCAGTAATTTTTTTGCATTAATTTAATTCTTTGGGGGGATTATGCACTTAGGTTAGCTTCGTTAGATTAATATGTGTCTTACTGGCTTCGACACATGTTTTTTTATGTGTCTATTTAGGGTGTTTAAACAGGTGTTTAAGGCTGTCCAAAGCTGTTTAATTGATTTTGTCGACGGGGTTTTTTAGATAATAATTTTTAGGAGTTTTTTAGTTTTATTTTTTTATGTTTTATTTTAGGATATTTTTTAGATAAATGTAGGTGTTTAAGGCTGTCCAAGGCTGTTTAAACAGCCTGTTTATGTCTGTTTTTTGGAATAAACACCCTGTTTTTAGACACATTTTTTGTTATTTTTTTAATTTTCTTTTTTCATTTGTCGACGATAAAATTAAACGGTTTGTCGACGGAAGAAAAGGTTTTTAAACTATATTCTCTAAAGTATATTATGGTTTTTGGCTGGTTATTTGGCAAAAAAAAGGTGGATGAATTAGAGGATTCTACAAAAAAGGGTTTTGAAGAAGTAAAAAAAGATATTCAATCAGTAAGTGGTTGGATCAAACACCTAGATTCTGAAAAAAATTTGCAACAAAAAGACATAAGTGACCTAAAAGAAGATTTGTCGACGATAAAAACAGAAATAGAAGGACTAAAAAACGCTATGAGTTTTATTGGAGAGATGAAAACAAACAGGGTGTTTAAAACACCTAAACGGCTGTCCAATAAACAAACAGCTGTTGAGGGTGTGCAAACAGCCGTTCAAACGGGTGTTCAAACACCAAATTTAAGACAATTTTCAATAACAGAAAGGGCAATAATATGGGTTTTGATTAACTCAGATATGAAATTAAGTTATGAAGACCTAGCAGCAATGCTAGGGAAAAAGAAATCCACTATTAGGGGGCAAATAAACCGAATTAAACAGAAAAGTGAGATAATAGAGGAAAAAGTAGAGAAAAACGGCAAAAAAAGGCTCTATATCGGGGAAAAAGACAAGGAAAAGCTCCTCAAAAAGCAAAAAGTGAGAGTTAAGAAAAACAACAAAAAGAAAAAAGGCGGAAAAAAGAGTTAAATTAAAGAAAATTATATTCAAAAGTGAGAATTAAACAAAATTTTAAGATAAATAGGCCAAAAGAATAGGGTACTTGGGCTTAAAAGAAAAAACACTAAAAAATCAAAAAACAAAAGTGAGTGAAGAAAAAAGAAAAAAATGAGGGGATTAGCCTAAGAAAAGGCAAAAATCAAAGAAAATGGTTTTTTATAAAAACACTGTAAAAAAATCAAAAAAATAAGAAAGGAATAGTATTAGAAGTTATTCTCTTCACCGAATATTTATAGTTAGACTTAGATTCTATTAAAATAATGGGAAAAATTAGCACGATTATATGTCTCTTAACTTCATTATTGTAGGTAATTTGGCTATTTTTTTTAAGTTAGAAGAGATAGATAACCTAATTGATTTATTATTTATCTTTGTTTTTTCTAATGGAATACCCTTATTGATCACTCTTCTTACATAGTCTCTAATAGAGCTTTCAGAAAGGTTTAATCTTTGTGCAAGGGTTTTGTATGTAGTATACCCTTTCTCCTCATCTAATTGATATATAGAGGAGAAAATAGAAAATTCTTGGTCTGTTAAACGTTTAAACTTGTGTCTTATTTCTTTTTTTATATTATCTAAAGAATCTAAAATATCTGCAGCATTTTTAACAGAATCTCCTTCTTTTTTCTTGTTTTCTTGATTTTCCGGCTCATCCATAGTTATTTGATTTTTTTGATGTATGTAGGATTGATTTTCCTGTTTAATTGGACGTTGAAATCTTTTATTTCTTGGATTTTGGGGTGTTTTTTGTGTCTGTCTGTGTGTCTGTCTGTCTGTCTGTCTGTCTGTCGAAGCCCCTTCATTTCGAGTGGAAATACCTAAATTTTGGTGTTTTAAAGCCTTAAAAAGGTCCCTATGTGTCGAAATATGTGTCGAAAGTGTCTGATTTATGTGTTTTTGTGTCGAATCCTGTTTTTCCGCTAAATCAACTATCTTTTTGTTTATATCTTTAATTATTTTACACATTTCAAGCATTTGATTGTTGTTTTTAGCTATTTTAAACTCAATATTAGAAATTTCTTGTTTAAGTTCATCTATATCTCTTTTTACCTTACTAAAAGAATTTTTTATAGGATCCATATCTCTGTTTAATCTAAGAACTATAAAAATTTTAGGATAATATATTATATAGCTTATAGATCTTCTTTAGTCTTATCTCTTATTTAGTTAGTTAGTTAGTTAAAACAAATGAATAGATAATATAATTAATGTTATGTTAGGACAGTCTAGGACATGTAAGTAAAATAAGGTAAAATAGTGTAAAATATGGAATAAACAAGTAAAAAGGAGGAAGTAAGGTAAATCAATTATGTTGCTTGTTTGTAAACACTATATGCTCTTGGAGATAATTTCCATCTTGATCTTCTCTTATACTTTATTCCTTCAGGATTCTTATTTATCTCTACAACTAATTTTTTCTTTTTAAGATTTTTTAATAATTTTTTAACAAACTCCTCATCTCTAGCAATCTCTCTAGCAACATATGCTGTAAATTGAGGCTTAGGGTGAACAGAATATAGATAAGCGATTATCTGTTCAGAAATTTTATCCTTCTTTTCCTTAGAGATTTTCATAAGTAAATTATGATTACTATTTTTAAAAACATTTAGTTTAGATTCAAACAAAGAAAATAATAGGTAAGGGCTATATTCTATATTATAAGGAGAAGAGAGAGAGAGAGAGAGAGAGAGAGAGAGAGAGAGAGAGTAGTAGTAGTAGTAGTAGTAGTAGTAGTAGTAGTAGTAGTAAAAATAATAATAATAATAATAATAATAACTAAAAATTTATTCTTTTTTGTTTTGTTTCTTTAAACTTGGTAAAGGTATATGTAATGGTAGACCCATATCTTCTTCTAGAGATAGTGCCTTTACATTAGATCTTTTTAAAATAAAATTAAATATACCTAATTTAAACTTTTCAGAAAGGTCCTTCTTTTTCCAGGATTTTATTACTTTTTTACCTTCTTTTTTATCTAAAACAATTAATAAATTTCCTTTTAATTCGATATTTGCTAAATCTTCTTTATATTCTATATTATAATCAAACTTAATCTTTAATACTATTTCATTATCTGAAACCATAGAAGAATCAACTTTTTCAATAGTATCTATATTTAATCTAGAATCTATTTTAGCATTCTTCATAGAATCTGATTTTTTTTCAACATTTATTTTTCTGAAATTAAAAGCTACTACTCTCATAATAAGTATTAAATGACTATGTTTTTAAATATTTATATTATTTAGAATTCAATATTTGATTTTATTTATTGTAGAATATATTATAATTAATAAAAGTGAATGAAAATTAAGAATTACATTAAATCTTCTTCAGATACAATTAAAAAATCTCCCATTGCAATAATTGAAGAATAAGGTATTAAATATTCATTAGATTCACTCATTTCTAAATTAAGATTTTTAGTATATACTGTTGCATCTTTTATTACAACACTAATTAATTCTCCAGAACGGGTTTCAATTAATATATCTCTAACAAAACCTAATCTTTTACCTTCTTTTGTTACAATCATCTTTCCCACTAATGCGGAGAAAGGACTTTTTTCTTGCATATATTCAACAAATTAATTATGTTTATAAATTTATCTGTAGAAATATATGGTTTTAAGAGTATACATTTAATTTTATTTTTTATAATAATTAATAAAATAATAATAATAGTTAGTAGTAGTAGTAGTAGTAGTAGTAGTAGTAGTAGTAGTAGTAGTAGTAGTAGT
>CAZRJP010000025.1:0-10187 GCA_964600865.1 Candidatus Woesearchaeota archaeon | reverse complement strand
CATACAAAATAAAACCAACACTAATATATAAGGATTCATAACTATCCCAGAGTGGATAAGGATATTTTTAAAAAAATAAAAAATAAAAGAAATAAAATAAGATCATTTAATAATCATCATCATAATCTTCTTCGTCGTCTTCATCATCTTCGTCTTCTTCTTCCATATCTTCATCTTCTTCATCTTCTTCATATGTTTCTTCGTCTTCCATTTTATTTTTCCCTCCAATTTAAAATACTGATAAGAAGGTTTTATGCTTTTAAACATTTCTATCCCCTAAAAGATAGTAAAAATAAATAAAAATTACTCTAATTCAGAAATACAATCATTAAAATTAAGAATTATTTTTATCTTGTTTATTTCTTAGACTTTTTAGAGTTAAATTTTTTGCTTTTTTTAGTTTTTGCCTTTTTATTAACTTTTTTCTTATCTTTCTTTTTCTCTTTCTCTTTCTTTTTTTCAGGCAGATCCAATTTAATATTAACATCTTTCAACTGCTCTTTATCTACCCCAGAAGGTGCATTTAACATTACATCTTTAGCTTCACTATTCTTTGGAAAGGCAATTACATCTCTAATAGACTCTTCTTCAGCCATTATAGCGACTAACCTATCGAATCCAAAAGCAATTCCTCCATGAGGTGGAGCCCCAAAACTTAATGCATCTAATAAAAAACCAAATTTCTCTTTAGCTTCTTTTTTTGAAATATTTAAAACATCAAAAACCTTTTGTTGTATATCTAAATTATGAATTCTGATACTTCCTCCCCCTATTTCATTTCCATTTAAAACTAAATCATATGCAAGACTTCTAGATTTTTCTGGCTTTTTCTTAAAGTCCTTCATTTTAGGCCTAGTGAAAGGATGATGAATACTCTTATAACGATTCTCTTCATCATTATACTCAAACAATGGGAAATCAACAATCCAACAAAAAGCAAACTTTTCACCTGTTTCTTCCCTTAAATCAGGGCTGTCTGTATTATATTTTTTCATAGCATCTTTATATGAAATTCTCTTAAAAGGTATTTTAATATTAATATTTAAAACATCCTTGAATATCTTTTCTATCATCTTCTCCATTAAATTAATTATATCCTCTTGTTCAATGAAGGACATCTCAACATCAATCTGTGTAAATTCTGGTTGTCTATCTGCTCTTAAATCTTCATCTCTAAAACATTTTGCAATTTGAATATATTTGTCAAACCCAGAAATCTGAGACATTTGTTTAAATAACTGTGGACTTTGAGGTAATGCATAAAATTTGCCTTCTGATGCTCTTGAAGGAACAATATAATCTCTAGCTCCCTCTGGAGTAGACTTAGCTAAAATAGGTGTTTCTATTTCAACAAAATCATTCTCATGGAAAAACTTTCTTACTGACCTAAGAGCATTACTTCTAAGAAGAATATTCTTCTGCATTCTTTTAGACCTCAAATCCAAATACCTATATTTCATCCTTATTTCTTCAGAAATATCCCCTGCATCTGAAGGCTTGAAAGGAAGCATACCTGCAATACTATAAATATCAATACTTTCAATTCCAATCTCTACTTTTCCTGAATCCAAATCATCATTAACTGTTCCTTTTGGTCTTTTCTTAACCTTTCCTTCAATACCAATACAACTTTCTAGAGTCAATTTTTTAGCCTTTTCAAACTGTTCCTTTGCTTTTTTAGAAATAACCATCTGAACTTTTCCATATCTATCTCTAAGATCAATAAACATCACATTTCCATGTTCTCTTATTGTGTCAACCCACCCAGTAAGTTTAACTTTCTTACCTGCAAGTTTCTCATTAACCTCATTTAGCTTATGTGTACGTAACATATTATTCTCCAATACTATAAAATTAGCAAAACCATTTATTAAATTATCTCTTTTTCTTTGATTTTTTCTTCTTAGTTTTATCCTGAAGTTCTTCTTCTTTCTTTATATCTTTTTTTATCTCTCCAACTTTTCTTCCCATATGCTTCTTGAACAATGAACCACTAATAACAGATATAACATAAAAAGCCATAGCTATTCCAAAAAATGAAAAGAAAATTGTAAGTATTTTACCCCCCATAGTCAAAGGTGCTAAATCACCATAACCAATTGTTGTTACAGTTACAACTACAAAATAAATTGAATCTAATATGCTCCATCCTTCTACAAAACGATATGCTGCAGAACCTAAAGAAATAATTAATGCAAAAAGGACTGCGATAATAACACTATGTCTCCTTAATCTATATTTCATAATATATTTATGTGAAATCTATTTAAAAACCTAATTGATTAATTTTTTTATTGTTTTCATAGCTTCTTGGCCATCAATTTTTCCCTTAAACTCTTTCATCACCATTCCCATATAAGCATTAGCGCTTAATCCTGGTTTATCCTTAATAATCTTCCTTATTTTATTTTCAATATCCTTAACATCTACTTTTTCAATTTTAATTGCATTTTCTGCACTATCCCCCTTAATTATTTTCTTCAAAACATGTTTTACATCTTTCTTAGAAATTTTCTTTTCCTTTACAGAATCCAAAATAAAACTTAAAACCTCTAAACTTAAGATTTTTTCTATTTTATCTAAAGGCATATCTTCTCTCTTTGAAATTTCTTTAGGATACATTAAAAGAACTTTTGCAATAAGTTGTGGCTTATTAAAAACCTCTATTAATTCCTTAAATTCCTGAAGTTTATCTTGTTTAAACAATAACCTAATCATATCTTTATTTAATCCTTTTTTCTCTAATTCCTTTTTTTCTACACTTCTTAATTTAGGTAAATTTTCTTTTACCTTATTAATAAAATTTCTATGTATTCTCAATAAAGGTAAATCTGTTTCAGGGTACATTCTTGCGCTTCCTGGCATAGGTCTTAAAAATTCTGTCCTTCCACTTGAAAGAGCGTTTCTAACCTCCTCCTTAACTTTTTTATCCCTAGAAATTAATTTCTTTTGTCGTTTTACTTCTTTTCTTAAAACATCTAAAAATATATCCATATCCTGCATGCCCTTTATTTCAACCCTATTTCCATTTTCTATAGACATATTTACATCCTGCCTAATTGTTCCAATACCCCTTTTAACTTTACAGCTTCTTAAAACATCACCTATATGTAATGCAACTTCTTTAGCTTGTTTAGGATTTTTAATATCTGGGTCAGTTGTTATCTCTACTAATGGTATTCCCAATCTATCTAACTTATAAACAACTTGCTCACTCTCTTTATCTCTAGAAACAGGTCTTGCAGAATCCTCTTCTAAAAAAATAGAATTAATCCCTATCTTTCCTTCTGGAGTTTCTATATAACCATCTCTAGCAATCATAACTGTTCTTTGAAAACCACTTGTATTTGAACCATCAATAACTGTCTTTCTCATTATTTGAGTAATAGGTTGTATTTTACAATGAAGTAAAATGGCTATCTTCAATGCTATCTCCAATGCTTCAGAATTAATTTTATGTGGTGGCTCCTCATCTAATTCAACAAGACAATTAGTATCTTTATATCCTTGATAAGCAAATTCTTTATCTAATTCTGCTTGATAAGCCGCAGCAACATCTACCTTACCCGATTCTCCTGCAATAGCGTGAAGTTTTCTAGTAATAGTATAATCTGGTTCATCACTTCTTAAAATACTAGGACAATTACAAAATAACTTATGAGTATCTAATTGTTGATGTATTTCTAAACCACACTTAAAACCTATTTTATTATAATCTAACTTAGATTTTTTTTCAGTCATAAATAAAAATAGAAAGAATAGTTAATAAAACTTAAGATTGAACTTCTTTTTAATTAAACTTTTTCTATATCATCTAATTCATCTAATTCAGGAACATTGATATTTAAGTCATTAATTATCTCATCTAATGCATTATTCACTTTACTTGCATCATAATTAAAAAACTCCCTCATTCCATCTATATCCTGTTTCTCAAAAGCAGGAAATGCCTGTTCAAATAAACTTCTATAAAACACAGATTCTCCTGTAGGAATTATTGCAGGTGGATATCCTGCATCTTCTAAAATCCTATTTCTAACTAATCTTGCACATCTTTTATTACCATCATTAAAAGGTTGAATAGATGCAATACCTAAATGAGCCAGTATGCCTGATTCTAAAGGATTTTCTTTATACATATCTTTAACATTTTCTAATAGTCCACTAATCTTTTTAGGGACCTTCTTAGCATTAGGTACAGTATATCCTGGGATATTTAATTTAACATTATCAAAACGTCCTGGTTGTCTAAATCCTTTTCCGGGTTTAGGTTTTTTAATCCTCTTCTTATCTCTATCCACTAAAACATTTAATCTCTCTAAACTATAACTATCAAATACATCTACAAAGTCACTTCTTCGTCCCCTATCCATAAGAAAATACCAACCATCTTTTATGGATCTTATTCCTAATTTAGCCATTTTTTCTATTGTTTTTTCCTTTTTATTATGCAATAAATAATCTTCTCTTAATTCAGGGTATTCAATCCAAAAAGAATGAACATCTCCTAGTTTATACAGCTTATCTTCAATAATTTTTTTTCTTTCCTCATAAAAATTTGGATTTCCTTCTATCTTATCCATCTTAATTTGAATTTCTTTTTTTAATTCCGGCGCAATATATTCTTTTGTCATATTAATTTTATTTAACCTATTTAGTATATTTAAAAACAGTTTCTTACTTATAAACCTTTCTATATGTAACTCCTATCCAGTTACAAAAGATAACATCATATTTTACAAGAAGATTTATAACTTATTAATTACTTAAATAAACATGGCAAAAAAGAGGAAATCTAAAAAAAGTAGGATAAAATCAATTAAAAAAAGTGTAAAACAAATTAGAAATAAATTTAAGGTAAATCCTAAAACATTTGGCCAAAAAGCTGCAGATTTTATTGCAAAATGGGCAGGTAGTTGGTTTTTTATTCTAAGTTTCTTATTCTTTCTTCTTTTATGGATGTCCTTTAATACTGCATGGATTTTATTTGGGAAAACATGGGATCCATATCCATTTATATTATTAAATCTTGTACTGTCCTGCTTAGCAGCTATACAAGCACCAGTAATCCTTATGAGTCAAAATAGGCAAACAGAAAGAGATAGACAAAGGGCAGAGTATGATTATGCTATAAATAGGAAATCTGAAAGAGAAATAGAGAATATTCAGAAACAGCTAAATAGAATTGAAAGAAAGATATCAAAGAAAAAGAAATAATTATTCTTCTAATCTATCATTTAATTCACAATCAAAATTATTTAACATCTTTTCCTTAACAATATCCTTACTCTTACTCCAAGACTTATGACCTAAAACCCATCCTAACTTAACAAGTGCAGTTTCAGCTAACATATCTTTTAAATAAATTATTCCTGTTCCAAGTAATTCTCTTCCATTAGAATAAACTAAGGGATTTAACCTACCATAAATTGTTTGAGCAGTAGCGCAAACTATAAGTCCTTTTTTTTGAACTTCTTTTAATTTGCTAGTCCAACTCTTTCTTGCTCTTTTAGTTGGTGCATGTCCTAAACCAGACATCTCTAAAACTAACCCCTTACAACCCTCTTTAACATAAAAATCTAAAATCTTTGGGTCTTGGCCAGGATAAATTTTAACTAATGCCACATTATTATTAAATTTTAAATCACTCTTACATTTTTTAGTATTCTTTAAATTATAATCACTTTCTTTAATCACCTTATCTGGATAGATTCTTGCAAATGCATTCCCATTTACAACTTTAAAAGCATCTCTTTTAGAAGAATGTAATTTCCTAACTTTTGTTCCAGGCATTGCTAAACAATAATCATCATTACTTGTTGCATGTCCTACTAACATTACTTCTGCAATATCTGAACTAGCTGCCATAGCAGCACACTGTAAATTTAAATTAGCATCACTACTTGCCCTATCAATACTTCTTTGACTATAAGTTAAAACAACTGGCTTGTTTAATTTAGAAGTTGCATTTAGAAAAAAACTTAATGCACTACTAGTATAATGTAAAAAATCAGTTCCATGTGTTATAATAACTCCTTTAATGTTAGAGTCATTAAGCAACTTTTTTGTCACACGTGCAATTTTCTTCCAATCCCTATAATCCATATCTTCAGAAGCCTTCATAAAAGGTGTTTCAATTCTAACAATATTAACATTATCAAATATCCCTGGATAAAATCTTAGTAATTTCTTTGGAGAAGTCAACCAATCTACTCCCCCTTTTTTAGGATTCAATCTAGCAGCAATTGTTCCTCCAGTAATAATCAAGGCAATATTTGGCTTTCCTTTTTCCTTTTTTAATTCCATTTCTTCTTTCTTTTCCTTAAACTTATTAATTAACTTAATCTCTACAATTTCTTTTTTCTTTAAACCAATATTATAACCAGAATCTAACTTCAATAAGACAACTCCTTTTTCTGACTTAGGTGTTTCTAATAAAGTTCCCTCATAAATTGTTTTATCTAAATGAATCTCTACTCTATCTCCTGGTGTAGGTGTAGATTTGGATTTAGTTTTAGAAGTCTTTTTATTTTTTTCTTGAGATTTTGACTTTTTCTTAACCATAAAATACAAAATTTAGCAACATATAAAAAACTATCTTTCTTATTTTCTTCAATGGTAAAAATAGGTTTAGAAATCCACGGCTATATTAATACTAAAGAAAAATTATTCTGTAATTGTAAGGCTATTCACGGAAGCAAACATGCAAAACCAAATACAAATATATGCCCCATATGTGCAGGACAACCCGGAAGTAAACCAATGTTGCCCAATAAAAATGCTATCAACAATGCTATTCAAATAGCATTAATGTTAAATTGTAAAATAAACAAAAAACTTGTATGGCAAAGAAAACATTATTCCTGGCCAGACCTACCAAAAGGTTTTCAAAACACAATCTCTGGACCACATGCAACAAAAAATGGAGAAAATGGAAAATTTTTAGGCATTGGTATAACTGAATGTCATCTAGAAGAAGACCCTGCTGCATGGAATCCTGAAACAGGAGAAATAGATTATAATAGAAGTGGAAGCCCACTTATTGAAATTGTAACCGACCCAGATTTTAAAACAGGAGATGAGGTTGTTGAGTGGCTTAAAAAACTTTTAACAACACTTGGATATATTAAAGCAATTGACAAAAAAGCAGGGATAAAAGCAGATGTGAATGTTTCCATAAAAGGAGGAAAAAGAATAGAAATGAAAAATATTAATTCTTTAAAAAATATTAAAATGGCAATTGAAACAGAAATAAAAAGGCAAAAAACTCCAGGTCAAAAACCAAAAAAACAAGAAACAAGGATGTTTGATGCAATAAAACAAAAAACAAAACTAATGAGAACAAAAGAGCAGGCTGCAGACTACAGATTCATTTCAGAACCTAACTTACCTGCAATAAATATAGAAAAACAAAGAATTTCAAAACTCAAATCAAAAATACCTGAAACACCTAAAGCAAAACTAGAAAAGCTCATTAAAAAATACAAAATTAATAAAAAATCCGCTGAAATTCTGACACAAAAAATAGAACTAGTGGAATTTTTTGAATCTGTAATCAAAAAAATCAAGGACAAGAAACTTGCAACTCGTTGGGTTACTGAAGAACTTCTTTCAGTTTTAAATTACAATAAAAAAGAGCTTGATGATCCAGAAATAAATATCCAACCTGAACATTTCATTGAATTACTTAATCTAATTCAAGATAAAACACTAACAGAATTAAAGGCAAAAGACATTTTAAGAACATGGGTTCCAAAATCCGCTTCTCCAAAAAAACAAGCAAAATCTCAAAGTAAAATTTCAGATAAAAAAGAAATTGAAAAGATAATTAAAAAAGTTATAAAAAATAATAAGAAAGCTGTAAAAGATTATAAATCCGGAGAAAAAAAGGCCATTAATTTCCTAGTTGGCCAGGTTATGAGGTTAAGCAATAAGCGTGCAGACTTTCAAACTGCTAAAAAAATTCTTATTGAAAAATTGAAGTAATGAAAGAAAAATTCTAAATAGGCCTACTCGGATTCGAACCGAGATCAATTGGGCCGAAACCAATCATTCTATCCATTGAACTATAGGCCTGTTAAATACTAAAATTAAGAGATATTCATTAATTTTAAATATTGCCTTTTATTAAAGATAATATGAATAAAAATATCCTTGCTAGAATTATAAAAAATACACTGGAGGTTTTTAATGGCAAAAGAAACTAAAAAAGGAATTAAAACCTCTAAAGAGAAAGATATTGCTAAATGGTATGAAGAAATCTGTCTAAAATCAGAACTAGCAGATTTTGGCTCTGTTAAAGGGACAATGATTATCCGTCCTAGAGGTTATGCAATATGGGAATCAATTAAAAATTATTTTAATGCAAATATAATAAAACCAACAGGAGTAAAAAATGCTTATTTTCCTTTATTTATACCTGAATCTTTTTTTAAAAAAGAATCAAAACATGCAAAAGGATTTAATCCTGAAGTAGCATGGCTTGATAAGAAAGTTACTGGAAAAGGAGAAAGACTGGCAATAAGACCCACAAGTGAAACAATAATGTATGATTCTTATTCTAAATGGATAAGAAGCTATAAAGATCTGCCATTAAAAATAAATCAATGGTGTAATATAGTAAGATGGGAAACAGAAGCAACTAAATTATTTTTAAGATCAAGGGAATTTCTTTGGCAGGAAGGCCATTGTGTATATGAAACAGAAAAAGAATGTAAAAAAGACACTATAAAATATATAAAACTTTATTCTAAACTTTGTAAAGAATTATTAGCATTACCAGTTATAACAGGAGAAAAAACAGAAAAAGAAAAATTTGCAGGAGCAAAAAAGACATATACTATAGAAGCCTTAATGCCTGATGGAAAATCCTTACAATGTGGGACCTCTCATGAACTAGGACAAGGTTTTGCAAAAGCATTTGACATTAATTTCCTTGGAAGAAAGGAAGAAAATAAAATTCCATGGCAAAACTCTTGGGGAATATCAACAAGACTTATAGGTGGAACAGTTATGACTCATTCAGATGACAAGGGCCTAGTATTGCCTCCAAAAATAGCTAGAAATAAAATAGTAATAATTCCAATATTATTTGATAAAACAAAAGAAAAGGTTTTGAAACAAGCTGAAAAATTAAAAAAAGACCTATCAAGATTTAATCCTATTTTAGATGATAGAGAAGATTATACTCCTGGATGGAAATTTAATGAGTGGGAATTAAAAGGAATTCCAATAAGAATTGAAATTGGTCCTAGAGATTTAAAGAAAAAAGAAGTAACCATCTCAAAAAGAACCCAATCAGATAAAAATAAAAAGTTTCAAATAAAAATAAAAGAACTAAAAAAACAATTGCCAATTCTTTTACAAGAAATCCATGAAGAACTTTATACAAAAGCAAAAAAATTTCTTAAAAAGAGCATAACAAAAGTAAAAACAATGAAAGAATTAAAAAAAGCCATTAAAAATAAAAAAATTGCAAAGGCGCCTTTTTGTGGAGAATCAAAATGTGAGGGATTGATAAAAAATAAAACAAAAGGTGCAAGTGCAAGAGTTATTCCATTCAAACAAAAATTAAAACAAAAATCTAAATGTGTCCATTGTAATAAAAAGGCAAAAAATATTACCTATTTCTCTAGAAGCTATTAAATCAAAATTGTAACATAGCAAATATAATAATACCAATTAAGGCGTTTGAATTCTTTTTAAACACATTCAACTAGTCACTAGAATATTCACTTTGAGATTCAAGAGAATATATTTCATTCTCCATTCTCATAGTAAACTCCATTAAGTCACTAAGTCGTTTTTCTACATACTCTTTTTCTTCCATTTGTTTTTTGTTTGCCATTTTAATTCTGGTTTTGTCTAATCTTTTTTGAAAAAGATTATTTGCCATTTTTATTTAACAAACCTCACAACACCCAATTCCTTAGGCCTGAATAACTAACAAGAAATCTTCCTGCATTCTAATCCAGACCAAAAAATCCTTGGATTAAAATGAGGTATATTTAATCACTGAGCCAAAAGCTAAAGCTATACAAAATGGTTTCCATGCCAGTGTATGTTCATTTGCTTTCAAACTCATAGTGATATAATAAAGTGCTTATTCTATTTATATGTTTCTATTATTAACTAATATGTGTGAACTACCATTACCTAATTTCTAACGAAATTCAGGAAATGGCTTC
>CAZRJP010000024.1:0-12215 GCA_964600865.1 Candidatus Woesearchaeota archaeon | reverse complement strand
GCGATTCCTCGCCAAATTTAAAAATTTGGGTATCCTCGCCGTTGATGTAATGAAACAACCAAAAAAGAAACTAAAAGTCTACTTATTTAGGCACGGGCAAACATATTACAATAAAAAAGGCATATTTACTGGTTGGAAGGATTCTAAATTAACCCCTACAGGTAAAAAACAAGCAAAAGTCATTGCTAAAAAACTGAAAAACAAAAAGTTCCAGGTTGCAATTCAAACACGACTTTCACGAAGTAAAAATACTCTAAAGCCTGTCTTAAAATATCATCCGGAATGCAAAAAAATTATTACTGATGACAGAATGATTGAAAGAAGCTATGGAGACTTGCAAGGAATGAGCCACAAGGATTTTATTAAAAAAATAGGAGAGCAAAAATATGACTTACTTAAACAAGGAGATGCAATTGAGAATTTATCACCAAAATTAAAAAAGAAAGTTAAAAAATTTCTTGGAAAACAAGAGTATGATATAGTTCATCGTGGATGGGATACACCTCCTCCAAATGGAGAGTCATTTAAAATGGTTGAACAAAGAGTTAAATCATTTATTAACTGGCTTAAAAAATACATGAAAGAAAAGAATGTAAATGTTGCAATTTCAGGACATGGAAATTCAATAAGGCTCTTTCGTAAGGTTGTTGAAAATGCCTCAATAAAAAATACTGTAAAATGGTCTATACCTTATGATGATTTTTTTGTCTATGATTGGAATGAATTGTGAATAAAAAGATTTCAAAAAATTAATCTCTAATTAATTCAACATAATCTCCATGAGAAACAAACTCAACTTTTTTTGCATTTATTCCAACAACAAATCTATACTCCTTTCCTAAATTTAATCTTTCATATTTAGGAAATTCTTTTTTAGTTAAATTTTCCTTTATAATTTTACTATTAGAATTTTTAGGATTTTGAGAGATATACAATCTACAATCATAAATATCCTCCTTTCCTTGTCTTTCTACAAAAATCTCACGTAATTCTTTAGGTAAAACAATTTGGTTATTAGAATTAACTTTTGATTTATAGGTTCCCACCAATGGACAATTATTAACACTATTCTCTAAAGACATTTTAAACACTCCTATTTATTTTCTTCTGCTTCTTGTTCCCATTCATTATAAGTTTCTATTAGGTTATCATCAAATTGTTCGTATCTATTAATCTCTTGTTTTTTCTTATACTCTTCAGCTTTTTTATCAAATCTATTATATCCTAAATAAACACTTGAAAATGCTAATCCAGCAATTAATGCTAAACCACCTAATTTCATAGAAAAATTATTATTATATGAATCAGAAACATCTGAATCTGGAGAATCCGGTGTTTTATATGTCCAATCCTTTATATTTTTTCTCTCTTTAAGGCCAAGAGTAAATATTGCTTCTTCATCATTATATCTATTTGTGTTAGTCATTTTATATACAAAAGGTAAGAATTTTAACTTTATAAGCTTTACTATTGTTGTATCTAAAGGGTAGTTACAATATTACTTATTTTCTTTATAGCTTTTTTTAACATCACTAAAAGGCATTGTATTTACCTCTTCATTAAAACCTACCTCATTTGCTTTGATAATATCATAATCTTCTGGACCAGAAACACTAGAACTTACTCCAGTGGCATTCATCATTTCATCAAAAACATTAAATCTATCAGATTGTGCAGAACTTCCTACAAACTCTCTCTGTCTTCCCACATTTTCATCAAAACCAACTTGGGCCGTATTTAATACTTCTACTCCTTCAGAAGAAGCCATATTTTGCTCTGCTATTTTCTTATAACTTTCAAAATTATCATTAAAAGTCATATAATTTTCAATATTATCTCCTTTGTCTTCATTCAAGACAGTTTTATTTCCCACATTCAAATCATCTAATTTCTGGAAATTCTGATTATTTTGATTAAAAGAAATATCTAATGAAGGAGAGATATTTGAATCTCCTTGAATAAATCTTTTAAAATTATCATCTCTTACTTCTTGTTCTGCTTCCTCTAATTTTTCCTCAACATCAGAAACATCCTCTTCTTTAGACTCTTTATTATTAGATTCACTTACTTCAGAAACTTCAACTTCATTTGAAATATCCTTTTTAGATTCTTCATTTTCTTTGGATTTATCCTTCTTTTCTTTTTTAACCATAATAAAACTAGAATAACGAAATATATAAAAATGTTGTTTAAATACTCTTTATATGAAAAAAGGGGCAAAAACAATAGCATATCTCATATTAATCATTTTAGGGACCTTTCTAATCTTAGATGCATCTACTACTATAACAGGTCATGCTGTTTCAGATGAGCTAGGAAAAACAGGAGGGATCTTAATGGGATTATCATTCTTTATTGGAGGAATCCTATTATTTTTATTTGAAAAACGTAAAGAAAGATACCAAATTCAGGTAGATAGTGTATTAGATAAATACCAAAACAAAAAATACAGTCCAGTGAAAACAATAGAAACATTAAACAGGTTAAGTTCTGGCCCAGTCTCTGGAGCAACATATATTGGGGAAGGAAAAGGATTAATTAAAACCTCAAAAGGCCAAAGAGCTAGATTTGAATTATCAGACAAGAAAGCAAAAAATCTCCTTCTTGCAGCATATCAATCTGCTATTATTAACAACCCAAAAAATAAGAGTAACTTTAAAGGCAAAAGTATAGAAAAAATCATAAAAGATATAGAACCAAGTAAAAAATAATTATAATTTTTTAAGTAATGTAGAACTCAACTTATTTAACCTTCTAACATCTTTTCTTAATCCAGGATTATTATTAAATTCCTCAGGATAATAAGAACTGTAAAAATCAAAGGCAGACATAATATCATTCATTAAAAATTCCATTTCATGCAAACTACCATATCTCATAAAAGTGTCCCATGCAGTAAAGAATTTTTCCTTGTATTCAAGAAAAGTCTCTTTATTATAAGAAGAAACATTATCATTTTTTTCAGAATAGTCTTTTATAACTTTTATTCCTGCACTAGCAAAATCAAAACATTGCTGTGATAATTCTTCTTCATGACCTTTTTGATTCATTTTAATCTACTTTAATAAGAAAGTCTTATTTATAAATATTATCTTTTATTAACTATATAGTGACTACATAATAAGAATACTTAAATAATAAAAAATTTCTTTTAGAATATGGTAAGTAGATTAAATAACCTAAACATATTAGAAGATTCTCTTTTCACAGAAAAATTTCCACATATTGTGGCCATTGCACAAAACTTAGAGTGGATTGCAAAAACGCACATTGAATTAAAAGGTAAATACAAATTGTTTAAAGAAAACAATATAAAAAATATGGAAGACTATCTCTCTACTCTTGAAACAATAAATGGGCAACCTAATTTAGCTGAAAAACAAGAAAAAGTATATTCAATATATTTAAACATGGCAGAAAAATTAGAAAAAAACCATAAAAAGTATAACAATTCAACAAACTAGGTATAACTTGGCATTCCATGAGCTTTTTTATAAATATCAAATAAAGTAAATAATGTCTCTTTTGAATCATTTGCAGTTTTTTTTCTAAAATAATTTTTTTCAACCCAATTATCTTTTTTTATCTTAGTATCATCATTCTTTTTACTAGAATTTTTATTTTTACTATCTTTATTATAATGTCCAATTAAAGCTAAAAATGGATTACTACTATCATTCTTTTTTGATTCTTTCTTAGGTTTATCTGGTTCTATTGCCTCTTCCTCTAAAAAAGCATTGACATCTTCTCTCAATTGATTTATACTTTCTGTAGTAGCTCCTTCAATTAAATTTAATGCATTATTAAAATCAGACTTATCTAATTCTTTTTTTAACTTATCTAACTCTTCATCATTTAAAGCATATGAACTAAAAGTTACATCTGCCTTACCAATATATGTTCCTTGTTTTGGTACAGCTCTAAAAACAAAATCAATTAAAATGCAACTATTATACCCTCTCTTAATTTTTCTTAAAAATTTTCTATTTGCAAATTTATTTGGAAAATCCCCTTCAATTGCTTCTTTTTTAACATTTAAAGAATGCTTGCCCAATAAAGTTAATTCCAAAATTGTCCTATTAAAAGCTTTTACTAGCCCTGGATTTTTTGATCCTCCTCTTTCTAAATCTCTTGTAGCAGTTAAATAAGGTTTTGCCCATCTTGCATATAATTTTAATGAATTAACTTGGCTTTTTAAATAACTTCTCTCAATCTGATATCTTTTTCTTAATTCTTGTTCTGAATTTTCTAACCATGTATGAAATTCCTGTATTCTAGGAATAATAACTCTTTTTACTCTATCATTTAAATCAAGATTCTCTACATCCTTAATACTATCTGAAGCAAGAAAAGCATCAATAAGCGTTACAAACCCTCCTTTAGCTGCCATTGCCTTAATAGCAGAATTACCTTTTTCCATATCAACTTTGTCCATCCAAATTTGTTTTAAAGCTAACTTTGCTGCCCCTTTACTTTCTTTATCTGAAGAATTTAAATCATCATAATGCCTTAATCTAGTTTTAAATTCCTTTAAATCATAAACTAAATTTAATACACTTCTTAAAACAGTATTTATATCTCCCATCATTTTTGAAGCCTGTTGCTGCATTGCAGTTGCTTTTGTTCCCATTTCCCCAAATTGTGAAGACCCAGGAGATGGAGAAAAATTATCAATAAGCTTTTCTGGATTTAATCCAAAATCATCCATTAAATCTAATAAAAAATAGTAAATAGGCTCTAATGTATCTGAATAGGATTCATAAACTAAAGTATGTTCAGATTCAGGTTCACCTTTCTTAGCATAATACGGACTAATTTTACTAATTAACTCTTGAATAGATTTTGTTGCAGCCATCTTTTTTATTATAAAATAATATGAATAAGAGTTTAAAAAATGTTTCTCTAATAACAACTAACTTTAAAAATCACAATTTACTAATATAATAAAGAAAAATGGGATTATTCAATTTTAAAAAGAAAAAAGACGTATTGGATCTCACAGAGAGATACAAAAAACAACAGCAAAAAGCAGAAGAAATTTCTAATTCAATGAATTCAGATTCTACTTCAACCACACAACCAACTAATTCAAGTTCAAATGCTAAGGGGTTTGGCATCTTTGGAGGATTTTCTCCAAAATCTTCAAACTCAACTGAATCAAATACTGTTCCAACAACATCAATTAATTCAAAAAGAAAGAAACTTGCTAAAAGATTAATGAAAATGACAGAGAAACTAGAAGATTTAGGCAATCAAATTTATCACTTACAACAAAGAGTGGAAGTTCTAGAAAGAAAATCAGGAACATTTTAATTAAATTTATTAAAAAGCAAAGATTTATAAATATATCACCATTAAGATAAATATTATCATTATTAAGATAAAATGGGATTATTAGAATTTTTAAAAAAAAATAAAAAAGCAAGAAAAATCTTTGGTAAAAAGGAATTAGAAATAATCAAAAAACAAATTATGGGGGTTTCTCTAAGTGCTTCTGAAAAAACAAGACTTTCAAGAGATATAAGAAAAAAATTTAAATTTATTAAAGAAGCAGCGGAATTTTCAAAGGAGTTTGATTTGAAAAAAGGAATTAGGATTAAAAATTTAATCAATAAAACATTAGAGGAAATCAAAAAAAGTTCATACTTTCCTAATGTAAAAGAAGTAATTTTGTTTGGAAGTGCTGTTGAAAAGAGGTTAAGATTTGATTCAGATATTGATATAGCTGTAAAATTTGAAAAAATCAATAAAAGACAAGCAACTAAATTTAGAATTAAAATGCCTGGTAGGGTTCCTAGTGATAGAATTGATATTCAAGTTTATAATGTTCTTCCTAAAAAAGTTCAAAAGGAAATTGATGAAAAAGGAAAAGTATTATATAAAAAATGAGTAGAATAAATGATAAAATAAAGGAAATTGAAAAATATCTTTGTGAACTATGCGAAATAATTCCTCCTAATTTTAAAAAATATGAAAATGATTTTATAAAAAAGGCAGCTTGTGAAAGATATTTTGAAAGAATTACTGAAGCTGTTATTGATTTATCACATATAATTATTAAAGATTTAGGATTTCCTCCTGCAACTGAAGATATTAATGCTCTTGATATTTTGAATAAAAAAGAAATTATTAATGAAATTCTTTGTGAGAAATTGAAAAATGCAAAAAGAATGAGAAATATTTTAGCACACCAATATGGATGTATTGATGATGAAATTGTGTTTAAAGCCATTACAACAGAATTAAAAAAAGATATAAAAGAATTTTTACATATAATAAAAAGATTAAACAAAAATGATAAAGAATTTAGATAAAAAAATAAGAGGTTATGCTCTAAAAAATGCTTTAGCATATAATGGTAAAGCAAATCAGGGGGCTGTTATTTCTGCCTTATTTAATGAAGGATTAAAAAAAGAAGACATGAAAAAATATGGAAAAAAGATTTCTCAGATAATTAAAGAAATAAATAAATTAAATTTAAAACAACAACAAAAAGAATTTGATTCATTAAAAAAAATAATAAGTGAGAGAGAAGAAAGAGAAGGTCTTCCAGAATTACCTAATGTTTCAAAATCAGGAGTCACAATGAGAATTGCTCCTTCTGCATCTGGAGCACTACATGTTATGCATGCAATTAATGCTTCTTTAAGCTATGATTATGTTTTAAAATATGGTGGAAAAATGATAGTGAGGATTGAAGACACTAATCCTGAAAATACCTATGAAAAAGCATATAAACTAATTAAAAAAGATGCTAAATGGCTATTCAAAAACAAAGCAAAAATATTTATTCAATCTGACAGGATGAGTCTTTATTATAAATATGCAAAAAAACTAATAAAATCTGAACATGCCTATGTTTGTACTTGTGAGGCAGATAAATTTAGAGAATATTCAAAAAATAAAAAAGAGTGTCCTTGTAGGAACTTAAAGGTTAAAGAAAACATGGAAAGATGGAAAGAAATGCTTTCTAAACAAGGATTTAAGCCTGGAGAAGCTGTTTTAAGATTTAAAAGTGTCAAAGGTATGCAACACAAAAATCCTGCAATGAGAGACTTCCCTTTAGCTAGAATTAATCTAACAAAACATCCAAGACAAGGGAAAAAATATAGGGTATGGCCATTAATGAACCTTGCAGTAAGTGTAGATGACATTGAAATGAAAATGACACATATTATTCGTGGAAAAGACCATAGAGATAATGCAAAAAGGCAAGAAATGATATTTACTTCTTTAGGAAAAAAATACCCTTGGACAGGTTTTTTAGGAAGATATCATTTTAAGAATATGGAACTTTCAACAACAAAATTTAGAAAAGAGATAAAATCAGGAAAATACTCTGGATGGGATGACTCTAAATTACCAACAGTTGCCTCGTTAAAAAAACAAGATTATAAACCAGAAGCATTTTGGAAAATGGCAGAACATATAGGATTAAGTGAAGTAGATAAAACATTTGAAAAAAAAGAATTCTTCAAACTCTTAAAAAAATTCAATAAAAAGGAGGTTAATAAAAGTGAATAAAAAAGCAATGTCTGGCGTTGTTACAACAGTAATAATGATTGGATTAGTAATAGCTGCAATAGGAATTGTGTGGGCACTTGTTTCAAATATTATTGAATCTGAAGCAGAGTCAATAGACTACTCACAAAAATGTTTAGGAGTGAATTTAAACATAGAAACTCTTAATTGTAATGGAAATGAATGTAACATAACCCTAAAAAGGCAAGCTGCTTCTAAATCAACTCAATTTGATGGTGTTGGCATAACCCTTGAATCAGATGCAGAAACAACAGACGAACAAATAATTGAAGAGAATATAGCAACATCTAAAACAATGACCATTGAAACAGATGTAGATGTTAATAATGCAAAAGCAAGAATTTATTTCAATAAGGAAAATAATGAAAAGTACTTTTGCTCTCAAATAGCTACTCTCTCTTAATTTTTATTTTTAGAATATTCTAAATTTAAATCCTTTTGATAGTCGTAGTGCTCATCTGTCTTTTTTCCAATTTTTTTAATTAAATCTGCTGCTTCTGAGAAATGTTCTATTTTAACTAAATCATCAATTTCTTTCCCTACATCCCCTACAAATCCATAACTATGAGGGAATCTTATTACACTTAAAATATATTCTCTTTTACTATTAGTTATATGAAAACCCTTCTCAATTGAATAATCTAATGCCGTATTTAATATATTTTTATATCTACTTTTCTCACTTTTATCTGTTTTCTCCAATAAACAAAGTAACCCCTTGTAACCTTTTTCTATCCTAAGATTAAATTTAAATGCATTTTTTATATTAGATTGTTGCTCAATAGAACCTGATTTACAACCAATGGATCGTATAAAATAAGAATCCTCCTTTCTTTTAGATCTTTTAATATCATTAAGAAAATAAGCAGTACTAATTGCTCTTTCATTTCTTTTTAAATTTTTTCTAGAACTAACTTCATTATATAAATCACAGAAATAATCTTTATCTAAATCATTAAAACCACCTTTATCTACATTTTGAAAACTTAATTCTTCAAAAATAGATTTTTCCAACATTTATTCTTTCTCCTTATTTCTTTTATCTACTAGTAATTTAGAATCATTCCAAAAAACACTCGTATCTTTTTTATTTTTCTTGTATTTATCTGTATTATATTTTTTAGTTACTTTTGTTCTAGAAGTCTCTCTATCTCGCTCTTGAGGAAATTCTTTTGTTATTATAATATCACCTAATGTTTCAACTGCTTTAGATACATCTTTAGAAAGAACATTCATCTTATTCACACCTAATTCTCCTAATTCTTTTTTCTTTCTTTCAAAACTACCTACAACTTTTTCAAGATGATTTATTATTTCTGCTTTTGAACCAGAATTAATTTTATTTGGATTTATCTTTACCATATTAGAATAAGTATCTAAAACTTCCTTACATTGATTTTTTCTAAATTCTCTAATTCCCTTAAATTGCTTATAAGTTCTTAATACATCTTCTGCTTCTTCTGTTTCAGTAAATTCCACAAACTCCTTAACATAATCTTCAATCATATCTACTGCATCAGATAAACTATAATTTTCTATATCCTCTATTCTAAAATCAATGCAACCATTTACTAATTTATCTTCATAAACATAAGATTTTGTTGCTCCAGTTAATCTATTTTGATCTTGAATACTTTCTGCATCAGGGTTAAAAGAAGGCAAACTTTTATCTGCAATACCATAATGTAATTCACTAATCTCAGGATTTTCAGAATACAAATTAAGATATTTTGTTAATGCATTAGCTAAATTATAAACATGAGAATTTATCTTTTCCTGTTTTTCTGCACTTTTTGTACCCTCATAATTATTCATATCATTTTCAAATCTAGGATAATGTTTGAATATAATATTTGAGAACAAATTGCCAGCTATATCAACAAGTTCAGTGTCTGGATAATAATCAAATCCCAGTTTAGTGTCCATTTCCTCTAAAAATCCATTAATAGAATCCTTGTAGCAACTAATTTTTTCTTCTTTAGTTTCTTTCTTTTTACCAAATAATTTGCTTATTAAGCCCATTTTATGTATTATAATACAGTGTTTTTTATTTATAAACATTACTATTTGTTACTACTTATAAGATACACCATAAGGAAATATTTATAAAGCTCTATTCTTCTTAATTCATATGACAAAATATAATATAGACAAAATAAATCATCTATTAATAAATCACCTTGAAGGAATAAGTCCTATTCTTAATCTAAGTGATTCTGGAGAGTATATTATTTCATATCAAAAGAAAAAAGACTTAGAAAAAACTCAATCCCTTTCAATAGAAATACAAGTGAAAGACTCAAATCATTTTAAAGAACCATTTAAATTATCTTTTGAATACAAAAAAGACAAAAAAAGAATAGAAAAAGTAAAAGGAGAAATTGATGGAAGCATGTCTTATTTAATTGGTTTTATATTCTTATCAGAATTAGAAAAACTTGCAGTAAATATGGGATGCAATGAACTTAGAACAAAACCAAAATCTAAACAAGATATATATTTTTGGCAAAACTCTGACTGGATAAGTTATTCTGATAAAACATATAGAAAACATTTAATGCCTATAGTAAATTAAAAATGACACTAGAAAATACCCTAAAAATAAAACAAACTGAAAAGAACATTCTTGAAACCATAAATAAAATGAGTCTATCAAAGGAATATGAATCAGATATAATGATTATGCCTTATCCCGATAATGATGGTTTTGCTAGTTTAATTAATATAAATGATAAAAATAAAAAAGAACCAAATTTTAATGGAATCTTTGTACCTGAAATAACTCTAAGTTTTAATCCCTCTATTCAAAGAAATTATACAGAAATAATTAATTTAATAATTGATGAAAAGCTTCAAGGAAAAGGATATGGGAGGACTCTTTATGAAATGGTTGAAGATATATCCGAGGGACACAATATTAGCAGAATATGTATTCCTCATTGCACTAATAAATCTTTTTGGGAGTATATGGGATTTGAACATAAAGAAGATAGTCATTTATTTTATTCAGACTACTGGATAAAAGAATTATAATTCCTCTTTTCTTTGTTTAATCAAATAAACCTCATCATTTTTTCTTACCTTAGAAATATCCTTATTCGAGAATTTAATTCCTACTTCATCTCCTTTTTTACCTAATTGAATTTCCTTTTTTTGCTTTTCCATAGATAAAACCCTTGCATTAACTATTCCAGTAGTATCTCCAATAATGCTTATCTTATCTCCTATCTTTAAATCTGAAACAAGTTCAATTGTAAATACATTTAACCTATCAAAATAATGCTTCACCTTTCCAACAAAGTGTTTATACTCTTTAGATGCACTATGTTCAACATCTGTAAAATCTTTAGGTCCAGGTTTTCCAAGATAAAATCCATTAGAAAACTTTCTGTTATATACTTTCTCTAATTCCTCCATACCTTCTTTGATTTCATCCTTACTTAGTTTATTATCTAATGCTTTTCTATAAATCTTAACAACAGTATCCACATATCTTGCATCTCTACTTCTTCCCTCAATTTTAAAACTCTTTATACCTACTTTTTTCATTTTTTCAACAAGATGTAGTGTACATAGGTCTTTAGCTGAAAGAACCTTATCATTTTTTAATTCAATCTCATAGCCTTCTTGTTTATCCTTAACAATGTAACTTCTTCTACAAGGATGAATACACTCTCCACGATTAGCAGACTTATTAAATAAAAATCCTGATAAAAAGCATCTTCCTGAAACAGAAACACACATAGCACCATGAACAAATGCCTCTAAAATAACATCACAATTATTAGAAATTTCTTTAATTTGTTTTAAACTTAATTCTCTTGCAAGAATCACTCTTTCAGCACCAAGTTCCTTATAAAATTTAGCTGTTTTAGAATTTGAAACAGATGCCTGTGTAGAAATATGAAAAGGAATATTATACTTATTACATAAATTAATAACAGACATATCCCAACAAATTATTGCATCGACTTTATCCTTAACCTTTTTAACAACCTTTTCAAGACTTTCTAACTCTGAATCATAAATAATTGTATTTAATGTAAGATACCTTTTTACTTTATTAGGGCCCTTAGAACAAATCTCCTTAATCTTATCTAAATCTTCTATCTTAAAATTTCTTGCTCCTTGTCTCATATTAAAATCCTTTATACCAAAATAAACTGCATCAGCCCCTGCATTTACCGCAGCATTTAACATAGAAAAATTTCCTACTGGAGCAAGAAGCTCGTATTTTGAATTAGATTTTATGGGTTTCTTTAATTTCTCTGATTTTTCTGTTTTCTCTAATTGTTTTTGGGGTGTTTTTGTCATGAAAATTCAACATTAGTTAGGTTTAAAAATATAGGGGTTTAATATCATTATAGAGCTAAAATGGTAATTAAACCTTGGGATTATCCCCATCACCAATATTAATAGAATAAAAAAATATTTCTTTAGCTATGCTCTTAAAAAAACTTTTAAAGAAGATTGTACTAAATTAAATACTAAATTAAATAAAAATAATGGCGGTTGTAGTTCAATGGTTAGAACATACGGTTGTGGTCCGTAAGACGAGAGTTCGATTCTCTCCTTCCGCCCTTTTTTAAAAAGAGTTGAAAATAAAAAAAGAGGTTTAAAAAAATGAATAACCCCGCCCTAAAGGGCGAGGTATCAAATATAAAAACAAAATG
>CAZRJP010000023.1:0-12438 GCA_964600865.1 Candidatus Woesearchaeota archaeon | reverse complement strand
TTATTATATTTTTTGAAATATTCTTCTAACTCTTTTATTGTTTCTTTTTTCATTTCCTGATATCTATCCAGCATTAGTTTTTTAAAAAAATATATTATCTCATATTCCCTTAATTTTTTCATCAAATTTGGATTTATTTTGTTCATCTTTGTGTAGATTTTATCAAAAAATTGATAAAGGAAAGGTACTCTTGAAACTCCTCCTTTATGATATTCTTTAATTTCTGGTTTAAAATCAGGTTTTACTCTTAAAAATTTAAATGTTTTTTTTAATGTTTTTTCCGGATTTTTTTTCATTTTTTCGAATATTAAGAAAAGAATTTTCTTTTTTTTAAAATATTTCAGATAGTTTTTAATGTGTTCTGAGTATCTTCCTTTTTGTTTATAAGAAAAGTAAATGTTATTTTTATAATTTTTAACTTTTAATCGCTTTTCCTCTTCTTTTAAAGCTTCTTCAAAACTAAATTTTTCTTTTCCTTTTAATTTTGAAAAATTATAATGTGAATATGCCCTATCGACAGGATTTCTCATTACAAATATTATCTTAATATTTTTATCGAAGTTATATATTCTCTTAGGAACTTTTTTAAAATTCATATATCCTGGCGTTGCTTCACCTAAACATTTCTTTTTAGCATTTTTGAAATATCTTTTATACCATTTGTTTCCTTTACTATAATTTTTATCGTACTCAAAATAATGAATCTCTTTTTTTGTTGGCATAAAAATTTGTGGATGTTTTCTTAAATAAATATATAAAGAGGTAGTTCCTGATTTCATTGCTCCACAGATTAAAAAATTCGGTTGATTAGTCATATAAATAATAAATATTCAAATAATTTTAATAATTTTTCGGGGAATGAATTTCTTATTTTTATTTTTTATAATTTATTGATTAATAATCCTTTAATGAAGTATGCTCCGTAAGTTATGTGAGTAATAAATATTCCAAATGGAATTATCAAAGCCATTAACAAATTCTTGGAGTTTATTAACCCTTCAATGAATCCGAATAAGTAATATATGCTTATCATTATTGATAATATTTTAGGAAAGAATATTGTTCCTATTATGATTGATATTATGAATATTGAGGGCAGGAAATAGTTTAGTCTGAAACTGTATTTTGGATGTTTTTTTACAGAGTATCCTCTGTGAAGTCCATAATAACTTATTTGTTTTAAATGAGGAAGCAATAATGCTCTTCTGTGATGGTATACTATTACATCATGCGCGTATAGTATTTTGTATCCTTTGTTTTTTATTTTGAAGCATAGTCTCATATCTTCTCCTGGATAATATTTTGATTTGAATCCTTCAACTTCTTTGAATACTTTTTTCTTGATTAGTAAGTTCGCGCTCGGCCAGTCATCCACTTCAAAATTTTTTCTTAATTTCTTATATCTTGCTCTGAATCCTCCTGCCATTAGTGAGGATATTATATACCCCCCTATTTTCTGCATGAAATTATCATTCGGCGGGTTTATTCCCGGACCTCCTATTATTTCATATCCTTTCTTGAAGTATTTCAGACTATTCTTAAGCCAGTCTTTGTCAGGATATGCATCATCATCTATGAATGCGAGTATTTCTCCTTTTGCTTTTTTTGCAGCATAATCCCTTTTTTCTGCAGGACCATCTTTTAATGGAAGTATTTTTGTATTTTTCATTTTTATTTTCTTGTCTGGGACTATTATTATTTCATAATCCGAATAACCCATTTCTTTTATTTTCTTAACGCATTCTTCTAAATATTTTGTTTTTTCTCTGCAGGGTATTATTATTGAAAACTTCATTAATATTAGTAGTAGATTAATCAGTTTTTAAATTTACTTATTATTATGATTGAGGATATCAAAAATAACACTCCTAATAAGCTAGTGGTTGTTATTGCTGCACTCATAAATCCATATATTGGTACAAGTATGAACAATAGTATTAAATCCAAAATTAGTATTGTTCCTGTTATTTTCATCATTTTTTTTGACTCATTAACAGCCCATAGAGTATACATATTTATCATTAGTAAGTTGTTGAATGCGTATCCTGTTGCGAGTATTCTTAGTATTGGTGCTGCGTTCACAAAAGTTTTTGAGTATAATATTGTTATTGCCTGCTCTGGCAGTATTAAATAAACTAATAGTATTCCCAGTGTTATTAGTAGTGTATAACCCATTGCTTGTGCATATTTTTTTTTGATTTCTTTATTTTTTTTTGTTGTATGACTCTTCACTATTTCGGGGAAGAATACTGTTGTTATTGACGTGTACGCGATGAACATTGCTTTTGACAGGTTTGCTGATGTTGTGTAGAGTCCTGTTATTGTGTTTGTTGTATATTTTTTTATGAAGAATAAGTCTATGAATATTATTAGTGTTGTGAATATGTTCGTGAGCATCACTTCGTTTGAGTATTTTGTTTTTATCTTCATCTTCTTGCTTTCTTTTTTGAACAATCTCATTATGTCTGGTGCGAATAGTATTATCATTGAGAGCAAGCTTATCGTGAATGCTGTTGTTGCTCCGAAAACATCCAGTCCTATTTTTATCAGGATTATTCCTGATATTAATCTTATAGTGGGATTCAGTACTGAATATAATGCTATTTTTTTTATTTTTACTATTCCTTTCAAGTATGATTTTATTATTCCAGCTATTATTAGTGCTGGGAGTGTTATGCTCAGTGCTTTCAGTACTGATTCCAGTTCTCCTCCCAACACGTCTGATATCTGCTTGTTGAATATCATGAGTGTTAGGAATATTATTATTCCTATTATGAATACTCTTTTAAAATAGTATGCGAGCATGTATTTTGTTTTTCCTTCTTCTTTTCTTGTTTTGTAGTGTGACGTCATTTTTGTTATGTTTGTGAATGTTCCCATTAAGAATAGTGATGTTATCCACATTATTGTATTCCCTACTCCGAATAATCCGTATTTTTCAGGACCAAGTAATCTCCCTATTATTGGATGGAAAAGGAATGCTATTAAGTATGATATTCCTGTTGCTGTCGTGATTACTAAACTTTTTTTTAATAACTTCATTATATACTTTAGTCTTTTTCGTATTTTTTAAAAATACTCATTTTATTCTTCTTTGATTATGAAAAGTGATAAGAAGATTGTTTTCTGGAGTGTTTTAATAGTTATGTTCTTGATTTGTGTTTCTAATTATGTTCTAGGCCATCCGGGAAGATGGTATGTTCATGCAGCGGATAATTGGGCAAATGGTGATATGCAAAGTTTTTATAAAAAATATTCTCCTCTTACTCTGGCGCATCTTCCTTTTCTTGAACTGTTTTCTTTTCTTAATTTTTTAAGAATTGAGTTTGTTTTAAATCTTGTTTTAGTTTTTGTTAATTTTTTTCTTTTCATCAAATTTGTTAAGAACTATGTTAATATGTCTTTTTCTAAATTGTTGTTCGCAGTTTTTTTGTTTTTTTTAATCCCTTTAAATGATTTAAGTTATAATGTGGGTTTATTTTTTATGTTTTTATCATTGTATTTTTTAGAGAATGAGAAAGATTTCTTGTTTTTCTTTTTTGGTTTAATTAGTATTGGTATTAAGCCTTTTATCATTCTTATTCTTCCTTCATATTATTTGTTGAAAAAGAATAATGAGAAGGGGTTTAAGTTTTTTGTTCCTTCTGTATTATTGTTCTTACTTTTTCTTCTTCAGATTACTGGTGTGAATGTGTTGGAATTATTGTTTTTAAAATTCAATCCAATTGTTTTTATTAATCGGTTGATTGATACTGAATATCTTAACTATTCACTAATTTATATCATACTTGATTTTTTTGTTTTTTTAAAAACTTTCTTTGTTAAAAAGGACAGGATGAGTTTGTTTTTAAAATATGTTATTCCAAGTATGATTTTTTTGAGATTTGTTGACCCTAGTTTTGTAATAAGTTATGGTATTTCTAGAAATCCTGCTTTGATTCATTGGACTGTTTATTTTCTTCTTCCTTTTTATTTTATTATAATACTTCGCCCTGTTAATAAAGTTTTAAAGATTAATAATAAAAAGATTAAGTTAAAAAATGTTTTTTTTAAACTATTTTCTTGTTTATTATCGACTTTGGTTATTATTTCTGTTGCTGGCGGGATTAGGGCCAGTTCAATTAATTATGTGGAATCAATAACTAGTGATTATTATCAGAATTATTTGGAGTCTGCTTATGGACAAAAATTATATCCTTTTTCGGACACTATTCGCGATAATGATGGGGATGTTCTTATTGAAGTGTATGGGGAGATTGATAGTTCACGTTACGAGGAGATATTGGAGAAAGATCATGAATGTGCATTAATTCTTCCCAGTTCAAAAGTTATGAGTCTTACTGCTATGCATTTTTATTTTATTGGTGTGAATAATAGGGAAGCCTGCGATTATTTGGAAAATATTTTTTACCAACATTTTGATGATGTTAAAGACAATATTAAGATGGTGAGTCCTTTTCTTTATGACAAGTATACTTCTCCATTAACACCAAATCATAATCCTTACTATGACTTGATTTATTCTCCCATATTAATACATATAACTGAAACTTTCTTCCCTTTCTACTTGTTCGTATCACTCTTTTTTATATCTTTTTTTATTCCTGAAAAATATTTTAAAAAACTGGTGGATAGATTTTTTTTATGAAGATACTCATGTTTTGCCAACTCTTTCCTCCTGCTGTATATGGTGGCGGCGAGGTCGTGTTTTTTGAATGGGCTAAAGGACTTGTCAGTAAGGGGCATGAAGTCATGGTTATTACTCAGCGTTTGAAGGATTGCAAGTCTTTTGAAGAAATCAATGGCATCAAAGTCCATCGGGTCGGACTCCCTATAGAGTACAATGGGGCTTTGAGTCTGAACTTCTTAACTAACTTGTCTTACTTACTAGGTTCTTTCCTTAAGTCCTTATCCTTGTCTCCTGACCTCGTGCATAGTAATACTTATGTTCCTAGTCTTAGTGCCCAACTATTCTCTAAATTGAGAGGAGTTCCTCATATTATGACTGTTCATGACGTCTACTTATTGAATCGCAAGAAGTTCTGGAAAAAATGGAGCAATCAGAAGGGTGTCGGCTTCTTCTCCAAAATCCTTGGTCCCTTTATTGAAAAATTTGTTCTGAACATGAATATTTCTTTAGTCCATACTGTCAGCGATACGAGCAGGAAGGACATACTTTCTGTCAGTAAGAAGAATAGTGTTGTTGTCATCCCGAACGGCATTAACTTCTCGAATTACAAAATCAAAAAGAAAGTGTCCCGCAATTATTCCCAGTTTGTTTATCTGGGACGTCATGTTTTTTACAAGAACTTGGATGTCGTTTTGAAGGCGTTAGTGAATATTCCTGACGCTAGTCTAGTTGTCATGGGTGATGGTCCTATGCGGGAGAGTTGGGAGAGACTGGCAAAAAAGTTGGGCATAAGTGAGCGTGTAGAGTTCACGGGTTACGTATCCCACAAGAAGAAACTGGGGTATCTTGCAAGTAGTGCGGGCCTCGTCCTCCCGAGCAGTGTTGAAGGATTCGGCGTCTGCATCATTGAATCCATGGTTTTGGGCACTCCGTGCCTCGTGAATGACCAGATGCCTCTTCCCGAACTCGTCAAGCACAATAAGAACGGGTATGTCATCAAAGATAATAATGTGAAGAACTGGACCAAATATCTCAATAAATTATGCGATAATAAATCCCTCTTCAAGAAGTTGAGCAAAAACAGCAAAAAGTTCGTGAAGGATTATAGTATTGAGAAGGTTGTTAAAGAGCTGGAGAGTATTTATAAATTCCTCGGAAAGAAATAAAAATACAAAATTATTCAAATGTAATAAAATGAAAAAAAATTTTAATGATTTGGGAGAACTTTTTCATAATTTCTCCTTATTTGATGTTAAAAATAAAATCAAAAAAAATTCAAACTTTGACTTAAATCAAAAATGCAAAGAACCAATAATAAAAGAATACATAAGACATGCTATCGAGAAATCTAAAAAAAATCAAAGTGATAATATCACTTTCACCGAATTATTCTGCGCTGATGGTTACTATGCCTTTCTTGCAAAAAAGATGGGTGCAACAAAATGTTATGGTGTTGATGATAATAAAAAGGGATATGCTAGATATAATAATATCATTGCCAAAAGATTAGGATTTAAAGATATTGAATTTATCAAGGATGATGTCAATAATATTAATAAATTTAAAAAAACAGATATCGTTGCAAATCTGGGCGGACTATATCATATTAAAAACCCTAAAGAAATACTTATTAAATCATATAATATGGCAAAAAAATTTCTTATAATTCAAACAGTTGTTTCTATAGAAAATAATTCTCCAAATTACTTCGAGGTACCCTCCCCTGGAAGAAATTGGGGATGTCGTTTCAGTAAACAGTGGCTGGATAAATTATTAAAAGAACTTAATTATAAAATAATAAAACAAGATTTTAATGAATTAAAAAATGAAAAATTATACGATAAAGGAAGTGCTTACTATCTTATAAAAGTTAATAAAAAATAAAAAGTAAGACATAGAGTTTCCCTGATTTTTTAATTATTGGTGCACAAAGAGGTAGAACTACTACATTATATCATTATCTAAAGCAGCATCCTGATATATTCGTGCCTATTAAAAAAGAAGTGCATTACTTTCATTATAATTTTAAAAAGGGAATTAAGTGGTATAAAAAAAATTTTTAAATATTTTAAAACATCACCTTCTTACTAGAGAATCTTCTCCTTCTTATATCTTTTTTTCACAATATGACTAAAAGAGTTTTATCAGTTATACCAAATGTAAAGATAATAATTTTACTAAGAAACCCCGTAGACAGAACATATTCTTAATATCATTTTAACACAAAAAGAAAAAAAGAAACATTATCCTTTGAAGATTCCATTAAAAAAATAGATTAAAAACGAATCTTAAAAAAGTAATCAAAAATCAAAATAGAAATATCCTTAAAACCTTAAGGGAATATTCTTATCTATCAATAGGGATTTATATAAATCAAATTAAAAGATTGTTTCATTATTTCAAAAAAGAACAAATTTTGATATTAAAAAATGAGAATTTTTTAAATAACTCTCAAAAAACATTAAATAAAGTTTTGAATTCCCTGGAGTTTCAAAATTTAAGATTAAACGTTATAAAAAATATAATCAATGTAATTAAATGAAAAAAGAAACAAGAAGAAAACATATAGGATTTTTTAAAAGATATAATAAACAATTATATAACTATCTATGTCTAAAATTAGACTAGGCTATCTAAACTTAAAAAGATTAATACCTTTAAATAAAGAAAGGATAGTAACTTTACAGAATATTTATATTAAATAATAGATAATATGACCTGATTTATACAGGAAAACTGGAGTCAAGTCGAATAAACTAAAATTTGTAGTTAAAAATTAAACAAAAAAATTTTAATATATCTGCCAATTCACAAAGATTTAATGAAAATATCAATAATAGTTCCTGTTTATAATGAAGAAAAAACTTTAAAAAAAATTTTAAAAAAGATTGAAGAAGCAACTAAAAAATTCAACAAAGAGATAATAATTATTGATGATGGTAGTATTGATAAATCAAAAGACATACTTAGAAGATATGAAAAAAAGAAAGATTTCAGAATATTTTATAAAAAACTAAACGAAGGTAAGGGTAGTGCAGTCATAAAAGGATTAAAAGAAGCAAGAGGAGATATTTTTTTAATACACGATGCTGACTTAGAATACAACCCAAAAGATTATACCAAATTAATAAAACCCATAATCAATGGAAAAGCAAAAGTTGTTTATGGATCTAGATATAAATCTAAAAAAGGCCATTTAAAAAGTAATCCTTTCCTTTATAATATTCATTACTTCGGCAACAAATTATTAACTTTCTTTACTAATATATTATATAATTCTAATCTCACTGACATGGAAACCTGTTATAAAGCTTTCAGTAAAGATATTTATGAAAAAATTAGTAAGTTAAAATCAAAAGGTTTTGAGTTTGAGCCGGAGATTACTGCAAAGATTTTAAAAAAAGGATTCAAAATAAAAGAAGTTCCAATAAGTTATTTCTCAAGAAACTTTAAAGAAGGTAAGAAAATAACATGGGTTGATGGTATTAAAACCTTTTACTGTCTATTAAAATACAAGTTTAAAGACTAATTTAACTTTGTTAAGTTATAAATATTAAAACCTTTATCATCTATCTTTGATCTTATAACTAACTTATCTATCAATTGGTCAATATCCAATTGATTTAAAGTCTTGTTATATATTACTACCTCATCCATTAATCCTACTAAACCCTTAATCATTATTCTCCCAAAATCATTTTTTATTTTACCAAAAGAATTATTCGTATTACACTTTTGCTTTTTACCATTTTCATAAATACAAATTGTCTTTCCATTAAAAACGCAAAAAACATGAGTCCATTCATTTAAGTAAGATTCAGCATTCCAACCAGAACTTAACTTTGTATTATGATTATCGAAAACTTCGCAACTTAGTTTATTGCCATTTCTCAAGCCAAGCAAACCAAAGTTTTTTAATGATTTATTTTTCTGAAACTCGTATTTTTCTAAAACATTCCAATCAGTAAAATTTGAATTAATATTAATCCACATTCCCCAAGAAAGATTGTTTTTATAATCAGTGAAATTGCTCTCTGAAATTACATAATCTCCTTCAGTAAAATTAACCCCTCCCGAATATTTGCCTTCACTCCAATTAGTATTAATTAACTCTAAAGAATTACTAAAATTCTCTTCATTTTGGTTAAATGAACAATAAAAAGAATAATCCTCCCTTTTGTTTATAACAAAATTTTGTTCACCTAATTTAATATTATACTTTTTAAGAAGCTCTTTATCAACTTGGGTTATATCATTAGGAGTTAAAAGATACAATTTATCATTATTTTTAAATAAATAATCAATAAGCTTAACCCCATTCCAACAAGAAAAATTACGTTGCTTAAGTTTAAACCAAATGCAAATGCAACAATAAACCCGGAAATAAATAAAAATTTTTTATTCAATTTTTTTTGTAATTCTTTTACTACTATAAAAAGAGAAAGTAATACAAAAATACTTAAAATATTATCATTAAATGTTCTTCCAATTTCTGAAATATTCATAGCACCTAAATAGCCGGTTATACTTGAAATAAATAATAAAAAAAGATTAATTCCTTGTATTCCTCCCAGTATAAAACCTACAACAACAGGATGAAAATTATTTACTAAAAAATAAAAGAGTAAGTGAGGAAGTGGATTAAAATAAGTTTGTTTCTGAGCGGGATTAAAATCATAGTTTAATCTATCTTTAATTAGTGAATAAGGATTATAAAAATGATAATTTTTTAAATCCCAATTAGCATCTTGACCAAGTATTAAACTTATTAAACCGGAAAATAAAATACAAAAAAAGAACAATAAAATTAATTTTCTCAAACTAATATCTCTCTCCATAAATAAGAGATAAATTCCAAAAATATTTTAATATTTTCTTTTTACAGTATTAATTCAGATATTTTAGATATTTCTTATTAATTTTTTCTAGTTTTTCTTTTATTTCATCATAATTAATAACGATATCTTTTAAATTATCTTTATTAATTTTTTAGTAAGCGGTTTCAAGTCTAAAGACTCAACACCAAGAAACTTTTGTAAATTATTCAAAACTTGTCTATCAATCTCTGGATAAAAATCTTCATAATAAATATTAAAAATCTCATGATTTTTAAATATCTTTTTGATTTTTTTTATCTCATATTCATTTTTCTCAATATCTTTAATTAATCTATTAAAATTAATTTTGATTTTAACTTGCTCAGGTTTTTCAGAAGACTTTCTAACAAGATTAACTCCTGTTCTTCCTGCAATCTTATTTGATATATGCCTTTTAATTAAATTTTTTCTCATCATATGTATAATTTTAATATCAGTTGATTTAATAATTTCATCTCTAACTTCAGGATATTGTTCAAAGAATTGCTTGTATTTAAATTTAAAACCAGATGTTTTATTCTTATGAAAAACTTCTTTTTCAAAAAATTCAATAGCTTTTTTTCTTTTAATCTTATGTGGCACAATAATTTCTCCTTTACAAATAATATCAGGATGTTCATTCAACATCAATCTCAACATCGTGCTTCCAGTCCTAGGTGCACAAACAATTATGAATCTATTCATAAAATTATTCAAAAAATAATCATTTATAATTCTACCTTTTATTAATTTTAAAAAATATTTCCTTCTTTTAATATTTCTTTAACTTCATTTTTTGAGAAGTTTTTTTTAATATATTTTTTAATTTTTTTAGAATTTTTATTAAGCAAATCATTATTATTATAATATTGGTTGATTAATTTTGCGAAACTTTTTTCGTTATCAGCAACTAATAAATCCTTACAATTTATTCCTTCATTACCAGTATCAGTTGTTATTACTGGAAGACCTGAATGCATTGATTGTATAATCTTGCCTTTAATACCCGCTCCATATCTTAGTGGGCAAACGAATAATTTACACTTATTAAAATAATTATTTAATTCTTTATCAGTCACATATCCAGTAACAATCACATTATCAGATGCTAAATTCTTAATTTCCTTCGGAGGTTTAGAACCAACAATATAAAGTTTAACATCAGGAATGTTTTTCAAAACTTCGGGAAAGATTTCATTAACAAACCACAACATAGCATCAACATTAGGATTATGATTAAAACCTCCTAAAAACAATAAATCATTCCGCTCACTAGGATTAAATGATTCATCATTAAATTCATCAAAAATAAATAAAGGAATAGTCTCTGCATCTAAGTCAGGATAATCCTGATTCAATAACTTTACTTCCGCATCAGAAAAATAAAACGCTTTATCAACTTTACTAAATAATTCTTCCTCAATCTTCTTAAAACGCTCAGCCTCTCTAAGAAAACGCTCATCCCCAGTAACATCATACTCCCTCTTATGTCTTAAATAATGAAGGTCATGCCCATAATAAATTAGTTTAGCATCTGTATTACTCCTTAAGAAATCAACATACTTAACAGCAATATGTGGCCTGTTCAAAAAGAAATAATCAATAAATTCGGAATTATTCCTAACCCACTTCTTCCAATTATTCTTATAATAATTACTGTACAATACTTCAACACCCATCTGCTCAAGTATACTGGTATACAGCTGTTGAGGATAAAAATTATCAGGAATGAACTTAACATTAAAACCTTCATCTACAAAAAACTTAATATACTGATAAACAGAACGTGAACCAGCATCCTTATCATACGTTGGGACAATATCATTAACAAAAACAACAGTCTTCTTATCTCTAGTCTTGTCACGCGCATAAAAAACACACTCTCCATTAGGAAAATGAGTCTCATCAAGAACATCTTGCCATTTCTCAACAAACTTCTTCCTATTCTTAACCTGATTTTTCTTAACTCCTTTAGTCTCATCAGTGCCATGAGAAACTCCCTCAAAATGAACAACAACAGACTCAGGTTGGTACATTACTTTATAACCCTTATTCCGTATCTCAAAAGCAAGATCAGTATCCTCAAAATAAGCAGGAGCAAAACGTTCATCAAAACCCCCAATCTCATCCCACAAATCCTTGCGAACCATAATACAAGCACCCGAAACATAATCAACCTCTTTAACATAATTAAATTCAGACAGGTCAGGATCATTAAAAATGCCATAATTCCAACCAGAAGCATCATTCCAAATAATGCCTCCCGCTTCCTGCAACCTTCCATCAGGATAAACAAGTTTAGAACCAACCAAACCAATCTCATCATCACTCTCAGCTAAATCAACAAGAGAATTAAGCCAACCCTGCTGAACCTGAGTATCATTATTCAAAAAAAGAACATATTTGCCCCGAGCCTGATCAGCAGCATTATTACAATTGCGCAAAAACATCAAATTATCCTTATTACGAACAATATTAATGTTCTTAACATACTCACTAATATTTTTAGTTTCATCAGTTGAGCAGTCATCAGCAAAAATAATTTCATAAGAGACACCATAAGTATTATCAAAAATTGATTTCAAACATTTATAATTATAATCCCAATTATTATATGCAGGAATAATAATGCTTACTAAAGGATTTTCAAAAGAAGGGAAAACCAACTCATCAAAAGAATCACATTGAACTAAATCAAAACTTTCCTCCTCTTCTAAAGGAATATTATTTACATTCTTCAAATAAAATTTATGAGCTTTCCTTAAAGGAGATGTAATCTTCCAGCAGGCAGAATTCTCATATCCATCAATTTTTCTATTTAATTCTTGAATAGAATCTTTTTGTTCTCTAATTTTTTTATTCAAATTTTCAATAACAGTAACTTTATCAGCAATCTCACTCTCCTTACTCTCCCTAAGCTCAGCAATCTCACTCTCCTTACTCTCCCTAAGC
>CAZRJP010000022.1:0-12745 GCA_964600865.1 Candidatus Woesearchaeota archaeon | reverse complement strand
GCGATTCCTCGCCAAATTTAAAAATTTGGGTATCCTCGCCGTTGATGTAATGAAATATAAAAAACTAGCACAGCTTTACGAAGATTTATCATCTACTACTAAAAGACTAAAAAAAACCGATATTCTTTCTAAATTTCTAAAAAAACTTCCAAAAAAAGATCATGATGTAATGTATCTTTTATTAGGAGATATCTATGCAGAATATAATGAAAAAAGAATTGGGATAAGCAATAGATTAGCTATAAAAGCAATTTCAAAATCTACAGGAACTGAAAAGAAACAAGTAATAAAGCATTGGAAAGAAATAGGTGACTTAGGGAAAGTGTCACAAAAATTAACAAAAAACAAAAAACAATCTACCCTAAAAAAAGGAAAAAAATTAACAACAAAAAAAGTAATAAATAATTTAAGAAAACTTCCAGAATTAGAGGGAAAAGGAACAGTAAATAAAAAAATATCTTTAATAACTGAACTTCTAACAAACGCCACTTCAATAGAATCAAAATATTTAATTAGAACACTTATAGGAGATTTAAGAATTGGAATTAGAGAAGCTACAATAAGAGATGCTATGAAAAAGGCATTTTTCAAGAATAATAAAAAAGCTAAAAGAAAAATACAAAAAGCACTAGACCGATCAAATGATGTTTCTTTAGTTTTTGAAGCAGTTAAAAAAAAGAGTTTAAAAGAATTAGAAAAAATAACACTAACTGTGGGAAAACCTCTAAAAGTAATGCTTGCACAAAAAGTTACTAGTATTGAAAAAGGATTTGAAAAATTAGGTAAACCATGTGGAATAGAATACAAATATGATGGATTTAGAATGATTATCCACAAAAAAGGAAATATTGTCACTCTTTTTACTCGTAGATTGGAAAATGTTACAAAACAATTTCCTGAAGTAGTAGATTACATACAAAAATATGTTAAAGGAAAATCCTTTATTTTAGATTCTGAGGCAGTAGGATATAATAGAAAAACAAAAGAATATACTCCCTTTCAAAAAATAAGTCAAAGAATAAGAAGAAAATATGACATTGATAAAATAAAGAAAAAATTGCCTGTAGAAATTAATGTTTTTGACATTCTTTATCATAATGGTAAATCCTATATTGATGAACCATACAAAAAAAGAGCAAAAAAACTAAGAACAGTAATCAAAAAACATCCATATAAAATAATATCTTCTAAAAAAATAATAACTAAAAATCTTGAAAAAGCAAAAAAATTCTATAAAGCAGCACTAAATGAAAATCAAGAAGGGATAATGATGAAAAAATTAGATGCTAGATATCAGCCTGGAAAAAGAGTAGGACATATGCTAAAAATCAAACCCGAAGAAAGAGACTTAGATTTAGTTATTACTGGTGCAAAATATGGGACTGGAAAAAGAAAAGGATGGATGTCCTCCTTTGTATTATCTTGTAAAGGGAAGAAAAAAGGAAAATATTTAGAAGTCGGAAAAGTTGGAACAGGGATAAAAGAAAAAAAACAAGGAAAATCAGGAGGAATAAGTTTTGCAGAATTAACAGAAAAATTAAAACCATATATTACAAAAGAAAAAGGAAAAAAAGTAAAACTTAAGCCAAAGGTAGTTGTATCTGTAACTTATCAAGAAATTCAACACTCTCCAAATTATAGTTCTGGATGGGCATTAAGATTTCCTAGATTTACTGGTTTACGTCCAGATAAATCTATTTCTGAAATAGCAGATATAAAAGAAGTGAAGAAAGATTATAAAAAACAAAAAAGAAACTGGAAGTATGGTTAATTCAAAAAATAATGTTTTTGGCTTTTTAAACGAGGTCAAAAGTTTAAAAACCTTTATAAAAGCTTAATTCTCTTTATAAATAGAATATTAGTAAAAATGGCAAGAAAGAAGAAAAAATCCAAGAAAAAGGAATCAACATACAAAATACAGAATATTGTTGCTACAGCTCCATTAGGAAAGCCTGTTCCCTTAACAAAACTTGCAAGAACTCAACCAAATACAGAATATAATCCTCAAACATTTCCTGGACTTGTTTTAAGAATTAAAAAGCCTAAATCTGCTGTTTTAGTGTTTTCATCAGGAAATCTTGTATGTACTGGAACAAAATCAGTAGCACAAGTAAAAAGGGTTATTAAAGAAGTTATAAAACAACTAAAGAAAATAAATGTGAAAATAAGTTCTAAACCAAAAATAACTGTTCAAAACATTGTAGCTTCTGGTGAAATTAATCTAAGATTAAACCTTAATTTTTTAGCATTAGAAATGGAGAATACAGAATATGAACCAGAACAATTTCCTGGTTTAGTTTACAAACTTATTGAACCAAATGCAACATTCTTATTATTTACTAATGGAAAACTTGTATGTACTGGAACAAAAAATAGAAAACAATTAGATTCTAGTATGAAACAACTCCTAAAAAACGTAAAACAAGCATTAAAAAATTATAAATAACACTAGTTCTGAAAATTATATTATTTCATGCATATAAATCTATAAAAACTCTTAACATTTTTCTATATTATTAATTGTGAATCTTTTATTCACAGGAATTTTATAATGGCAAAAAATGACAAAAAAGAGGAAATGGAAGAATCTGTAGATGAGGGTGCAGAAGAAACAGCAAAAAAGAACGAAGAATTATTAATAGAAGCTAAAAACTTTTTTGATTTTTATAAAAAATCTGTGGGTGAATCCTTAAGAAAAGAGCAAAATGTTATTTTTCTTGATTTTAAATCCTTAACTGAATTTTCTAATCTTCTTGCAGACGAGGTTATAGCTGATCCAGAAGAAACATTAAGAATAATTGAACAGGCAATTGAACAATCTGGATTACAAGATGATACAAGGGTTAGAATAACCAATCTTCCAAAAGTTCAAGAAATAAAAATAAGAAATATGCGTTCTAAACACCTTAATGAATTAGTTGTTATAGAGGGTATAATTAGACAAGCAAGTGATGTTAGACCTCAAGTAGTTAATGCTAAATTTGAATGTCCAAGCTGTGGAACCATAATCTCTGTATTACAAATGGAGAAAAAATTTAGAAAACCAAGTCGGTGTAGTTGTGGGAGAAGAGGAGGATTTAAACTAATCAGTAAAGAAATGGTAGATACTCAAAGATTAGTAATAGAAGAAAGTCCAGAATCACTTTCAGGTGGAGAACAGCCAAAAAGAATTAATGTTTTTATTAAAGAAGACCTAGTAGAACCTAAAATGGAAGAAAAAACCACCCCTGGAAGCAGGATAAAAGTGATTGGTGTTTTAAAAGAAGTGCCTGTTCCTCTCTCAACAGGGGGCCTATCAACAAGATTCGAATTAGCTATTGAAGCAAATAATATTGTCCCTTTAGAAGAAACCTTTGAAGAATTAGATATTAATGAAGAAGATGAAAAACAAATCCTTGAATTAAGTCAAGACCCAGAACTATTTCAAAAACTTTCAAAAAGTATTGCTCCAGGAATATGGGGATATCCAGAAATAAAACAATCATTGGTATTACAATTATTTGGTGGTGTTCAAAAAGAAAAACCCGATGGAAGCAAATCAAGGGGTGATATGCACATACTGATGATTGGTGACCCAGGTGTAGCTAAATCAGTCATGTTAGGTTTTATGGCAAATATCTCTCCTAAGGGTAGATATGTTGTAGGAAAATCCACATCTGGTGCAGGATTGACTGCTACAGTTGTTAGAGATGAATATCTTAAAGGATGGTCCTTAGAGGCAGGTGCAATGGTTTTAGCAAACAAAGGCCTTGTATGTATTGATGAGTTAGAGAAAATGGATCCACAGGATAGATCTGCAATGCATGAGGCAATGGAACAGCAATCCGTAACAATTAGTAAAGCAAATGTTCAAGCAACATTAAGAGCCCAAACATCTGTATTAGCAGCAGCAAATCCTAAATTTGGTAGATTTGATCCTTATCAAAGTATACCTCAACAAATTGACTTACCCCCTACATTAATTAATCGTTTTGATATTATTTTTACATTAAGAGACCTTCCAGATAAAACTAAAGATGAAAAAATAGCAACCCATATACTTTCTGAACATAGTGAAAAAAACAAAACCATGACTGTTGAAAGAGACCTATTTAGAAAATATGTTGCATATGCAAAACAAAGAATAACCCCTGATCTTACTCCCAAGGCAGTAAAAAAATTAAAAGATTTTTATGTAAATCTAAGAAATAAGCCTGTTTCCTCAAAATCTGCAATGAAACCAATACCTATTTCTGCAAGACAATTACAAGCATTAATTAGAATGTCTGAGGCCTCTGCTAAATTAAGATTAAGTGATGAAGTAAATATCCAGGATGCAAAAAAAGCAATAGATTTAATGAAGTATTATTTAATGCAAGTAGGATATGATTATGAATCAAAATCATTTGACATTGATAGAATATCAACTAGTGTCCCAAATAGTGAAAGAAGTAGGATAATTACCGTAAGAGAAACAATAGAACATCTTGAATCAAGATTAGGTAATTTAATTCCTATTGAAGAAATTGAGAAAGAACTAAAAGATAAATTGTCAGACTCTGAAATTGAAGAAGCAATAAATAAATTGCAGGCCTCTGGAGACATATTCAAACCAAAAAGAGGTTATGTTCAAAGAACATAATAAACAAAAACATAAAATATTATAAACTGAAAACAGTTTTCATATAAAATGCCAGAACAAAAATTTAAAAGAAACATAGCATACAAATACAGAATAAAAGATATCTTTATGGGAAAACCCATTTTTGATGGAGATAGGTTCTCTTTTGTAGAATTAGGTGATAGAAAAATAGTAAGAGTTAATATAGTGGGAAATATTGTAGATAAATATGATTCTGAAGGAGATAAAAAATATAGTTTTTTAACATTAGATGATGGTTCTTCTCAAATAAAAATTAAAGCATTTGGAGATGATGTTTCTTTGTTAAAAAACATCAATCAAGGGCTTACTGTGGTTGTTATAGGAAGATTAAGAAGTTTTAACAACGAAATATATCTTTCTCCTGAAATCGTAAAAGAAATAGATCCTAAATACCTACTTATAAGAAAATTAGAACTGGAAAAAAGTCGTTCAGATTCAACTCCTGCTCCAAAAGACAAAAAAGAAATAACTGCCATAAAAGATAAAATACTAAATAAAATAAAAAAAGCAGAAGAAAGTGGGGGTATTGAAATAGATAAAATAATAATGGAAATTAAAGAAAGTTCACCAAAAATAATCAATCAAGAAATAAAAAAACTTCTTGAAGAAGGAATAATATTTGAACCACGTCCAGGAAAACTTCGATGGTTAGGTTAATCTTATAATTTCACACTCTTCTAAACTCTTTTATATTAATTCTCTTTGATAGATTATTAATCAAATCCTAAATCTTGAAAGATTTATAAACTCTTTCTTTCCTATTATTATAATATGGTAGAAGAATATAAAGAATTACTTGATGAAGCATACAAAAACGTAAAACAAATTAACCCAAATGAAAGTGAAAGATTTGAAATACCTAAAGCAAAAGGCCATTTTGAAGGTAAAAAAACTGTTTTAAGCAATTTTTCTCAAATAGTATCTCACTTAAGGAGAAAACCAGAACATCTTCAAAAATTTCTACTTAAAGAAGTTGCTGCTTCTGGAACAAGAGATAAAGACAGGCTTATTTTTAATAGAAAAGTGCCAAGTAAAAAGATTAATGAAAAAATGAAGGACTATGTTAATGAATTTGTTCTTTGTAATGAATGTAAAAAACCAGATACAGAATTAATAAAAAAAGACAGGGTTACTTTTTTACACTGTCTTGCATGTGGTGCAAAACATCCAGTAAGAAATAAAATATAATTCTCTATAAAAATATACTTCATCTGCTAATTTTCCTATATTTTCACTCATTTTTTGCGTAAAAAACACTTAAAAAGACCTCTTTCTTAACAATTTTAAGGAATTCAGAGATATATTAATGAATTTCTAAATAAAATAGGAGGAAAAAATGGTAAAAGGATATTGTGTTAGATGTAAAGAAAAAGTGCCTATGGATGAAGTAAGAATAGAAAAAACTTCAAAAGGTGGATACATGGCTAAAGGTAAATGCAGTAAAGACGATAAAAAAACAACTGTATGCGCTATGATGTCAAAAGACAATGCAGAAAAAGCAATTGAAGCTGGTGAAGCTAAAAAAGCTTTTTAATTTATTTAAATTTTAAAAGAGGAGAACAGAAAGAAATGTTCTCCACTTAATTTTTTAAACTCCTAATTCTATATTATTATTACAAATGTTAATTAAAATCCAAAAATCCTATAGGGATATTGTTGCAATATGTGATAAAGACCTATTAGGTAAAAAATTCAAGGAAGGCAAATTCCAATTAGATGTGAAAGAATCTTTCTATAAGGGAGATGAAAAAACAAAGGAGGACATAATCAAAATAATAAAAGACATGAAAAAAGAAGATGCCACTTTTAATATTGTGGGCAAGAATTCAGTAGAGGCCGGATTAGAAGCAGGAGTAATTTCCAAACAAGGAATTAAAAAAATAAAAGGCATTCCTTTTGCAATGGTCTTATTATAAATATCAAAACCATTATAAAACACCCCTATTTAATTTAATCATATTAAATGAATAAAAAGAAATCAAATAAAAAACAAGAAAACCAAGTACAAAGAGCACCTCTTCCCAAAAAAAATAATGAAGAAATGATTGGGATCATAGAAAGAAGGCTAGGAGGAAATAAAATGATGGTTAATTGTCTCGATGGCAAGGAAAGAAATTGTAGAGTTCCAGGTAGATTAAAAAGAAGGCTCTGGCTAAGACCAGGAGATGTAGTTATAATTGAACTGTGGGACTTAGACAAATCAAGGGGAGACATAATTTTAAAATATAGAAAAAACCAAGTAAAATGGTTAAGAAAAAAGGGATACTTAAAAACAGAAAAAAAAGAATTCTAAGATGAAAACATTTATTGTTAACAAAATTCCAAGAATAATCAAGGCTAGAAAGAAACTAGAAAAAGAGCTTGAGGTTAAAATAACTAACAGGGGAAAAGAGGTTTCTATTAGGGGAACTCCTGAAAATGAATTTATTGCAGGAAAAGCAATAGAGGCTATTGAGTTTGGATTCTCTATTCCCAAGGTATTATTACTAAAAAAAGACCATATGTTTGAAATTATTAACATTAAAAAATACACTAGAAAAAAAGGCATGGAAAGAATAAAAGCGAGAATTATTGGAAAAAATGGTAAAACCCTTAGAACACTATCTAATTTAACAAAATGCCACTTTGAATTAAAAGATAATAAAGTAGGTATTATTGGCCATTTAGAGCTTATTGAAAATGCTCAAGAAGCAATTATTAGACTAATAAGGGGTTCAAAACAGATTAATGTTTATTCATATCTTGAACAACATCAAGTAAAACCAATAGTTGACTTAGGATTAAAAAAAGACGTAAAAAAGAAGAAAACATAAAAGAAAATAAAAAATCTAAAGCTTTAAATATAAGAGACTTCTAATTTTTTTATATCTCGGTAGCTCAGCTGGTAGAGCGAACGGCTGTTAAGGATTTAATTACATGGCAAAAGATGAAAAATATAAAAATGCAGATTGTTTTTTACAAACAGTCACAAAAAAATCCATGTAAAAATAAGTTAGCAGCCTCTAAGGGAAACCTTAGAGTGAAAAGTGAGTAAATTCAGGGAAACCCTCTTATTAAATTAAGGGCAATCCTGAGCCAAGCCCTATAAGGGAAGGTGCAGAGACTAGACACTCGCCACCTAAAGTATAATACCTAAGGTGATGGTATAGTCCTACCCTTCAAGAAATTGGAGAAGGTTGTAACCGTTAGGTCGCAGGTTCGAGTCCTGCCCGAGATGCTTTTTTCAAAAACATTTATTAATTAGTCTTAACTATCCAATATATGGAATTAAATGAAGCAATTAAAAATAGAAAAAGTATAAGACATTTTCATCCAAAGAAAAAACCCAATTGGAGAAAAATAATCGAATGTATTGATTCTGTAAGATATGCCCCTATGGCAGGAAATATCTTTCCATTAAGATTTATTATTGTGGATGACTCTGAAAAAATAAAAAAAATTGCAGCTGCAAGTCAACAGGACTTCATATCAGAAGCAAAATATGTTGTAGTAGTTTGTACAGACAATAAAATGGTTCTTAATTCCTATGAAAAAAGAGCAGACAAATTCTGTAGGCAAGAAGCAGGAGCGGCAATTCAAAATTTCCTATTAAATTTAACTGAAGCAGGACTCGAAACCTGTTGGATAGGATATTTTGTAGATAATTTAATTAAAGAAACATTAAAAATACCGAAAAAAATCAATATTGAGGCATTATTTCCAATAGGATATAAACCCGAAGAACTTGGAAAATCAAGAAAACCAAAGAGAAAAACTGACTTAGGAAATATAATTTATTTCAATAAATATAAAAATAAACGTAAAAAGAAAATAAAAAAAATTAATTCATAATAATTCTTAAAAAAAATAAAAAGTAACCAGCCAAAAGGCTGGTTAAAATATAAATAAAAAAATTTAAACGACTTCTATTCCTAAATCAGATATTTCTTTTGCCTGTGGCATTGTCTTATCTTTCATCTCTTTTCCTAAAATATATGGAGATTTAACTCCAGTCATAATAGTAATTACTCTTACTTTGCCAGTAAATTCTTTGTTAATCCTAGCACCAATAATTACTTGTGCTTCAGGAGAAAGATTTTCAGAAACAAGTTTTCCAATAACATCAAACTCTTCCAGTTTCAAGTCTGGACCACAAGTTACATGAATTAAAGCTCCACTAGCACCTTTGTAATCCACGTCAAGTAGAGGATGTGTGAGGGCTTGTTTTACTGCTTCAGTAACTTTGTCAGAACTTGAATCACTTTCACCAAGACCAATAACTGCAACTCCACCATTTTTCATAATAGATGAAACATCTGCATAATCCAAATTAATTAAACTTGGAATTGTAATTGTCTCAACTATTCCTTTAGTCATAGTAGAAATCAGTTCATTAGCAACCGCAAAAGCTTGTTCAATTGGAAGTTGTCCTGCTATATCCACAAGTCTTCCATTATCTAACACAATAGTTGTATCTGTAACCTGTCTTAATTCTTGTAAACCAAACTCAGCTTTATCGAGTCTAGCTTTTTCAGCTTCAAAAGGCATCGTAACAACACCAATAACAACTGCTCCACTTTCTTTAGCAAGTTGGGCAACAACTGGGGCTGTACCTGTTCCAGTTCCACCACCCATACCGCCAATTACAAAGACCATATCAGCTCCTGATACAGCTTTCTTAAGGTCACTAAGTGATTCCTTTGCAGCTTCTCTACCTCTTTGAGGTTTTCCACCACAACCTAAACCTCTAGTAAGTTCTTTACCAATTAGAAGTTTTTCATCTGCCTTAGTTACACTTAAATGTAAAGCGTCAGTGTTTGTTCCATAAACAGTAGCACCGTTTATACCTTTGTTAAAAAGCCATGTTACAGCATTACAACCCATTCCACCACAACCAACAATCTTAATGTTAGCTTTACCTGCTTTTAATTCATCAAAATTAATGCTGTGATTGTCTGCGTTGTCAATAGCTTCTTTTGCAAAATCTAAAACCATATTTTACCTCCTTTTTAATTCTATATGTCTCTAAGAGACACTCTATAAAAAACATAGTCTAAATTCTTTAAAAATATATTGATAATAGAGACTATAACAAGTTTCTAAGTTGTTTTATATTCTTCCATCCTTTTTCTAAATTTTTATTGCTATTTTCTAAAACTTTTTTCAAAAACTTATCATTTGCTAATACTTTACCCTTTTCAATAAAAGGGAATTCTATTTTTTCAGTTCCAATCATCTCAATTATTTTATTTTTTCCTAAAGAAATAATTCCTGCTCTTTTCCATCCTGCATTCCTTATTTTTTTCAAGAGGCTAATTGAAGAATTTAAATTTTTACATGCTATATGAAAAATTGGTGGTTCTTGTTTAAACTTAAAATCTCCTTTTTCAGGAATATGCTTTTTAAAATCTTTAAAGTTCGCTTTATCATGGCTTACCCATTCAAATAAATCTGGTTCTTTTTTATCTTTATCCGCAATTATCATAATCCTTCCACTACATGAAGAAGTTGTATAATAATCATCAAGAGAATTAATCTTATCACATAATTCTGCAACCCTTTTATCCCATCTTCCAATATTTGACTTATCTTTTTTATTCAAAATATCTTTTTTTCTTTGTTTAAATCTGTTCATAAAAATGATTATTCTTTCTCTAAAATTTTTGTCTTAATACTTTTTTCCTTACAAAAATCTGCAAATTCTTCGGCATTTTCCTTATTTCCAATAATACTCCCATAATGGATGGGAATAGCTAAACTTGGTTTAATCAACTCAGCTGCTTCAGCTGCTTCTTCTGCATCCATTGTAAATCTCCCTCCTACTGGCAAAAATGCAATAAAATTATCTGCCTGATAACCTGTAAGTTTTTGCATTTCAGGAATTTTATCTGTATCTCCTGCATGATAAAACAAATCCCCTCTTATTTTAATCAAAAACCCAACAGAACCATTATCTTTTTCATGAAATGGCTTATTAATATTATATGCAGGGAAAGTAGAAACATTAAGGGAGCCTACTTCTAAATCCTGATTAGGCTCAACTAATTGTATTTTAACAGGAACCTCAAACCTAGCAATTTTACTTTGACAATCTGCAGGACAAATAATCTTTGTTCCTTCCTGAATAATCTTATTCAAATCATCTAAACTACAATGATCATAATGGCCATGAGTAAGAAATATTAAATCTGCTTTTTCTTTTGCCATCTTTTCAGAAATATTATAAGGATCTATGTAAATATTTAAAGAATCTTTAATTAAAAATCCTGAATGCCCTAACCATTTAATCTCTAAGTCCCCTATCTTCATTGTTAAAAAAATGGAATATTGTTTTTAAAGTTTAGGATAAATTATACTTCTTCAATAGCATTAGCAATCTGAAGCATTTTCTCATCTTCAAATTTATCGCAAGCAATTTGCATTCCAACAGGAACCCCATCAACATCTCCGGCAGGTAAACTCAAAGCACAATTACCATATAAATTATAAGGAATAGTTAAAACATCATAATTATACATCTCCTCCACAGATATACTCTCTCCTATTTTATGGGGCAAAACAGGCGTGACAGGAGATACAATACAATCTACTTCCTTAAATGCCTCAGCAAATTCCTCACTAATTATTCTTTTAGCTTTTAATGCAAGACTATAATATCTTCCTTTATGTTCTGCCTTTGTAATCTCACTCCCCCCTAAAACTCTTCTTAAAACCTCAGGTCCAGCAGCATCTTCAATTTTCTTTCCATATCTCCTTCCATCAATCTTTCTAGTTGCTGAAAAAAATTCTACATAAACAAGGGGGTAATAAGTTGCAACAGCTAAATCAATATGTGGTATCTTTACTTTTTTAGTTTTCCATCCATATTTTTTAATTGTATTAGACAATCTCTCATCAATAACCTCCTGTATATCTTTATCACTAATATCAAAATCTAATATTCCAATAGTAATATTTTTAGGAATTTCTTTAATTTTATGCAAATCTATCTTAGGTGTCTTTTGAGTTATAGGGTCTTTTTCATCTCTCCCACTCATTACTTTCAAAAGTAATGCACAATCCATTACACTCTTTCCTATAGGGCCTATTTGATCTAGACTCATACTCAAATCAATTAATCCATATCTGCTAACAGAACCATAAGTAGGTTTAACCCCCACTACTCCACAATGAGATGCAGGATTCCTAATACTTCCTCCTGTATCTGAACCTAATGCCATATCACAAAAACCTGCAGCAACTGCAGCTGCAGAGCCACTAGAAGAACCTCCAGTGATTAATCCTTTTGCATATGGGTTTTGAGTGGGTCCAAAAGCAGATGTTTCTCCAGACCAACCACAAGCAAATTCATCCATATTACAATTTCCAATAATCGCTCCTCCCTCTTCCTTAATTTTTTCAATAACTGTTGCATTATAGGGTGCAATATAATCTTCAAGAACTTTTGAGGCACAACTTGTTTTCAATCCTTTAACATTAATATTTGATTTAACAGCAATTGTCTTCCCATTTAATAAACCCTTTCCAGATTTAGCTTTTTTATTAATCTCTAACATTGCATTAATATTCTTATTCTCTTTCTTTATTTTATCTAAATGCTTTTTTATTCTATTTACCATTTTTTCTTTTCAGCAATAATAAAATTTTTATTTGATTTAGGAGCATTAGAAAACATTATCTCTCTATCTAATTTTAGAGACTTTCTCTTATCAGATTCATCTCTATCAGAATGTTTTCTCTTAATCATTCCTTCTACATCAGAGATTTTTCCAACTTTAGAAAGCTTTTTAGAAAAATCTTTCATAATTTTCTTTGCCTGTTTTTTAATAGATTCCCTATCTTTTTCAGAGACCTTATGCCATAAAAAATCCTTGCTCATACTTACTAAAGGAGCAAGGCATTTATAAGATTATTTGAAAAGAGTGATTAGAAACTATTCATTTTAAAGAATATGGAAAAAATCAATCTTCTCTCGGTCTTTTCGTCTAAATCTCCAAACTGCTCAACATAATATGATGAGCCAGAAAGCTTATCCATGATATATGCTTTTTCCTGTACTGTCAGAGACGCTGACTGAAAAATGCTTTTAGAACCCCTATTTGCATTTACCATACAAAATAAAAC
>CAZRJP010000021.1:0-12812 GCA_964600865.1 Candidatus Woesearchaeota archaeon | reverse complement strand
TTATTAATTTTATAGTCTATAATTAATGTTCTTTTTTATTTACCAGGAAACTCCAAAACCTTTAAATATCCCAACTCGCCTAAGAGCTAACATTAACTATTTATTATTAACCACTTGCAATAAAGTTTAACCTTACATGATTTTAGATCATTAATTATTGGTTTGGTTTTCAAACAAGGCGAGGAGCTTAAAGCTGTTGTTGATAAGAAAGAGGAGATGAGGTTGCGGAGGGAATGAACAATGACAATTGAATAAATTATAAACTAAAACATAAAAAATTTCTAAAGAAATATTAAAAATTATTTAAAAGAATTTACTCAACATCAACAACTTTAACTTTAAAATTAAGTGTTTTTCCTGCTAAAGGATGATTTAAATCAATTGTAATTTTATCGTCAGAAACTTTTACAATTCTTGCAGGTATTTTTCCTTTTGGAGAATTTAGTGCTATATTCATTCCAACTTTAGGTGTTTTTCCTTCTGGAAATGAGGATTTTGGAAGTTCTTTTTTAAGCTTATCATTTGGTTTTCCATAAGCATTTTCAGGTTTAATAGTAACTTCTTTTTCTTCGCCTTTTTTCATTCCTGTAACAGCTTTATCAAATCCAGATATTACTTTTCCGGCTCCAACTTCAAATTCAAGAGGTTTTTTTCCTTTAGAACTATCAAAAACTTTTCCATCTTCTAAAGTTCCTGTGTACTCAATCTTTACTTTGTCGCCTTTTTTGATTGTCATATAATGTGCAATAGAAAGGGTTTTTTAAGTGTTTGTGTTATTTTAATAAAAATAATAATTTTTTCTTGTCCAATTTCAATTTAACTTAGGTCTTTCTCCTTTCCACATATGAAAAGGTGTTTTAAGTTCAAATATATCTCCATTAAAATCATACTCGATTATATATTCCCCTTCATAAAAATAATCCATTGTTATATCTTCTCCTTTATTGTTTCCAAATCTTCTTTTACCTTTATACTCAATCGGGTTTATTATTCTCGCTTCACCCTCAGGATCTAATTTATCTGTTTTTAGCAATTCTTTTTGAAATCTAACATATTCAGGAGTGATCATTCCATTAAAATTTACTCTCCCAGATTCAACATGCCTATTTTTATCTTCCATTGTTACTGCAAATAAATCTTCTAAAACAACTCCCTTAATCTCTTTTTTATTCTCTCCTATTTCAGTCTCCTCTTGAATATACATATAAAAAGCGCCGTGAGTATATTTTATTCCATCTGAAAGATCTTCATTTGTTCCTCTAGATGAAATTTCCTTAATTCCATAAAAACTAGGTATGCTTTCTCCAATTTTAGTGTAGAATATCATAATAAAATAAACCTTCCTATACTTATATAAATATAGTTAATTTAAACCAGGATTAAATACTTCCCACAAATCAAAAGGGGATTTAAAACTGCACTCACTCTTATCTGGTAATTCTATATCATGAGCATAACATTTTCCAGTGTAAAAAATCCCATTTGAACTAGTTCCCTTAAACTCAACTTCTTTCTTAACAGCTCCTCGTCTAATCGCGTCATCATCATATTTTTTATAGAAATGTATACTCTCTTCATCCATCTCTCCTCTAAATGTAGACTTTCCAAAAGAACCATCCTCTATCCTACCAATAATTTCTTTTTTGCCATTTTCTATTGGATTTACTTCATCCATGAACATCTCAAAGTAACCATAAAATTCTCCTATTTTGCTAAAATTTGTTATTATTGGCGTCCAAGTTCCTGCAAAACAAAAAGACATTGTATGCTTATTATACCTTGATAACATACATAAAACTCTGCAAAAAGCCTTTATAAAAATTGTGAAATTAAAGATACTTCTGGTGATTATCATAAATCTTATTAGAAAACTTTGAATTGAACTTAGGAAGTTTATTTATCAGCTTTTTGGCTGAAACCAGAAAGGTTTTAAGTTCAGATATCTTTTTCATTTTGCCACCTCGTTTTTTAGTTAAAATAAGGTGGCTTTCTTATTTTATAATGGTTTCACCAAAGCCGATAACCAAAACACTTATAAATTCTAAAGATACTTTAATTTTGATAGAGAGAAAAAATGTTAAAATTTATTAAAAATTCTCTAAAATAAACGATTAAAACAAAACAAAAATGGTAGATATGCCTACAAACATGCAACAATCAATGGGATATGACAGAACTGCAACTATGTTCTCTCCAGAAGGTCATTTACTTCAGGTAGAATATGCAGAAAAAACTGTTAGATTGGGAAGTGCAAGTATTGCTATGATTTGTAAAGATGGATTATTCATTCTTGCAGATAAAAGAATAGAAGATAAACTTGTTATGGGTAAATCTACAAATAAAATACATGAAATAGATAGTCATATTATTACAAGTGTGGCAGGAATTATGTCTGATGCAAGAGTTCTTATAGAAAAAGCTCAAGTTTTGGCGCAACAACATAGAATTACTTATGATTCTGCGGTAGAACCTGAATTAATAATTAAGGACATTTCAAATTTAAAACAAAAATTTTCACAATACGGTGGTGCAAGACCATTTGGAGTGAGTATGATGTTAGCAGGAATAAATAATGGAAAACCAGAATTATATACTAGTGATGTAACTGGAAATTATCTTGGATATACTGCAAATGCAATTGGAGAAGATGATGAAAAATTAAAAGAAGGACTTAGAGACAAATACTCTGAAGATTTAACAATTAAAAAAGGTGTAAAAGTAGCACTAGATATCTTTAAGGATGTTCAAGGAAAATCATTTGATGTTAATAAATTTGAATTAGCTTATATTAAAAAAGATAATGGAAAAATTAAGAAGATAGAAGGAGAAAAAATTAAACAATTATGACAAGTACAACAGCAAGAATAAAAAAAGCAGGAAACAGATTTGAAATACTTGTGGATTTAGATCAAGCATTAAAAGTCAAAAAAGGAAAATTAGATTCTATTAATCCTGAAGGAGATGCTATTTTTTCAGATGTTAAAAAAGGAAAAAGAGCTTCTGACTCTGATTTAAAAAATGCTTTTGGAACAACTAATCCAAGTGAGGTTGCTGTTAAAATAATAAAACAGGGCGAAGTTAAAACAACTCAAGAACATAGAGATGCTAAACAAGAACAAAAATTAAAACAAATTGTAGAATTTCTAAGTAAAAATGCAATTAATCCTCAGTCAGGAAACCCTCACACTCCAGAAAGAATAAAATCTGCAATAAAACAAGCAAAAATAAATATAAAAAATAAAAAAGTAGAGGATCAAATTGATGAGATATTAGAAAAATTAAAACCATTAATCCCAATTAAGATCGAAACTAAAAAAGTTAAAATTAAAATCCCTGCAAAATATACGGGAAAAGCATATAGTGTGATCAATAGATATAAAAAAGAAGAAAAGTGGCTAGATAACGGAGATTTACAAGTAATAGTGGAAGTTCCTTCAGGAATGATTATGGACTTTTATGACAATTTAAATTCAATTACTCACGGAAGTGCATTAAGTGAGGAGGTCAAAGGATCTGAAAAAGAGTAAAAATGCACAGATTTAAAAACCAAAAAAACGAAAGATAAGTATAATAATAAAAATGACAAAAACAAACGATAGAGAGATTGTAGTTCCAGGAGAAGTTCTTGGAGAAGGAGAAGTACTTCCAGGAGAAGGAACTGAAAAACAAGGAGATAAAGTAATTGCATTAAGATATGGTCTTATAGATAAAAATGAAAGATTAATTAGAGTAATCCCATTGTCTGGTGTTTACCATGCAAGAAGAGGAAATATAGTTATTGGAAAAGTTGAAGAAGTTACTTTTAATGGATGGGTTATTGATATTAATACTGCAGAAAGAGCATTCTTACCAATATCAGAATACCCTGGATATGTTAATAAAAAGGAAATGGATAGTATAATGTCTATTGGAGATATGTGTACATTAAAAATATGGGGAGTTAATAAAAGAGGAATAGATTTAAGTATGAAATCGCGAGGTTTAAGAAAAATTGAAGAAGGTCTAATAATGGTTATTAATCCTAATAAAGTTCCTAGAGTTATTGGAAAAGAAGGAAGTATGATAAAATTAATTAAATCTGAAACAGGATGTAATATCACAATAGGACAAAATGGATTAGCATGGATTAAAGGAGATGACATAGAAAATGAATTACTTGCTAAAAAAGCAATTCAATTTGTTACAGAAAAATCATTTATATCAGGACTAACTGATAAAGTTGAAGAATGGTTTAAGAAACAAAAAGGAAACACTAAAAAAGATAGTAAAGAATCTAAAGAAAAGGAGAATAAATAATTATGGCAAAAGAATTTAAGAGACCAGATGGAAGAAAACTAAATGAAACTAGACCTATTAAAGCAAAAGTAGGTATAATTCCAAATGCAGATGGAAGTGCAATGTTTTCAACAGGAGAAACAATTGCTATAGCTGCAGTTTATGGTCCTCAGCAAATGCATCCTCAACATAAACAAGACCCTAAAAAAGGTGTTTTAAGATGTACTTATAATATGAATAGTTTTTCTGTTTCAGACAGGATAAGACCTGGTCCAAGCAGAAGAAGCATGGAGATTAGTAAAATAATGCAATGGGCATTAGAACCAGCTTTGATGTTAGATAAATTTGGTGGAACTGTTGTAGATGTTCATGTAAATATCTTACAAGCAGATGCTGGAACAAGATGTGCAGGAATTAACGCTGCTTCAATGGCTTTAGCTCATGCAGGGATTCCCATGAAGAATCTTGTATCAAGTATTTCTATTGGAAAATTAGATAAAAGTTTAGTTGTTGATTTAAATAAAGAAGAAGAAGACTTTAAGGAAGGAGAAGGTTCAACAGATATCCCAATTTCTATGACAGGAGATAAACAATTAACACATATTCAACTAGATGGTAAGATTAATGATAAAGAATTAAAAGAAGCTATGAAACTTGCAGAAAAATCATGTGATGATATAATAGAAATTCAAAAGAAGGCATTAAAAAATCCTTTGGGGGAACAAAAATGAAAATAATAATTTTCAATCAATTAAACATTCACGCGACATGGCGTCACAGAACCATATTTAAATAAAATGATAGAAATGGAAACACCTAAAATTAATGCAGAAAGAATAAAAGAATATTTGAAAAAAGGTAAAAGATTTGATGGAAGAAAACCAAAAGAATTTAGAGACATTGTTATTGAAAAAGAAGTTTCTAAAAAAGCTGAAGGTTCTGCAAGAGTTAAATTAGGAAAAACAGATGTTATTGTAGGTATTAAAATGGATGTTACTGAACCTTATCCAGATAGTCCTGATAAAGGAAATTTAATAGTTAGTGCAGAATTGTTGCCTTTAAGTTCTCCTAGACACAGTTTAGGAAGACCAGGAATTGATTCTGTTGAAATAGCAAGAGTTATGGATAGAGCAATAAGAGAGAGTAACTTTATTGAAAGTGAAAAACTTTGTATTAAATCAGGTGAAAAAGTATGGAGAGTGTTTATTGATATATATTCTTTAAATGATGATGGTAATATCTTAGATGCAGCAGCAATAGGAACATTAGTTGCTTTAAAAGATGCTGAAATGCCAAAATATGACGAAGAAAAAGGAAAAGTAATACATGGAGAATCTTCAGGTAAAAAAATTCCTTTATCAAAAGACATACCTTTATCTTTAACATTATATAAAGTGGGAGATAAGTTTATTGCAGATCCTACAAGAGAAGAAGAAGATATAAGTGAATCTAGAGTTACAATTGGAAGAACAAAAAAACATATTAGCTCAATGCAAAAAGGACAGGTTAAAGGTTTTGATACAAAAGAATTTGGAGATGTTTTAGATGCCCATAAAGAAGCTTGGGAAGATGTGTATAAAAAAATTGAGAAACATCTAAAATAAAAGTTTTGAAAAGTTTTAGATCAATAAATTTTTCAAAAAAATTTAGAGTAAACAAGAATTAGAAAGGACAAACCAGAATAAAACATAGATCAAATTAAATTTTTCAAAAAAATTTAGAGTAAACAAAGGAAAAATAAAAAATTTTTAAAAAATGGAATTAGAAAAATTTAGTAAATATGAAATTGCGAGGATTTTGGGTGCTAGAGCATTACAAATAGCAATGAATGCCCCATTATTAATTGATATTAAACAAGAAGATTTAGAAAGGATAAAATTTGATTCTTTAAAAATTGCAGAGATAGAACTTAATTCAGATATATTGCCTATTTCAATTAAAAAGCCTTTACCTCCTAGAAAAGAAAAGAAATTAAGAAGGATTAAAGAAAAAGAAATTAGTGATGCTAAGAAAAAGGCAATTGAGAAGAAAGAAGAAAAAGAGATTTCTCAAAAAGGAGAGATAATGGGAATAACTGAAACTAAAGAAGAAAAAGAAACAGACGAAGTGGATAAAAAAGACGAGGAAGAAAAAATTAAGGAAGTTAAAAAAGATAAAGAAATGAATCTTAATAAAAATCTTCAGGCCCAACAATAAATATTAATTCTAAATAATCTAAAGAGTTATAAATCACTATTACTTTTTTAAAATATGGTAGTGATAAAAAAGGTGACTGCTACAAGTCTTAAAGATTCTCGAGGAGAAAATACTATTTTAATTAAAATTAAAACAGATGTTGGTGTGTTTTCTGCATCTTCTCCTACTGGAAAATCAACAGGCAAATATGAAAAAAAGCCATACAAAAAAAGTCTTGAAGGAGATATTAAAACACTAGGAGATTTTTCTGATTATTTTTCTGATGAGATAATAGATAATTTTAATGATTTAAGGAGAGTAGAAGATATCTGTGATAGAAATATCGGAGCTAATAGTTTATTTGCATTAGAATCTGCTGTATTGAAAGCCCTTGCTAAACAAAAGAAAAAAGAAATATGGGAAATAATAAATCCTTATGCTAATGGAAAAATCAAATTTCCTAGATTAATCGGAAATGTTATTGGGGGAGGAAAACATAGTGAAAAAATAAAAGGAAAAAAACCTGATTTTCAGGAGTTTGAATTAATTCCCGAAGAGAAGACAGTTGAAAAAAGTTATGAGGCAAATAAAAAAGCAAAGGAAACAATTAATGACTTACTAAAACAATATGATGAAAATTTTAATTCTAAAAAAAATGATGAGAATGCTTGGATGACTTCTCTTACAAATAAAAAGGTTTTAGATGTGCTTAATAATCTTAAAATGCCAATAGGTCTTGATATTGCTGCTTCAAGTTTTCAAAAAAGAAAAAAATATTATTATGAACATCCTCTCTTTAAAAGAGATAAAAATGAGCAATTTTCATATATTGCTAATCTAATTAAAAATTATAATTTAACTTATATTGAAGACCCATTTGAAGAAAGAGATTTTGAGAGTTTTGCTAAATTACTAAAAAAATTTCCTAATGTATTAATTGTAGGAGATGACCTTACAACAACAAATCCTAAAAGGTTGAAAAAAGCAATAAAAAAGAGTAGTATTAATGGAATTATTATTAAACCAAATCAAATAGGCTCTTTATTAAAAGTTAAAGAAGTTGTTGAAATGGCAAAGAAAAAAGATATTGAAATTATCTTTTCTCATAGAAGTGGGGAAACAAAAGAGACTATTCTCGCTGATTTAGCTTTTGGTTTTGGAGCAGACTTTTTCAAATGTGGAACTGAGGGAGATGTAAGAGAAAATAAAATAAAGAGATTAATTGAAATTGAAAAATCCCTAAAGTAACTATTAATTTTTTATTAGAATATTGTCCAACATAATTAATTGTTACATTAAAGAATGCTAATTTTACAGACAAGGATAAACTTCCGATTGAAAAAGGATTAACAAGATTTAATTAGAAAATAATTTAAATCTAAAAAATTCTAAGAGATTATGAAAATATCGATAAGAATCAAAAAACCTTCAAGATGGAGTAAAAATTATTTGGCTGAGGCCTTAAAAGAAAAAGGGTTAGAGGGAGAATATACTGAAGGTGAGATAGATCCAAATACAGAGGTTCTTGTAGCAAATTATCTTTCTAGTGAAGAATTAGAAGTGCTCACAAAACTTAAAGGAGTAGTAATTCCGACAGCTGGAACTGAAGGAATAGATATTAAGGGACTGGAAGCCAAAGATATCAAAATATATCAAGATAAATCAATTATATCACAAGGAGTGGTTGAATATTTTCTCGATAATATAAGAAGATTATCTTGCAAATCTTTAAAAAAATATTTTAATCAAAAGAATATTGGATTATTGGGGTTTGGTAATATTGGAAAGAGAGTCTATATCGCATTAAAAGATTATGATTGTAGATTTTGGGTAATAAGAAGAAAACCTATGAAACTTTTTAATAAAATTGTTTATTGTAATGATCTAGATGGGTTAGATAGGGTTATAGGGGGAATGTGATATTATTATTAATACTCTCCCTCAATCTAAGGAAACTGTTGGGATAGGGAAAAATAAAACAAATTTGTTTAAACCGGGTTCTGTTGTTGTAAATCTATCTAGATCAGGCATCTTTGATGAAAAAGAAATTCTTGACCGGATTAGAAAAGGAGAACTTGGTGGGGCAATATTTGATACTTACTCAAAAAATATCAATCTAAAACAGTACTCAAAAAATAAGAATATAATATTAACAAATCACGTAGCAGCAATTCATGGAAATAATTTAGAAAGAATAGCCCAATTAATAAAAAAGCGAGTTGAATTATTAGCTTAAGAAATTATTTAATGCTTCTGCAAAATCTCTAGCTTCTTCTTTATCTATTACTATCTTTTTTGTAAATTTCTCTTTATCGTAAAATTTTAATCTTCCCTTTGTTATTTGTTTTGTATCCGTCTCCCCATCCCATTTTTTTGTTACAGGAAATCCTTTTTTTTCTAGTTTAATATTCCAGGTAGGATCTACTTTAATCCATTTATCATTCACTTTTACTTTTAATGAATTATGTGACCAAACTGTTGGAGATTTTTTTAATATTGAAAGAATCTCTGGAGGTAAAGGTAAATCTTTCCAATCAAATAACACTCTTATTTTCTTAACTTCATAGCCTTCTTTTTCAAGCAATTGCCTCAATAGTAAGGTTTTATGTCTGCAATCTCCATAATTAAGATTTTGAGGGATTTTTTCTTTTTCAAATTTACATACTTTATAAGGAATTTTTTGCACTCTTTTAAAAATTTTAATTAAATTATCCTCCATAGAAGAATATATTTAGTTAAGTTTTTAAATTAATGTTTTTATTTTATCTCATGTCAAAACAAGTAAAAATTATTGTTCAAAACGAAGAAGGAAAATATTTGCTTATAAAAAGGGCAGATAAAGAAAAAATTGAACATTGTGGGAATTGGGAATGTCCTGGAGGAAAATTAGAAGAGGGAGAGTCTTTTGAAGAAGCTGCCATTAGAGAAGCTAAAGAAGAAGTAAACTTAGATATTGAAATAATTAAAACGGTAAAAAAATTTGATAAAGAGGGTGAAACTATTGCAATTGTATTTTTAGGAAAACCTTCAAAAACAGACGTTAAAATTTCTGAAGAGCATTCAGAACATGGGTGGTTTTCTCACAAAGAATTAAAAAGTTTAGAGCCAATTACCTATAAGGGCTTTTTCTTTGAACTTATTGAATTAGCCAAATCTTGTTCTTAAATAAAAATCCCGTATGTATTTGATTATCTGACTGGAAGAGATTGTTGATGGATTAAAATAACCTGGATCATGGAAAAAAGTGTGTCTTTCTCTTCCTTTAAGAAATTTTTTTGCAGGCTCGCTATCTGTAGTAAGTGTAAGTTGAGCAGGTTTAAATTTACTAAGACGGTGAATATCTCCCTTGGAAGGATTATTCCCTAAAATTGAATTATAATCCTTTGATCCAGGATATAACTTATATGGGACAATTCCTGCTCTTAATCCATAATTATTTGATAGATAATATGCAAAATCAACAGTTTGTCTAATTTGGCCTCCATCTTCATTAGGAAAGCCGATAATAAAATATCCATATGCTTTAATTCCTCCAGCATTAAGATTTCTAAGGGCTTTTTCGCTATCCTCTACATCAAATCCCTTCCCACTTGAATGTAAGATTTCATTGCTCCCTGATTCTAACCCAAGGCCAATTCCATTACACCCACTTTCTTTAAGTAATTTTACTTCATCTTCGTTTAATCTATTAATAACATCTACTCTTGAATTGGCTGTCCATTCCATTTTTCCTAATAAATTAGATTCTCTTAACCCTTCATAAAATCTCCTTAATTTTGAGGCATTAGTAAGAAATAAATCATCCAAGAATTTAACTGATCTAACACCTTGTTGATAAAGATTCTGCATTTCATCCAAAATATCTCCTATTAATCTAAAACTTACCTTTTGGTCCCAGGTAGTATGAATTGAACAAAAAGAACAGTCATAGAAACAACCTCTTGAAGATAATAAAAAGGATGTCATTTTTCCATTTATCATTTGTGGATCATTAATAAAAAATGATCTATCAATCCTGGGATAATCTTCAAACTTTCCAATTGGTTCAACATCAGTTTCTCTTAAAGAATCATCAGAATCAAAATAAAACCCTCTAGGAATATCTTCTCTTGGAGATCCATTAAGTATCCTAACAATTGAATCCTCTGCAGGTCCTTTTACAAGCAAGTAAAGATTATCTAACTTTAAATCTTCTACTGTTTGGACAGGTAGTGCTGATGCATGTGATCCTCCTATTATAATAGGGATATCTCGATTAATCATTGAACAAGTACTTAAGGTATTTTTGTACATTGGCGTGTTGCTACTAAATCCTACATACCTAGGTTGGGATGTATTTATTGTGTTTGCTATATCTTCTAAAGAAGTTCTAGATTGAGCTTCAGCATCAAGAACACCCACATTAAACCCCTTATTTTTTGCTATAGTTGCTAAAATCCCTAATCCATAGGCAGGTATTTCCCTTATTTTTTTTGATTCATAGTTGTCTAAAGATGGGGCACTCACTAAAACTAAGTCTAGTTCTCTATCTTTTTTATTCCCAACAATTTGGGCCATTTTAGTTATTATATACCTCTTCAATAATAGGGACAATTTTATTCCAATCGTATTTTGATTCTACCTCATTCCTTCCAGCAATGCCAACATCAGGAGAATTCCATGCTTCATGGGCATTTGAAACCAAACTTTCTAAATTGTCTGGTTCAAATAAGAATCCATTTTCTCCATGTCTTATAATCTCTGTTGGACCTAAATGATCTGAAGCTACCGTTGGTTTTGCAGATGCCATTGATTCTAACAAAACAATTCCAAAAGTTTCATTCGAACTTGGAAGAATAAATGTTCTACATGCATCAAATGCATTTACAACATCCTGTCTTCTAGGTTCCCCAATAAAATCTATATTAGAAGAAATTTGTTTATTATAGTAACTTTGGAATTTGTCTTTAGTTAATCCTCTTCCTACCATTACAAATTTTCTTTTAGGAATTTCTTTTGCTAAATCTGCAAATAATTCTGGTCTCTTGTATTTTGTAGCTCTACCAACAAATAAGTAAAAATCTTCTCCAATCCCATATTTTTTTCTAAATTCATCCCCCTTCCTCTCATCAAATTCTCCTAGATTAACTCCATTTGGAATATAAACCGAATCTATTCCATGCTTATCTTTTAATGCATCTTGTAACCATTTGGCAACACTTATAACCGACTTAGATTTTTTACAAATTTTTATCATATTTTCTGTTAACATTTCTATGGTCTTATGCCATTTTGCAGGAAAATCGTCTCTGTTATATAGATTATGAATTGTGTAAATTGTGTTAGGATTTTTAACATTATATACTTGTTCCCACCAAGGATGCCCATGTAAATGTACTGCATCATAATTCTTCAACCCAAATCTTGATTTGAGTATTCCTGGCAAATCTATATATTTTTGCCATCCAAACATATCTAATCTCTTATCACTATGTTCAATAGAATGAGGTAGTATATTTTGTACTGGAAGAACATATTTTCTAAAAAATTTACCCCAATTCTTAAGAGATTTTGGAAATTCAATCAAATCGCACTTATATTTAGAATGTTCTTTTATATTTAATATATGTTGTGCAGCTCCACCATAATGTCCTTCTATTGGGCCAATTGCAATCCTCATTTTAACTCTCCTAAATTTTCTATTGATTGCCCCTCAGAACATTTGTTATTTCGATCTAGGAGTATTGCTCTAAATCCCAAACTTAATGGGAGATTGTAATCTGCTTTTTGACTATCTCCAATAACAAGCATCTCTTGTGGAAATATTTCCAAATCTTTCAAAACCTGTGAATAAAGACCTTTCTCTTTTATCTTTCCTTCATCACATGAAAAATATAACCTATTAAAAAACGAACATATTTCTAGATCATAAAACATCTGCTTTCCTAGAGAACTTGTATCCGATACTAATAATAATTCTCTATCTTGTGATAATCTTTCCAAAGATTTTACTGAATCCTGATACAATGCATGTCTCCCATAAGGGCTTTGGATTTGTTTAGTTAAATACTCTAAGGATACATTATCACTTTCGGTTTCATTAACCAATATCTTTGCGAATTCTTTTGCCTCTAAGTTTCTTCTAAACCAAAATTTTTTTACTAAATTATGATAATCTTCTTTTTTTACCCCTAACTCCTTAGCTATTGCTATCCCAAAATCTTCTCCGGGTCTTAGATAAGCGAGAGTTCCCCACAAGTCAAAAACGATTTTTTCCATAAGAAGATAAATCAGAAGTTATTTAAATATGTTACTCTTACATAGTTACATGTGCTAGACCAGGACATATGTCCTAGGCAAAACCAAAAATTAGTTCTGAGATG
>CAZRJP010000020.1:1735-13519 GCA_964600865.1 Candidatus Woesearchaeota archaeon | reverse complement strand
GAAAATTTACATATTTTAATATGCGGAGATGCCGGAGTGGTCAAACGGGTGAGGTTTAGGTCCTCATAGCTTAGTGCTTACCAAGGTTCGAATCCTTGTCTCCGCATTAGGCGAAGGTGGCACAGCGGCTACTGCATTCGGTTGCAGCCCGAATTTTCGTGGGTTCGAGTCCCACCCTTCGCTTTAAAACTTTCAAAAAGTTTTAGATCAAACTAGAATAGAACATAAATTAAAACTTTCAAAAAAAGATTAGACAAAACCAGAACATAAAAGAGAGGTTTAGATCAATAAATTTTTTAAAAAAATTTAGAGTAAACCAGGATTAAAAGAGAAAACCAGAATAAAGGAGAGAATAAAATAAAATGAAAATACATACAGAATATTTGAAATTTAATACAGAAAAAAGAATAGATTTTGTTAATATAACTTCTAAGGTAAAGGAAGTTGTTAAGAATTCTGGGGTGAAAGAGGGAATGGTTCTGATTAATCCAATGCATATTACTGCAAGTGTTTTCATAAATGATAATGAGTCTGGGTTAATACAGGATTTTAAAAATTGGTTAGAAAAACTTGCCCCTAAAAATTTTGATTATAATCATCATCAAACAGGAGAGGATAATGGATTTAGTCATTTGTGGAGAACAATAATGGGTAGAGAAACAAGTATAGCAATAACTAAAGGAGAACTTGATTTTGGTCCTTGGGAGAGTATTTTTTATGGAGAATTTGATGGTCAAAGAAATAAAAGAGTTCTTGTTAAGATTTTTGGAGAGTAAATATTTATAAAAAGTAGTGCCTAACATAAATTATGGCATTTGTTGTTAAGAAAAAGATTAATGGGAAGGAGTATTATTATTTGAGAGAGAGTGTAAGAGAGAATGGAAAAGTTGTTTCAAAATGTTTGGCATATTTAGGTAAATCAAAATTAGATGCAGAAAAAAAGGCAAAGGAGATAATGAAAAAGAAAAAAGAAGGACTAGAAAAAGATTCTAAGAATAAAGAACCAATTAAAAAAGAGATTTTGAGTACAGATATTTCTATTGAAAAAATGGCTTCTTTTTGCAAGAAAAAAGGTTTTGTATATCAATCTGGAGAAATTTATGGGGGTTTCGCTGGTTTTTGGGATTTTGGCCATTTAGGAGTTGAATTAAAGAAAAATGTAAAGGAAGAGTGGTGGAATTTTCATGTAAGAGAAAGAGAAGATATTGTGGGAATTGATGGGAGTATTATAACACATCCAGATGTATGGAAAGCTTCAGGTCATATAGAGAATTTTAATGATGTTTTAGTTGTTTGTAAAAAATGTAAAAAAGCAGATAAGGTAGATAAACATGAAATTGGAAAGGTTAAATGTCCTAGTTGTGGAGGAGATTTTGATTGGGATAATGTAAAAACAATAGGTCAGATGTTTAAAACAAAGGTGGGAGTAGATACTTTATCTTATTTAAGGCCTGAAACTGCTCAACTTATTTTTACTAACTTTAAATTTGTTCAGGATAATGCAAGATTAAAACTTCCTTTTGGTATTGCTCAAATAGGAAAGAGTTTTAGAAATGAAATTGCTCCAAGAGATTTTTTATTTAGATTAAGAGAATTTGAACAAATGGAAATAGAGTATTTTATTGATCCAGATAAGGAGTGCCATTATGAAATAGGTGATATGGAGATTAATGTTTATTCTTCTGAAATGCAACAGAATAAAAAGGATATGCAGAAAATGAAATTTAAAGAAGCATTGAAAAAAGGAGTGATTAAAACAAAATGGCATGCTTATTGGCTTGAACAAGAATTTTTATGGTTTGTTAAACTTGGAGCTAATCCTGAAAAATTTAGGATAAGACAACATGTTTCAGATGAAAAGAGTCATTATGCATTAGATACATGGGATTTGGAATATAACTTCCCTTTTGGATGGAAGGAATTACAGGGAATGGCAAATAGAACAGATTATGATTTAAAGAAACATCAAAAAGAATCTAATACTAAATTGAGATTAACAACAGGTAAGGGAAAAAAAGTTCTTCCGCATGTTGTTGCTGAACCGAGCCAGGGTGTTGAAAGAGCAATGTTAGTATTTTTATTTGATTCATATTATGAAGATGAAGAAAGAGGTTCAACTGTTTTAAGATTAAATCCAAAATTATCTCCAATAAAAGTTGCTATTTTTCCTTTAGTAAAAAAACCAGAATTTGAAGGAATAGGAAGAGAGATTTATTCTTCCTTGAAAAAAGATTTTAATGTTCTTTATGATAAGAGAGGGAGTATTGGAAGAAGATATGCAAGGAATGATGAAGTTGGAACTCCTTATTGTATAACTGTCGACGGTGATTCTATTAAAAATAAAGATGTTACTATTAGGGATAGAGATACAACAAAACAAATAAGAGTAAAAATTCCTAAGGTTAAGGAGATAATAAGGAAATTAATTAATCAAGAAATTGAATTTGAAAAAGCAGGGAAAATTGTTTCTTAAGAGTTTTAAAAAAAGTATTTAAAGACTAAACTTCTGGTTATTTGAATTAAAAAGAGGTAAAAAATAATGGCAAAAAAACTTACTAAGACACAGATAACAGCTAAGATAAGAAAGCTTAAGAAAGAGATAACTAAGCTTGAAAAAAGAAAAAAGAGTTTAGCTAAATCTGCAAAAAGGAAGCCCAAGAAAAAAAGGTCTAAGAAGTCTAAGAAAAAGAAGAGAAAAAAGGCTAAAAGAAAGAAGTCTAAAAGAAAGACCAAGAAAAGAAAAGGCAAGAGTCGTAGAAAAAGAAAGAAGAAATAATCTTGGATTTTTTATTTTATTTATTTTTATTTTTAATTATATTTTTAAAGGAAGGTTTTATTATATTTATATGGATAAAAAGTGTGTTTTTTGTAAGATAGCAAAAGGAGAGACATCTGTAGAAAAAGTTTATGAAAATGATAGTTTTATTTCTTTTCCAGACGCTAATCCTAAAATAAAAGGACACACATTAGTTATTCCTAAAAGACATTTTAAGACAACATTAGATATGCCAGATAGTCTTGGGCAAGAACTTTTAGATTGTATTAAAAAGACTGCTATGAAAGTTATGAAGGAAAATGATTCTCAGGGATTTAATGTTATAAATAATAATTTTGAATCTGCAGGACAAGTTGTTAATCATGCACATTATCATATTCTTCCTAGAAAAAAAGGAGATAATGTCCCCTCTTTATATTAAAATTAATTATCTTCATATTAAACTTAATTAATGTCTCGGGTGGGATTTTAACCCACGACCTCCGCCTGTCCCAAATCAAAGGTTTTTGAACAAATAAATGTTCAATGAATTTTAATTTCATGAGAGCGGCGCTCTAACCCTGAGCTACAGAGACAAACTTATTAAAAATAAAACATTTAAAAGCTTTAGCTTTTTTGGTATAATATGATTAATGAGAGTGTGATAAATGGTTTACCAGATGTTTTAATTAATAGGATATCTAATTTAGTAAGTTTATTACAAGCACTAGGAATAGTTGTGTTTGTTTATATAATTTTTAATATAATTAATACATTTATTAATAGAAAACGTACAAAAGAAATTGGAGAAATAAATAAGACTGTTAAAGATATTAAAAAATTATTATCTAAAAAGAAATAATTATTTTTGAGCTTCTTTTAGAGACCTAGCAATTTTAGCTTTCTTTTTCTTTTCTCTTTTCTTCATTCTTGAAACATACCCTGCTATTTGATTCCTTATTTTTTTACTTGGCATTTCATCTCCAAGTAACTTTTTGTTTCTTTCAAATTCAGTACTGAATTCTACTTCTGAATCCATTAGTTTGTCTCCAGTTCTTTTAATTAGCTTAGTTTTTATCTTTCCCATGTTTATTGTTTTTCATTTAGGTTTTTAAAGATTTTTATTTGATTTTTTTTATCGCTTTAAGGTTTTTTACTGCTTTTATTATCCTTTGGGTCTTTTTATAGGGTTTCCCTTTGCTTAATATTAAGTAAGGAAGGTCTTCTTCAGAAGCTTTTTTGTATGCTTTTATTATGTCTTTATTATTCACTCTTTTTTTATTATATGCAATAAGTATTCTTTCATTATCATCTTTTTTAACTTTTAACATTAAATCCTTTTTACTAAAACTCTGTATGTCTATTATTTCTATATTTTGAGAGTCTAAGAAGGTTTTTACTTGATTAAAGAATTTTTTGTTCTTTTTAGTTCTTCTTTTCCTTTTCCTTTTCCTTTTAGACTTCTTTTTAGATTTTTTCTTAGAAGATTTTGATTTATCCTCTTTAGAATCTTCTTTCTTTTCACTTTCTTTGCTCTTTGAATCCTTTTTCTCTTCAGATTTTTTTGATTTATCTTTAGAAGTTTTCTTTTCATCTTCTTTATCCTCTGTTTTTTTGGATTTTTCTTGAGTTTTTGTTTCTTCTTGTTTTTGTTCTTCTTTTTTCTCTTTTGGTTGTTTAGGTTTAGGCATATCTTCTTTTTTAGCAGTAAAATATTTCCATATTCTTTTGCCTTCATTATCAATTGGTTTTGCAAAATCCTCTAAATTTTGCATGGCAATTCTTATTGCTGGATCTAATTTAGAATTGTCTACAAACTTTTTCTCCTTTAATAATTCAAATGCTTCTTTTTCTTTATGGTTTAGATACCTTGAGAAATTTTCTAATTGCTCTTCTTGTCCTGATAAAAGATATAATCGAGAATTTCCAACTTTTAGATGACTTATTTTTATTTTTCCATCAGATAATAATTCTGATAAAAACGCAGAAGTAAATAGCATATCCATTCCAATCTCTTTTGCTATATGGACAGGTAAACTAGGACCTTTTTCTTTTAGAAAAGAGACAATTTTTTTCTTTATTCCAGATGTATCTTTTGTTGGCATATTTTAATAAATAATAAGATGATTATAAAGATTTAGGGTTTTAGCCAGCTTACCTCGTAATAAGTAACGTCAGATTCCTCATCTATAATTGCTAATAAGAGTTTTTTCTTTGTACTGTGCGCTACACGGTTCTTTGCAGAAAAACTATGCCATGTAAGACTTTTTGTTTCATGTTCAACAAATACTATCCATTTAGCATGTTTTTTTCCTGGTCTAGAACCTTTAGGATAAACTCTAAAATCCGCACCGAATTTTAAAGCAGTTTTAACAACATAGCCTCTTTCTCTTAAATCTTTATACACCAGATATTTTAATTGAATTTTCTTATCTATTCTTCTTAATCTTCTTAAGAAGGTTTTTTTCTTAATTTTTTTATCTCTATAATCATATGGTTCTAGTTTTTTCTTTTCAAATAAGAATAATGCTTCACTTAAGGTATATTGGATTTTTCCTTGTTTTGGTTGGCCAAATGCACTTTTTTCATAAAGACTAAATGCCTGAGTTGAGTTACTGGAGATTATTTCTCCTATTAAATGCACTTTTATTTTCTTCATATCCTTGTTAGTTAATGATAATATTTAAAAGTTCCTGAATAGTTTATTATTTATGGATTATAATTTCAAAAAAATAGAAAAAAAGTGGAGAAAGAAATGGGAGAAGAATAAAGTATTTTCTACAAAAAAGAATTCTAAAAAGGAAAAATATTATGTTTTAGAAATGTTCCCTTATCCTTCGGGAGCAGGTTTGCATATGGGTCATGCTTTGAATTATACTATTGGAGATATTTATGCTAGATTTAAGAGAATGAAAGGGTTCAATGTTTTATACCCTATGGGATATGATGCATTAGGATTACCTGCAGAAAATGCGGCAATAAAAGCAGGGACTCATCCTAGAAAATATACCAATAATTCTATGAGTAATTTTATGGAACAGCAAAAAGCAATGGGATGGAGTTATGATTGGGACAGATTAATTAATACTTCTAAACCAGAATATTACAAATGGGACCAGTGGATATTTTTGAAGATGTTTGAAAAAGAGATGGCATACAGAAAAAAGGCTGCTGTTAATTGGTGTTCTTCATGTGAAACAGTTTTATCAAATGAACAATCTCAGGGAGGTACTTGTGAGAGGTGTGGGACAAAAGTAAAGATTAAACATCTTAAACAATGGTTTTTCAAAATAACAGATTATGCTGATGAACTTTTAGATAAGGTAGATGAATTGGATTGGCCAGATAGAATTAAAGCAATGCAGAAAAATTGGATTGGTAAGAGTTATGGAACAGAAATTAAGTTTGAAATAAATGGGGAAAAATGGCCTATTTTTACAACACGTCCTGATACTCTTTGTGGAGTCACTTTTATGGTTATTTCAGCTCAACATTCAAGATTAATGGAACTTGTTACAAAGGAACAGGAAAAAGATGTTAAAGAATTTTTAAAAAAATTAAAGGGTGTTTCTGAGAAAGAATTAGATGATATGGAAAAAGAAGGAGTTTTTACTGGAAGTTATGCTATAAATCCTTTAACTAAAGAAAAAGTTCCTGTTTATACAGGAAATTTTGTAGTAGCAGATTATGGAAGTGGAATGGTTATGGCTGTTCCTGCTCATGACCAGAGAGATTTTGAATTTGCTAAAAAATATGAAATTCCTATAAAGACTGTTGTTTATTCTGAGGAGCAGGAAAAAGATGTTGTTAAGATTTCTAGTGCTTATACTGGAAAAGGTGTTTTAATTAATTCTAAAAAATTTGATGGAATAGATAATGAAGAAGCAAAGAAAAAGATAACAAAGTATTTGGAGAAGAAAGGCCTTGGAAAAGAAGTAGTCCAGTATAAATTAAGAGATTGGTTAGTTTCAAGACAGAGATATTGGGGAACACCAATACCAATTGTTTATTGTGATAAATGTGGAGTTGTACCTGTTCCTGAAAAAGATTTACCTGTCGAATTACCTGAAGATGTTAAATTTGGAGAGGGTAACCCCCTTTTAACTAATGAGGATTTTGTGAATACATCTTGCCCTAAGTGCGGTGAAAAGGCAAAAAGAGAAACAGATACTATGGATACTTTTGTCAACAGTTCTTGGTATTATTTAAGATACTGTGATCCAAATAATGATAAGGAGATATTTGATAAAAATAAAGCTAAGTATTGGGTACCTGTAGATCAATACATTGGGGGAGCAGAACATGCATGCATGCATTTAATTTATTTCAGGTTCTACACTAAATTTCTTAGAGATTTAGGGCTTCTTGATATAGATGAGCCTGTTAAAAGTTTATTTAATCAAGGGATGCTTCATGCAGCTGATGGAAGAAAAATGTCTAAGTCTCTTGGAAATGTTGTAAATCCAATGAGTATGATAAAAAAGATGGGTGCAGATGCATTAAGATTATCATTAATGAGTTTTGCTTCTCCTGATTCAGATACTAATTGGGATGAGAGTGTAGTTCAAAATAGTTCTAAATTTTTGAATAATGTTTATAGATATTTTGATAAATTAAAGTTAGGAAAAGCAGATGATAGAATTGAAAGTAAGTTAAATAAAACAATAAAATTAGTTACTGAAGATATAAATAATTTCAATTATAATTTGGCCATTATAAAAATAAGAAAACTTTTCCAATCAATTCCTGAAAAAACAGGAAAGAATGTTTTAGAAAGTTTCTTGAAATTATTACATCCTTTCTCCCCTTATATTACTGAAGAGCTTTGGAAAAAATTAGGGAATAAGCCTTTCATCTCATTAGCTAAATGGCCAAAGGTTAATGAAAATAAGATTAATGAAAAATTTGAAAAGCAAGATGAGGCAAGAGATAAGCTTGTCTCAGATATATCAAATATCTTGAATATTATAAAAAATAAGGGAGAAGAAAGAGAAAAAGTATATGTGTATGTTTTACCTAATGAAACTGAACTTTATGATGAAAAAATCATTAGTAATAAAATAGGAAAACCAGTTAAGATTTTTGCAGTTAATGATAAAAATAAATATGATCCTACTAAAAAATCTAGTAAGGCAAAACCAGGTAAACCTGCAATATTTATTGAATAACTTATCTTTTTTCTACAGTATATCCACAACTTTTTTCAGAACATTTCCATTTTTCAAAAACATCGTTCTTAAATGAAAAAGGTAGTAAATAGCCTTTTTTACATTTTGGACATTTTGGAAAAATACATGTATTTCTTTTGTTTTCTTCCATTTTCAATTATTTTAAAATAGCTTTTATCCTCCTTACACCTGATGAAGAGGATTTCTCTTTTTTTATTTTAAATTTTCCAAGTTCTGAAAGGTTTTTGACATGTGGGCCTAAGCATATTTCTTTAGAAAAGTCACCTATACTATAAACAGAAACAATATCTCCATATTTATCATTAAAAATACCACATGCTCCCTGCTGTTTTGCCTTTTGAGGAGACATTTCTTTTTTTGTTACGGGAAGTTTTTTTTGTATTTGTTTATTTACAAGATTTTCAACCTTTTTTAGTTCTTCTTTAGTTAATTTTCTTGAAAAACTAAAATCTAATCTAAGTCTTTTAGAATTAATATTACTCCCACGTTGTTCTATATTTTTATTGTTTAGCACTTCTTTTAGGGCTTGTAAGAGTAAATGAGTGGCTGTGTGAAGTTTTTTTGTTTGTTCTGATTTATTACTCAGACCTGATTTAAATGTGCCTTTTGAGGCGGTTTTGGATAGTTTTTTATGTTTCTTTTGTTCTTTTTTAAATCCTTTTTCATCTATTTTTATCCCTTTTTCTTTAGCAAGTTCTTTTGTCATTTCTAATGGGAAACCATAACTTTGGAACAATAAAAAAGATTCTTTTCCAGATAGTTTATTCTTGGATTTGTTCTCAATCATTCTTTTGAATACATTAAGCCCTTTTTCAAGAGTTTTATTGAATCTTTTTTCTTCTTTTTTTAGCTCTTTAATGATGTGTTTTTTAGATTTTTTTAAGTTAGAATAATCATTATAGATATTAAATATAGGATCTGAAATTTTTTCAATACACCCTTTTTCCATATTTAGAAGTTTTGTATATCTTATTGCTCTTCTTATTAGTCTTCTTAAAACATATCCTTGTTTTGTATTACTTGGTTTTATTTTGTCTGCCATAATAAAAACAGCAGCTTTTATATGGTCTGCAATAATCCTCATTTCCTTAGATTTATTTTGATATTTTTTTCCAGATATCTTTTCTATTTTTTTAATTATAGGTTTAAATGTTTGTCCTAAGTAATCATCTTCTATGCCATTTAAAATAGCAGTTGTTCTTTCAACACCCATCCCTGTATCTACATTTTTTTGTTTTGCTGTTTCATATTTTCTTTGTTTGTTTTTATTATATTGCATAAAAACATTGTTCCATATTTCTACCCACCTTTTATCATCAGGATTAAACTTTTTTGGAGGTTCTATATCATTTGGTTTCCAATAAAATATTTCTGTGTCTGGCCCGCAAGGTCCTGTTTTTCCTGCAGGTCCCCACCAGTTTTCTTTTTTTCCAAGAAAGATAATTCTTTCCTTAGATATTCCTAATGATTCCCATATCTTTGAAGCTTTGGTGTCTTTTGGAATAGAATTTGATTTGTCTCCTTTAAAACAGGTTATTGCAATTTTTTTAATTGGGATGTTTAATTTTTTTGTTAGAAATTCAAAACTATACTTTATTGATTTTTCTTTAGAGTAATCACCTAATGACCAATTACCAAGCATTTCAAAGAAAGTATGATGATATGTGTCTCCTACCTCTTCTATATCTTGTGTCCTTAAACATTTTTGTACACTTGTTAATCTTTTCCCTTTTGGGTGTTTTTTTCCTAATAGATAAGGTACTAATGGATGCATACCTGCAGTAGTAAATAAAACTCCTGTATCATGCGAACCAAGATTAGGAACAAGACTAGAAGTAGGTATTTTTTTGTGATTTTTTGATTGAAAGAACTTCAAGTATTTTTTAATTAATTCTTTTCTTTTCATATAATTAAGATGATTTAATGTTTTAAAAATTTACTTGAGAATGAAATTTATTCTAGTTCCTTTAATCTTTGTTGGATATCTTCTAATTCTCTATCTAATTTATTCATTTTTGTATCTTCTTTAATATCAAATTCAGTCTCTTTTTCAGCTTCTTCTTCAACCTCTTCCATTGTATTACTTTTTTGATGGTGTTCTTTTAATAATTTTGGGATTTCTACTTCTGGAAGCTTTTTATGTAAATGAGTTAAATATGTTTTTAATGATCTAAGATTCTTTTTTAATTCTTGTTTAAGTTTTAGTTCATTAATTCTAGCTTTAGAGAATTGAGTTAATCTTTTTTTCATCCTAACTAAATCCATTTCTGTAGAAAGAATATCTTTTTTAGTTTCTATAGCATTCTCGTGTCCAAATTTTATATGGATAAAGTTTTCTTTTTTAGTCATGTTTTATTTTTATTCTATTTTAGAAAAAAGTTCTTTATCTACCCTTTCTATTTGCTCTTTAGTAGTTTGAATCTCTTTTTCCCATTCCTGTAATTCTTTTTCTTCCTTGTCCTTTAAATCTTTAATTCCTTTTAATGTTTTTTCAATTTCCTTTACTTTTTCTTTAGCTTTTTCAAATGTTTTTAATGTTTGTTCAAATTTATCAATTCTTACAAAGACTGGTTCAGCTCTTTTAACTTTTGATGCAGCTGCTTCCCATTCTTCTGGAACCTTTGTCATTTTTTGAGAAAATTTCTTTTTTTGTTTTTTCCTTTGTTTAGAAGGTGATGGCATTTTTATGGTTTTTTTAGGACCAGTTTCTGCCACACCTCCATCATCTACCTCTTTTCTCCCAGCAACAGCCTCTTTGATAGCATTCTGTGAGAATTTTTCTCCGAATCCACTTTTCGGAAAACTAGGTAATTGTGGAAGGTTTTCTTTAGAATTCTTAGGATTATCTAATTTAGGTAACTCAGGTAGCTTAGGAATTTCTGGAGCATTGTCTCCCTTTTTTCTCTCTTCCTTCTTTTTTTTGTTAAACCACCCCATTTTATAGTTAGATTATATGTTTTTGTTATATATGTAATACAACATAAGTTTAAAAAGCTTTATATTTTTTATATAAAATATGAGTAAAAAGAAAGAAAAAGAACTTGTAGGAAAATTTCTTAGAAAGGTAGTAGCTATTGTTGTTGGAAGGCATGCAGAAGAGATAGCAGATTTACTTTATACTAGAGATTATGCAAATGAATTTAAGATGGCTGAAAAGTTAGATATTACTATAAATCAAACAAGGAATATTTTGTATAAACTTTCTGATGAAGGATTAGCAGAATCTATTAGAAAAAAGGATAAGAAAAAAGGATGGTACATTTATTTTTGGAGAATCAATATTTTTAAGGCATTACAATTTTTAAGAGATGTAAAGAGAAGAAGTTTAAATAGGCTTTATACACAAATTAAAAGAAGAGAAAGGCAAGAATTCTATGAATGTAAAAGATGTAGTGTAGAATTAACCGAAGAGGACGCATTACTACAAAATTTTACTTGTAATGAATGTGGAGATGTTTTTACTCGAAAAGATAATTCTAAGATATTAAAAAAATTAAAAAGAAATTCAAAAAAAATGGAGAGAATAATAGATATACTTAATAAAGAAATTGAAAAGGAAAAAGAGAAGATTAAAGATAGGATTAAGAAAGCAGAAGAAGAGCTAAAAAGAAAAAGAAGAGAAGCAAGAAGAAGGAGACGAGAGGAAAAAAAGAAAAAGAAGAAAAAGTCTAAGAAGAAGAAGTCAAAATCTAAAAAGAAAAAGAAGAAAAGCAAAAAGAGTAAAAAGAAATCTAAGAAGAAAAAGAAAAAGTCTAAATCTAAGAAAAGTAAAAAGAAGAAGAGCAAAAAGAAATCTAAGAAGAAAAAATCTAAAAAGAAGTCTAAAAGGAAAAGGAAAAG
>CAZRJP010000020.1:0-1635 GCA_964600865.1 Candidatus Woesearchaeota archaeon | reverse complement strand
AAAAGAAATCTAAGAAGAAAAAATCTAAAAAGAAGTCTAAAAGGAAAAGGAAAAGGAAAAAATCTAAATCTAAGAAAAGTAAAAAGAAGAAAAGCAAAAAGAAATCTAAGAAGAAAAAGTCAAAGAAAAAGAAGAAAAAATCTAAATCTAAGAAAAGTAAAAAGAAATAAAGAATATGAAAAAGTATCTTTTTAATCCAGGTAAAAAGAATTCATTGAGTTTAACTGTTCAATTGATAATTGTTAATCTTTTTTTATATATTGTAGGAATGTTTTTATTTGCTATTTATGGAGAAGGATTTTTAACCCAAAATATTGCACTCAATCCATCGTTTATTTTACAGGGAGGAAAGTTATGGACTTTTATAACAAGTATTTTTATGCATGGTGGGTTTTTCCATATTTTTGCTAATATGTTTTCATTGTTTTTTATTGGAGGATTTTTAGAGAGAATTATTGGGAGAAAAAGGTTTTTTTGGATTTATATTATCTCTGGATTAATTGGAGGAGTATTTTTTGTTTTATTTAGTTATCTTTTAGGTGATGTGAATGTTTCTGCTGTTGGAGCTTCAGGAGCTATTTTTGGGCTGCTTGGAGTTTTAGCTGTTTTGGTTCCTAAGTCAAAAGTTTATTTGATTGCAGGTCCATTAATTATAATCTTGGCTGAAGTTTTAATAGGACCTATCCTTCCAGAATCTTTTGCAGCTATGTTTAACTTTTTAGTGAATCTTTTAATATTGCTGATGATCTTTTCTTTGTTTTCTTTTAGAAATTCCTTAAGGAAAATTGCAGTTCCAGTAGAGTTACCAATGTGGTTAGTTCCAATTATTGCGATTATTCCTTTGTCTATAATATCATTATTTGTAGAGTTACCTATTGGAAATAGTGCACACTTTGGTGGGTTGGTTGCAGGATTAGTTTATGGATTCTATTTAAGAAAAAAATTTCCTAGAAAAGTAAAATTTTTAGGAAGGAGATTTAAATGAAAAAGAAAAAGGATTTTTTTGGATTCTTAAAAGATAATTATCTTAAGAGTTGGAGTTATTTGAAAAAATCTAAAGATTTTATTTTGATTATTGTTTCATTATTTATTTTATTCTCTTTTATAGGGTTTTTTGTTCCTGTTCCAGAGGGTCTCACCCAGCAATTAATGGAATATCTAAGAGAGATACTTTCAAAGGCAGAAGGATTAAATTTTTTAGAATTGTTTTGGTTTATTTTCTTTAATAATTTTAAGGTTAGTTTTACAGGGATGATGGCAGGAGTTTTATTGGGTATTTTTCCTATTCTTCAGGCAGTTGCAAATGGATATGTCCTTGGGTTTGTATCTTTCACATCAGTTAAAATACAGGGAATTTTTTCATTGTGGAAAATTCTTCCGCATGGGGTTTTTGAGTTACCTGCGGTTTTAATTGCATTAGGATTAGGTATGAGACTAGGATTTCTAGTCTTTTTTAAAAATTTTAAGAAGAATTTTAAGGAAGGACTTGTAGAATCAGTAAGGGCATTTATCTTTGTAGTTTTCCCTTTATTACTTTTGGCAGCATTAATTGAGTCTTTGTTAATAATTTTATTAAAGAGTGTATAGGTTCATGACATATGTCCTACCCTATTTTAAACCCCAAATATTAAAGTA
>CAZRJP010000019.1:0-14730 GCA_964600865.1 Candidatus Woesearchaeota archaeon | reverse complement strand
CACTCCACTATCGTTCTGTTCCAGCTCGAGCCAAACTTTGCCTAAAATCGACGTTCAACGAAATTTCTAATTCTCCTAAAATCCATAAGTAAAAAATAGCTAAAATCTCTCTCAGCCATCCCCCGACCACCCGCCCCAGTTACGAGGTGCGCGCCTGTCCTTCAGACAATTTGTGAAACTTCGTTTCAATTTATTTAGAAATAATCTTTTTTCCGCCGCCCAAAAAAACAAAAATTTTTCTTCTAGAAAAATTAAGCAAATTTTTTCTTTATTTTTTAATTTGCTTATATTCAGCTAGTTCTTTCAAAAATCTTCGCACAGCTTCTTTTACAATTTCCCCTCTAGAAGTGTAGCCCAAACCACTTTTCTTAACAACTAAATCAATTTCCGAAATTAGTTCTTCTGGCAGTGCGACATTTGTATATTTACTAACCATCGTTAATCTATACTAAACAGATTAACTATAAAACTTCTTTTGGTTATCTATAGGTAATACATTGTAAACCCATAGTAAGGTTTATAAAATCCTTTTTGATTAAATCAATATGGTAAAGCAGAATAAAAATAATTATCTTTGGATGGGAATAGCCGTTATTGCAGTTATTGTTATCGGAGTTATTTTTATCTCAAATTCAGATAACAATTCTCAAAATGAAATTACTTGTAATTCTCCCTATATTAAAGTTGGAACTGAATGTTGTTTAGACAAAAACTATAATGATGTTTGTGACAATAAAGAAGTTGAAAAAACTATTTTTGATGTTAATAATTTAGAAATTTCTATGGAAGGAGAAAAAGATATTAATGTGTATTTAAGTGGAGAAGGCGGTCCTTATGATAATTATAATTTTATTGAGATAATAAATAATAATAAGGAGAAAATTTATGTTGAAGTTAATTGTAATAATCCAATTTCACGTTATAATGGTTATTGTGAATCTTTTTCAGGTAATGAAATTTTTATTCAGGGCAATTCTAGGCATATTCAAGAAATTCACTCCGGAGCTACAATAAGCCCAAAAACAAAGGTAGGTTCTTATAAGGGATACATATATGTAAAATTAATAAAATATTGGGATAATTTTGAGGATAAGTGGGTTTATGTTAACACAGACCTCAAATCTTACCCTATTACAATAAATGTCCTTTGTGAACTTTCAGAAGAATATTGTAATGAGTATTAATTTCTAAAATGAAAGAAAATATTTTAAAGGAAATTTTAGCCACACTAAAAGAACTTCTTGGAGTTAGCAAAGAACATAAAGAAATCTCTAATAAGATTGAAAAAGAAACTTTATCAAAAAAAGAACAGAGATTTTGGCATATTTTTGCAGTTAGTATTACAATAATTATTGCAGTAATGGGTGGAATTATTATTTTCTCATTTAGTAATAATTCCGATGAATTATTAGAAATTTCAATCTCTCCCGCAGATATACAATTAAATGAAGATAAGGATATAGATTTTGAGATAAACTTTACTAATATTGGAAAAACAGACATAAGTAATTTTGATATACTGAAAATAGATTTATATCGTGAAGAAAAAGGAGAATTAGTTTACAAAAGACAAATAAAAATTCCTTGGGAAAATAGGGATTATTTTATCTCTTGTAGAAATGGCTGGACTGAAAATAACGAACCAAATTTGAAAGTTGGAAATTCATGTATTGTCAAAGTAGATATGTATTCTTGTCCTGAATGTTTTGACGATAGAGATAAAAAAGTTTATCTCTTAATTTATATAGATTCTGTTCCTCCAATAGAAAACCAAATGATAGAAATTCCTATTTATTAGTTTTCTTTTGTTTCTTCTTATCTCTCCAAAAAAACTTGTTTGCTGTTTTTCTATCAATAAAACTAAATTTGTCAGCCTCATTAAGTAAATTTTTTGAAGCTAATTCATAAAAAGAAATGACCTCAACTCTTTTGTTTTTATTCTTAACATATTTTAATAATGGGGCAAAATCTCCATCGCCAGAAAATAAAATTACCTTGTCGTATTTATTTTCCCAAGCATCATTTAACATATCTAAGGCCAAATGGATATCATCGCCCTTAATTGTGTAATATTCCTCCTCGTCTTTATTAAATCGTTTTTGTCTTTTGCACAAAACAACCTTACATTTTGTAATCTTTCTTAGTCTTGCAAGAAGTTTTTGCTGTTCTTTAAATCTTCTAGGATTAACAGCCTGTTTTAATGAGGCATTATAATAAAGAATGTCGATTAAGTCATTTTCACCAATAATTTTCTTAATAAAACTTTCAAAATCAAAATGATAATCTGAATATTTTGGGCTTAGACTTTTCATGCCATAAACAAAATTAGCTCCATCAATATAAATAGAAATTCTTTTTGCCATTTTAATAAAAGTCCGGTATTACCGAAGTAATAACCGGGAACACGCTTGCGGTATGTCCGAAGACTTAAGGCAATACCTGTTACCTTATTATATTGAATTAAAGCACTTATTTAAAACTTTCGGAAGACAGAAATTTCCCCCTAAAAAAGATTATTTCATCTTCTTTCTTGCCCTAAAGGGTACTCCCTCGGAGCAAAAAGAAAGAAGCAAAGAAGGGCGCGCACCTCAAATTTAATGGGATGGCTAAAAGCCCACCTGAACTAAGAGAGATTTTAGAAATATTAATATGGAGAATTAGAAACTCAAGCCCCACTGCGTTCTCGCCTACGGCTCGGGTCGTTGAACAGGGGATAAAGAGTTCGCTCGTTGCACTTCGCTCTCCCAAATTAATTTCTCAGCCAGCTCGTAAACTCGCGGGAGAAATTAACTTTCCTTATCCCCGATGTTATGTCTAATTGTTCGAAGGCACTAAACTTTGAGAATTAAAGATAGTTAAAAATGCCCCTTGATGCCCCCGACCACCTGCCCCTAAATTGTAGAAATTGTTGTTAATAAAAAAGTGAGCCGCCTTGGTGCTTCGCACATTTAGTCAAAATCAGAGATTTTGAAATTCATAATTAAATTTCTTCCACCCCAAGAGAGACTCGCGGTTTTTCTTTCAGAAAAACAGATAGTCGGCTCACGCCGAAATTATATTTCCGAGGCCTTGCATTTGCTACTGCATAAAACCCCACAATTTCTTAATTCGCAAGAAGTTATATTTCTAATATTTTCTGCTTCTTCACTTCTCCAAATTTCTTTAATTGAATTTTTATAAATATCTCCTATTGGTTTCTTTGATTGGTTGCATGGCAAAACCAATCCTTCTGAGGTAACAAATAACCCTTTTCTTAATGCACTACAACCATAAAACTTTGAACTTTCAATGCCTTCATTATATCCTGCTGGATATAAACCACTTCTTTCCAGATTTACCTCATACTTTTTAGATAACTCAAATATTTGATTTCTTAATCTAGGAAATTGATTAGAAACATCTTTAAGGTTTTTTCCATATCCAATCTGCATGAGAAGATTAAACCTTATTTTTGAGCCCATTTTTTCCACTAAATAAAATAAATCTTCAATTTCAGATTCATTTTCTCCCATTACTGTAAAATTAATAGTCGTATCTAATCCAACAAGCTGGGATCTTTTAATTGCATCAATTGTTTTATAATAGTTTTGTGTTTGCGTTATTTGATTATGAACTTCTTCTGTTGCTCCATGCAGACTTATATTTAATTTATCTATATATTCTGACAATTTTCCAATGTTTTTTTCATTAATTAAACTTCCATTTGTAGTTAATTCGATACTTCTAATTTCTGAATTTTTTGAATAAACTAAGAATTCAAAGAAGTTTGGATGTTGCAATGGCTCTCCTCCTGTTAGTTTTATTTTTTGCCCTCCAGAGATTCTAAATTCTCTTACTATTTCTTCTAATTTTTTATTTGGAATAAAAATATTTTTCCCAGATTCGTTCCAGCAATGAATGCATCTTTGGTTGCATTTTTTTGTTAACTCAATCTCAAGGTCTATTGGAGAATAAAATCCCCACTCTTTTACTTCTGTTTCTTCTGGTATAAAGTGTCTTATCTCTTTTTTTGATTCTAAGATCTCCTTTTCTTTATCACTTATCCAAAATTCATCATCTCCAAATAGTCCCCACCCTTCACTACATTTAACCAATTCAAGATTTTTTCCTTCAATCTCAGAAAGTTTATAATTTCTTTGTGTTATTCCCTTACAGGGTGTTCCTGGATGGTGTAGTTTTTTCATTTTCTAAAGAGGTTTTAAATTCTTGTTCTATTTTATTTAATTCTTTTCCAAACACCTCTTTAAAACTCTCCTCTTCTGATTTTTCTTTAATTTTTTTAATAAAATTAGCAATTTTTTCTTTCCCAAACTTTTTAATTAAGAATTTAAAAAATAATGCAGACTGTTGATATGAATAGTGTTTATCCCAGTCTTCTTTTTTTTCTAGATCCTTAAAGTCTACATATTTTTTTATCTTTAACGGATAATCTCCAAAAGATAAATATTCACAAATTCCTTCCTGAATCCAAATGTGGGTTTGCTTTGGCCAAAGAATTCTGCGTATAAACATATGAGCCAATTCATGTAAAATTACTCTTTCGAATTCTTCTGCTTTATGTTCTTTTTTATCAAAATCTTTTTTATCTAAAACAATTATCCGACCATTATTTAATGCCGAACCCACCACAAAAAACTCTGGTTTTTTACCTCTTTCTAATTCATAAAACTTATCAAAATCATCCAAATATAAAATTTCAATAAAAATATCTCCAGGCTCAAAATCAAAAAAATCTACTAAAAAATTAAACTTATCACTAATTAAATCTTTATACTCCAAAGTAAGCATGCTTCTATAGTGTATTGGCATTTTGAATTAATAGGTTGCACAATGACAATTGTCACATGCAGCATCACAAGAGTATTCTGCCATGTCATAAACTCCTAACCTATTATCTTCTCCCTTGAGGGTTTCGTAGGTTGGTGTCTTTATAGACATAGCTCTTATCTCTGTTAGAGATGCTTGTCCTATTTCTTCTGCCTTTTTTTCTAAGGTTTCCATCTTAACATATTAGTCCTCTCGTATTTAAAAATTTTATTGTGTTATCCACCATAGTTTCGTCCCCAAACTCTTCAGATAAATTATTAATTGTAAAAGATTCTCTAGAATAAAGATTTTTAATTAGACTAAAAAATTCAGGGTTAATCAAAATAACTGAATGAGTATTTGAACAATAAACCGCATAATCTTCTCCTTCTTTCCTATATTTTATCTTGTCAGGAATTCTCAGTTTTTTGTCTCTTGGCATAGATATCTCTTGTTGCACCTTCCTATTCATTTGCACAGGATTTTTTGACCAAGGATCTGGAGAATTATGGCTCCCTTCTTTTATTTTTCCCGCCTCCCTGCAACCCAAAGAACATACATCTAATTCTGCACAAGGATAACATTTTTCTGGAACAAAACTTCCATCTCTCCATTCTTTCATATTTTTCCAGATGCTTTTCAAATTATCTTTCAGTAGATTCCCATATTTCTTTGAAACATGGGTGCACGGAGTAACATCTCCATTCGGATCAATAGAAATTGTCATTTTCCCAGCTGCACAATCTCTTCTAAAAAATTGTTCATATTTTTCAGGGTTATCTACAATGCAACGAGGAATTGGTTCAACAACATCAACACTCATTCCAAAATCATTTTGTAATGCCAATAAACAATCAAGAGTTTTTACAACACTATCTGGAGATAATTCCAATTCAGAATTTATATATTCACAGGTACTTGCAGGTGTGGCACAAAAAGCATTTACTCCTAATTTATGTAAGAACTCCCCTGTTTCATAAACTTGATTTTTATTTAAATCTGTAACCACCATATTTACTCCAGCAGGAATTCCATTTTTTAACAAAGTCTCTAAACCCTTTACTGCCTTTGAATAATTTTTTGTTTGAGTAATATGATTATATGTTGTTTCATCAGCACTTGAAAGTGAGCCAAAAACACTTAATATTCCAGAATCTTTTATTTTTTGTGTATCTTCATAATTTACTAAAACAAGATTTGAATTCATCTTAACATCAGTACCGTTTTGTGAAAAATATTTTGCTAATGGATATAGTAAATCTCTACGCAATAAAGGTTCTCCGCCAGTTAGAACAACCTCAAAAATTTCATTATCTACAATTTGTTTTGCTATTTTCCTAGAATCTTCTAAAGAAATACCTTTATCTTGTTCTGACAAACCTCTCGTGGAATTATAACAATATCTACATAAATTATTACATCCGTAGGTTAATGCCATTTGTGCAGTAACAGGAGATTTTAATTCTCTGTATGTAGGAGTTACATTTTTCATATATTTAAGAGAATAGCATATTATTTAAGGTTTTTGGATTGTAACTATTTAGTTAATACAGATTTTAACCTTCTTTTTAAAAAAGAAGCAAAAGCGAGTCTCTCCACCCCCAAAAAATTTAATTTTCTTTTTAGAAAAAAGAAACAAAAAGGAAAGCACACATCTCTCATTTAATGGGTTTTACGAACGGAACCCGCCGTCCTAAAGTGTCCTCTCAAATATATGAACGAGAATTTGCAACTTTGATTTTTTGCCTTCGGCATCGTTGCACTAAAAATCAAGTCCTCCAAGTATTCGGACGAAACTAACAGGGCTTAAAGGGTTTCGTTCGGTTGCACCTCACTACACCCAAATTCAATTTCAGCTCTGAAAAAATTCTCAGCTCTGTTTCACGAGGAGAATTTTTTCGAGGAAATTGAACTTCTCTTAATCGCGATGTTCTATTCAATTTGGTTTGGTGCTTACTGCTTCTTTCGGCACAAGAAATTAATATAAATATGCTCGCTGTCGATTTCGACTTTAGAGAAATGCAAAATCTCAAAATCAGTTAGTAATTTTTCAATTTCTTCTTTTGAGTATAATGAAAAATATCTTTTGTGATTTGGGTAGCGTTTGTTTTCTTCAAATCCTTCAGAGTTTCCAGCTTTCATCCCTAAATAAAAAATGCCTTCAGTTTTTAGAATATCACAAATCTTTTTGAGAACATTTTTTATTTTTGATTTTGGCAAATGCAAAAGCGATGTATATGCCCAAATTCCATCAAAAGAAGCATCCTCAAAATCAAGATTTTCCATATCCATTTCGTATGCTTCCAATCCTTTGCTTTTACATAAATCTACCATCGCTTTTGAAATATCTATACAAACGGGATGAAAGCCTTTTTGTTTGAATCTAATAGAATCTCTGCCGGGACCGCTACCCAAATCCAATATTTTTTTACCTTTGAGATTTTGCAGGAATAAGTCGAAATCTTCCTTTATGTATTTCTCAATATAGTCTTGAGTTTTCTTTTCATATTCGCTCGCATATTCATCATATAGAGATTTTGTTTTTTGTGCCTCATTCATATTATTGTTATAATTATACATTATTTATTAATCTATTGAAACGCACCAAACCAAACTCAAAAATTTTCCTTCGGAACGTTGCACTAAAATCCACCCTCTATCGAGGGAAACTAACAGGAATTTAACGGTTACGAAACCTTGCAGGTTTCTCCACCCAAATCGCCTTCGGCGACTTCGTTAAATTCCGATGTTATATTCAATAAAAATGGGCCGTCTTAATCTTTCAGACAGATAGTCTTTCTTTTAGTAGGGATATTATTTAGAACCGAAATATTTAAATAGTGTATATTATACACTATTATTATGGAATCAAATCAAAGAATTCAGAAAGGAATAGCCCAAAGAATCCCCATTCCGACAGGTTATCTTTTTGTAGGAGATTACTCAAAGGGGCAACTAGAAACTTTATCTATCAGAGATTATGGAAAATCAAGAAATGTAAAAGCAGACTTTCTTGGATACAATAAAGAAGTCGAAGGAGTAGAAAATGGTTATTGTATGCCTTTAACTGAAAAATGGGTTGTAACTGTTAGCACTCAATATGGTTGTCCAATGAAATGCACTTTTTGTGATGTTCCAAATATTGATTTTAAAGGAAATGCGAGTTTTGAAGATTTGAGAGGACAATTTAACAATGCTTTAAGTCTTTTTCCTGAAGTAGGATATACAGAAAGACTTAATTTGCATTTTGCAAGAATGGGTGAACCTATTTTTAATGAAAATGTTTTTGAATTTGCAAAATGGCTTTACCAAAGTAAGGGCGAAATTCAAAGAGAACAAGATATGAGAATAGAAGTTTTGCATCCAGTTCTCACAACTTCTTTACCCCGAAGATTTAAGCAATTAGAAAGTAGAATTATGGATTGGTGCGATGTAAAGAATGAAGTTTATAATGGACAGGCAGGATTACAATTTAGTATAAATTCTACAAACGAACAGCAAAGAACAGAAATGTTTGGAAACCAACAATTACATTTAGATGACTTAGCAAGAATAGGCGAAAGAATGCCCGAGCCAGTTGGAAGAAAGTATTGCCTTAATTTTGCTTACTCAACTGATTTTGAAGTAAACGCCGAAAGATTAGCTTCTTTATTTGATCCTTCAAAATTTATGGCTAAAATAACTCCGATACACAATAATAATGCTTGCAGAAAAAATCAAATTCAAACTATAGGAGGTTATGATTCTTATATTCCTTACAAGAATCCAGAAGAAGATTTAAAAAAAGCAGGTTTCGATGTTTTGGTTTTTGTTCCATCAATGGATGAAGAAGACGGATGTGTCACTTGCGGAAATGTGGTTTTAGGAGGAAGCACTCTTAAAACAAAAGAAGAAATAATAAAAATTGAAGGAATAAAAAGAGCATAAGATTATAAACTTGTTTTATTTATTTTTATTAGAGGTAAAAAAATGAAAATAGGTTTAGTTCATGGAAGATTTCAGCCATTCCACAATGGGCATAAATTCTTAGTGGATAAAATGTTAAAAGAATGTGATTATGGGGTTATCCTTATAGGCTCTGTTGATAAAAAAGACAAGAAAAATCCTTTTTCGTTGAAAGAGAGAAAGGACATGATAAAAAAGATTTATGGAAATAACAAAAAACTTTCTGTGGGAGCAAATATAGATTTAGATTCTCCATATTCAAAAAATGCTCAATGGGATGTTGTTCTTTCTAGTTGTGTTTTGTCCTTGGTTGGACAACTTCCAACAAAAGTTTATTCTGGAGAAGATTATAATGTGCCCTGGGAAAGAGTTAAAGTAAAGATTAACAGGTTTAAGAGATATGATGATATTTCTGGAACAGATATTAAAAAGTTGATTTATGATAAGAATTTTGAAGAAGTTGAAAATCTTGTTCCAAAAGAAGTCTTTAGAATTATAAAAGAAAGGTTTTAATATTGTTGTTGTATTTTATACATTATGAAACTTACTGATTATGAACAACCATCTGTAACAACTGATTTAGTTATATTTACTATAAAGGACAATTCTCTTAAAGTTTTGTTAGTTAAAAGAGATGTTGAGCCATTTAAGGATAAATGGGCTTTGCCCGGCGGTTTTGTTGGAATTGATGAATCTTTGGAAGATTCTGCAAAAAGAGAGTTATTTGAAGAAACAGGAGTAAAAGATGTTTATTTGGAACAACTTTATTCTTTTGGAAATCCTAAAAGAGATCCAAGGGGGAGAATTATAACTATCTCTTATTTCGCTTTGATAAATTCAGAAAAATTAAAACTAAGAGCATCAACAGATGTTTCAGAAGCAAAATGGTTCTCTATTTCAGAAATTCCCTCATTAGCCTTTGATCATAAAAAGATTTTAGATTATGCAACAAAAAGATTAAAGTGGAAATTTGAATATACAACAATTGCGTTCTCTTTGCTTCCTAAAAAATTTTCCTTAGGGGAATTAAGGAAGATTTATGAAATCGTTTTTGAGAGGGAAATTGACAAGAGAAATTTTAGAAAGAAGATTTTATCCTTGAATATTTTAAAAGAAGAATCAATAAAAAAAGATGTTCCCTACCGCCCACCACAACTCTATTCTTTGAAAAACAAAATTGGAGAAATAATAAGCATCTTTTAAAACTCTTCTTTAAAAAAGAAACAAAAAAAGAGAGGGGCTTAGTTCTTTGGACAATTTGTAGGTTTCTCCGAGAATTATTTTGTGTTTAATGGAACATAATCTGTTAATTGAAATACACTTGGAAAATAAATTGTTCCTCCTCCATGTTTCCAGTCTCCATCTTTTTTAACCATTCCCTTAAAATAAACTAAACTATAAACATCCTCCCCTAAATCAAACTCATTCTTTGCATTTTTAGAACCACAAATTCCTGCCACATAACCAACCCTTTTATTTGGGATTCCTCCATCTCTGTGTTCAACAACATCTGTTATTTCAGCAATTTCTATAAAATTAGAACCTCTTTCTAATTCTTCTTCTAAACTTTTGATTGCTGATTGTTTTGTTTCTCCAAGATTTCTTAAGTGAGATATTCTTCTATCTTTTAGTTCCATAATTTTATATTCACTTTAGTATTTATAATAATTTATGTTCTAAAATGATAACAAAAAACCCCCATTTTCTTTTTAGAAAAAAGAAACAAAAAAGTGATAGATTACTCCTTAGAAGTTAGTTCAATTAGGATACTCTTTCAAAGCCAAACTTTCAATTTTATTTAAAAAAGAATTTTTGCATTCACCATACTTTTTTCTTAGCTTTTTGAGATATTTGATTAATTGCCAATTGGTGCTTCCTTCCAATATTTATCTATCTTCCCTTTTGCAATTCTATAATCTTTAAGACAGTCAAAATATTTAAATTTTTTTGCAAAAATGACAAACCTTAAAACTTCTATTATCTATATAATTTTATGACAGAAGAAAGAGTTATGATTTTTATTGATGGAAGTAATCTTTATTATAGTTTAAAGAAATTAGGAATTAAGAAAATTGATTTTAACAAACTTTTAGATATCCTAAAAGAAGGTAAACTTCTTGTTTCAACATTTTACTATAATGCTCCACTAAATATAAAAATAAACCAAAAGACTTACTGGGAACAACAAAAGTTTTTTAACGAATTAAGAAAGATTCCAGACTTTAATGTTGTATTATGTAAGTTGAGAAAGCATAAAAGACAAAATGGGAAGTTTTCTTTTGATGTAAAAGGTGATGATGTTCATTTGGCAGTTGATCTAGTTTCTGGAGCATATGAGAATCTTTACGATACAGCAATAATTGTTTCAGGAGATGAAGATTTTGTTCCAGCAATAAAGAAAGCCCAAAAGTTAGGAAAGAAAATAATTAACGCTTATTTCAAAAGTAGCTCTTCAACAACATTAAAGAAAACTTGTAATGACCATCTTTATATGAATGATTTAATTAAAGAAAATAAAAACTGCCTGGTATTGCCATAAAGACCATACCAGGGAATATATTAGTTCTACTAAATGTTTCATCTTTAAATATTCTTCGGCTACCTAAATTTTTGGGACTTTTCGGCTCTTTTTTATTTTTATAGAAAAATAGTTAAATTGCATAGGCTAATGAATAAGATGGAAAAAATTGATGAAATAAAGTACAAAGGATTTAAGACAGAATTATTAATAATACATTATCTTTTTTTATGTTATCTCTAATAGCTTATTATAATATAAGAATTTTAACCTTATTTCTTGATACATGTTCCTTTTTTTAGTTGCTCTAACATCTTCTCCAAATATTCTTTTGTTTGCAGAGAATATTCCCTCTGAGGCTGGCCACCTCATACCATAACCTGTTTTTTTAACCCACTCCTTATGCCCCAACTTCTTATATTTCACAACCTCTTTTCTTCTTCTGGGAGATCCTTTAGATCTAGTTCTAGAATTTTTCCTAACTTTAATTGCAGTCTCTAAATTATATTTCTCACAAAGATTAAATGTGCTTTTAGAATCATGGAGTCCATCCATCATTACACATTTAATCTTTGACTGATTCTTTCTAATCATTCCTCTTGCAGACTTTCTTTCATCAAGCTTTTCATTACCAACTCTTATATCCACAACTTTTCCATCAGTTGTTCCCATAATAATAACTTTTACCCAACCTCTTCTAACTTTCCATTTTTGCCTCATCCATTCTCCACGATTACTAACTTTTTCTCCCGAACCATCAACTGCAACAATTAAGTTTTTCTCAGTTACCTCAAATTCCATATTTAATTTATTTAATCGACGGCAAATTTGAGTATAACTTATTACTGGAAATTTGAACATTAATTTTGAGAGGCTTTGGATAATTCCTTGACACTCACGATAACCAAAGCCCCTACAATGAAAATACCCTAGAAATTCTATTAATGAATTGGGATAGAGATAAGGTTCTCCAACTTTATTATGATTTAATTTATTTATTTCCTTAGTCCAAGTCTTTAGAAATCTTAGGTTTAGGAGAAATTCTCCTCTTTTGATGTACTTTTGATTAACCTTTTTCCAGTCTCTTTTCGGCATTCTACGTAACCTATATTACGTAATATAAATTACGTAAGGTATTTAAACCATACTATCTTTAATGAATATATGAAGGCAGTACTATTTACCTATCAAACAAAAAATCTTACTAAGAATGAAGCATCAAAAATATCTAAATTGATTAAAGGATATAATGACAAATCCAATCAAGGCAAGTATAGTTATCATAGAAAAGGTTTAGTGAAATCCAATAACGGTATAATTGTCTCTAAATCCACATTCATTATGCCTCAAAAGCATGAGAAAAAAATAGATAATTTTGATAAAAAAGGCATAATTATCAAAAAGTGGAATATAGATATTCCTAAAAAATATTTTTTTTAACTAATCATGCAACACAGCAAAGTCTTCAAAACATTTAAATAAGTACAAATATGCATTTAAATTATATGGAATTTAAAAACCACATAATCCTTATAATATTAGTTTTGGTACTCATCCCTTCTGTTTCTGCTTCTGTTTCAATCACAGACACACTCCATGATTTTGAAGAGACTGCTACAAAGTATGACGATGGAGAGATTTCTGTTGCGCAGATGATAGTGCTTCTCGAGCATCATCATGATGAGAAACAGAGAAAGATGAACGAGGATGATTTTCCTGGCTGGAGTAAAACAGAGCTTGAAAGCGCTCTGGAAGAGTATGGGTCTTCCCATGGCAATGGATATGCTATGAAAACTCACGATATGCAAATATTTATGGGCATATATTCTGATGATGACGAGCGTTACGATTGGGGATATAATGTCGGTGCAAGAAGATACCCTGAATCCTATTATGAAAATCAACTGATGGATGACATAATGTCATTTAAAGAATCCCTTAGAGAAGCGTATCTTTCAAGCAATCCTGATTTTAAAGAGTTAGGGGTTGAATTCATAGATGTATTGAACCCAATCTATGGGTTAAGCGGACAGAGATATGACGAATGCGTAGAATTAATGGATAGTGAAATGGATGAAATAACAGATAATCTACCTAGTTATGTTCAAAAAGGAGGCAATTATAGAATTACTCCCCCAAAAGATGGAAGGAAGTTCAAAACAACAATATATGAAGATAGCAAAAGTGAATGCATGGAAAGATGCTGGTTTGATGATGATTGTGAAAAAATATGTGAAAACTATCCCAACACTATTTCTTTATCTGCTTTTTGTTCGGAAGAGGGCTCTTATTTGTCTGTAACTCGAGAAGGTTTTAGAAAAGATTTTTTTAATTTTGTACAGAAGGTTTCGTCAGCTAGACAATCAACACCATATACTAAAGAATGTGAACCATATAGTTATGAAGGAAATCTTTATTTTAGAGAAAAACTTCAGGAGTCATTAAATAAAGAATTTTTTGATTGGTATGTCGATGATTTTTTAGGGAATGATATGGAAAAATATCTCAATCCTACTTCAGGTTTTGAAAGATTAATGGGATTCTTTCATCAGACCTCTGAACAAGTGTCAAACAGTCTTGATTGCAAGGGCCAAAATGAATGGCCTGATGAGTTTGAGAAGATAAATATAGAGTATAATAATGGTAATACGAAGTTCCATGTATGGGAAGAATTAAGATCTGCAGATCATAAGAATGTTGATATGTGGAGTACGCTTTACAAGTACAAGGTTATTGGAGACAAGAATATGATGAGAAAGATTATAGAGTACCAGCTTTCAGATAAAAGTACTATCACCCCACCTACAAATGAGAGAGAGAATATTAAACAGGATGAAAAAGCAATGACTGTACTTGACAAGCTAACCAGTGGGTTTGGTGATTCTCTTGATTTTAAAATAACTTTAAAAGATGGTGAGGAACATGTCTTTACAAGATATGTCAAGATAAACGATGAGGTCATATTTAATGTGAGCGATAGCCAGACCAATGCAAAAGAATCTGAATTAGACCTTACAGCAACATTGACACTTGATGATCTTTATGATTTTGTTAACAGTATGACTTCCATAGATTCTGAAAAGGTATATGGGCCTTCCTGGGTAGAACCAAAAGGACCGATGATGATCAAAGAGAGGATAGGACTGATATTCAAGATCTGGAACTCTGTTGATGTAGATCCATGGGCAACAAAGTTAAGACTCAGTACGAAGATAGGAAAAATATTGGATTACATGAAAAGTATGGATGTACGGTCTGAGGAAGAAGAAAAAATGATTGCAGAATTAAACGCGCAAATTGATGAAGAAGGCAATATCAAGCAACAATAATTTATTTTAGAGGGCACAGACAAAACCTAAACCACCCTATATTCACCAGAAGATAAAACAGATAAAATAATTTTCAGGGTTGAGACAAAATATCCGAAAGAAACAGTAAGCAAAAAATCTTGGAATCCCCTC
>CAZRJP010000018.1:0-15177 GCA_964600865.1 Candidatus Woesearchaeota archaeon | reverse complement strand
ATTTTAATATTTGGGGTTTAAAATAGGGTAGGACATATGTCATGAACCTATACATCCTTTAATTAAGGTATGACTTCTAATTTGTTTTTTCCTCTCACAACTAATTTTTGATTGTTTGTTTTGTTTTTAATTTCAGCATCAACTGTTGCTATAATAATATCCCTATCTTTTGCATATTCTATTATTCCTTTATCTACATTTTTTTTCTTTAAATCTATTTTTTTCAAATCATTTTTTTCTAGAATTTTTAATGCTATTTCAGCTTCATCTCTGAATTTAAGTTTTTTATTTGATTTAACAATATTTTTTAATTCTTTAATAACTTGTTTTGGAAGGATTAATTCTATTCCCACAAATTTGGTTCTTTCTATAAAATCAATTTTATTTCTAATTGCACTTAGAATAAAACTAGTATCTAATATTGCTTTTCTCATGTTTGTAAATTAACGTTAAGGTTTAAATAATCTTTTTATTTTGTATAATAAGAATGAAAATAAAGTCAAACATTTACGAGACACAAAGTCATAGAACCATGTTTGATACAACAAAAATTGTTTTGCAATTTTTGAATATTCATTTTTTAAATTAAATCAAAAATAAATACAATGAAAGAGCGTGAGAATGTTTTAAGGATTTTAAAAGAAACAAAAGGAGCAATTCAAAAAGGAGACCCTGCTGAAATTAAGAGTTTAAGTAACCAAACAACAAATACTGCTTCTCTTACTAAAGATCCAGATAATATTGCTGTTGCGGTTATAGTTTATTCTATTGGTAAGATTCTTGAAAGAGAGAATTATCAGTCACTTAAGGGATGGGATAATTTTTATAAGATTATTACAAATTCATTAGATAAGGTCATTAAATCTGTTGAAGAAAAAAATGATAAGGAGTTTAGAAATAATATTCCAATTATACAAAAAGCAATAAACAAGGTTTCTGGAAAGTTGAAAAAGTATGTAGAAGATGTTCTTAGAAAAGCACAAATAAATAAGGCATCTAGATTATATGAACATGGTTTGTCAATGTCACAAACAGCAGACCTTTTAGGGATAACAATGTATGAGCTTGCAGAATATGTTGGTAAGACTGGAATAAGTGATGTTCCTGCTTCTAAAACAATGAATGTAAAAAATAGAATAAAAGTTGCTATGGAGATGTTTAAATGACAGGAAAGGCAATAATTTTTGATGCAAGTACTTTAATTAGTATGTCAATGAACGGGCTTTTAAGAAATTTAGAAAGATTAAAAGAAGAATTTAATGGTAAATTTATAATTACTAAAGAAGTGAAGGATGAAACAATTGATAGGCCTATGAAAACAAAAAGATTTGAATTAGAGGCCTTAAGGGTTAAGGAACTTTTAGATAGTAATGTTTTAGAAATGCCTGAGAGTTTGGGAATAGATAGTTCTGTTATTAGTAAAAAGGCAAAAGAAATGATTAATATGGCAAATGAAATGTTTGTTAGTCATAAAAAAGAAATAAAATTAATCCATCTTGGTGAAGCATCTTGTTTAGCATTAGGAAAATTACTAGATAAAAAAGATGTTTCTTATTTAATTGCATTAGATGAAAGAACTGCAAGAATGCTTTGTGAAAAGCCAAATAATTTAGAAAAGTTGCTTACTAAAAAAATGCATACAAAAGTTAAATTAAGAAAAAAGCATTTTGATTATTTTAAGGATTTTAAAATAATACGTTCAACTGAATTAATGTATGTTGCTTGGAAGAAAAACTTATTTGAGATACAAGATGGTAAAATTCTTTTAGATGCTATTTTATATGCATTAAAGTTTAAGGGATGCGCTATTTCTAAGGAAGAGATTAAAGAGATTAAGGGATTGAAATAAACAGGTTTAAAAATTAAGGATTTATTGTAAAAATGTGTCATGGGTGCGTGGTTTAATGGCAAAATAGTTGGCTCCAGCCCGACAGCTGGGGGTTCGATTCCCTCCGCGCCCATTCTTTTAAAAAAATAAATTAGAAATAAACAATGAATAAGAAAAAAAGAACAATACTGTATAATATTTGGCTGTTTTTATTTATAGTAGGATTAATAGCTTTATTTTTTGGAATGAGATATTATAAAGAAGATAAGCAAAATAACAAGGAGATTTCTAAACCATCTGCTACAAGTAATGTTATTTATATTCCTAAAAGTTCAGGGATAGATCCTGGGGCATCTGCAACATTAGAAGATTATTCTAGGATAGAAAAAGTAATGTCTCAAAATGAAATAATACAAAAACTTCCAGATAAGGCAAGAATTTTAATTAGTTTTTATAATTTTAATACAGGTTCTCAAACATGGGAGAGAGGTTATCTTATAACAAAGGGTTCTTTGACACTAGTAGATTCTATTCCTAGTGATTTAGATATGAAAATGGCAATGCATTCAAGGTGGCTTTCTGAATTAAATAACAATAATTTATGCCTTATTATTGATGAGGCTAAAGCAGTAGGAAACTTTGGAGTGGAACTTGTAAAAGGCAAGACATCTCTTTTATGGAAATATAAGAGTTTGTTTAGTTATAGGGATTGTTTAGGATTTTAAATTTTTCAAAAAAATTTAGAGTAAACCAGGACATAAAAGAGAAAACCAGGATAAAAAACAAATAAAAAAATCAAACTAGAAGTAGAGAAGACAAAATCAGGTGAGAAATTTCTTAATTATTTTTTTGTATTTATTATTAATAGGGATTTCAAGAATTTTTGAAAAATGTTTTTTAGGTTTTATATAAGATGTAAATGGATGAACTTTTTTTATTTTTACTATTTTATTTTTTTGATTAAGCCAAATTGCAATAAATGGAAAGAACACAAAATAAGAATGAATTGCTATAGGTTTTTTTGTATTGAATAGGATTGCTTTTGAGTTTTTTCTTTTTCTAAACATCAGTCCTCTAAGTTTTTGAAATAATGTGCCTGCTTTTTTTACATCTCTTATAATAATAGGGTTCTTATTATTTTTTGAATATATGTTTATTGTTTCCATAATGTTTTTAAAGGATATAACATTAATAAAATTAACATACTTCGAGGTTGTTAAAAAAATATGAAAAGAGGAATAGTAATCGCACTGGTTTTATTGTTAGCTTTAAGTTTTATTGTTGTTAAATATGAACCAGATTTTAAAATTGATAGTTCTAAGATTAATGCAAAAGTTGTTGATGAAGTTCAACAAAATAATAATGCAAGAGTTACTATAAAACTAAAAACAGATGAACTTGCTGATGGAAAGAGAGTTGCTTCTGAAGAAACTAAAAAAGAAGTTCAAGATATTCTAAAAGATAAAATTAAGCATGAATTTAATGATAAGATTTCTGCTGTTGTTTCTAAAGAAGATTTAGAAAAATTAAAAGATAATCCTGATGTTGAATTAGTTGAAATTGTTAGAACAAGAAGCATTGTCTTACAAGATTCTGTTCCTTTGATTGAGGCAGATGATGTATGGGATTTACAGAGTAATAATGTTAGTTTAACTGGTGAAGGAGAGGCAATTTGTATTATTGATACTGGGATTAATTATAATCATAATGATTTAGGTGGAGGTTTTGGTGAGGGCTATAAAGTTATAGGTGGATATGATTATTGCGCAGATGATAATAATTGTACTACTTCTGATGAAGACCCAATGGATGTTCATGGACATGGAACACATGTTGCAGGAATTGCTGCAGCAAATGGAGATATAAAAGGTGTTGCACCTGGAGCAAATGTATTTATGATTAAGGCAGCAAATAGTGATGGAACTTTCTGGGATGATGATTTAGAAAAAGCAATTGATCTTTGTGTGAATAATGCATCTCAATATAATATTTCAGTTATTAGTATGAGTTTAGGTGGAGGATTATATAGTAATTATTGTGAGGAGGATCCTTTAGCAGATGAGATTGATAATGCTGCTGCAAATAATATTACTGTTGTTGTAGCAACTGGGAATAATGGAAGGAGTAATAAGATTTCTGGACCTTCTTGTGTAGAGAGTGCTATACCTATTGCAGGTTCAACAAAAGATAATTCTATTTATTCTGATGGAAATAGAAATTCTTTAGTTAAATTATTGGCTCCAGGAAAGAATATTAATTCAACTGCAGGAACAGGTTATAATGTTTTATCTGGAACTTCAATGTCTGCACCTCATGCTGCAGGTGCTTTTGCAATAATCAATCAGTATTTAGGATTAAGTGGAGAATTAAAAACACCAGCAGAAATTGAAACTCTTTTAAGTGATAATGGTTTTGAGATAGAGGATTCAGGGAATACTTATGATATTATTAATCTTTATGAGGCTGTTGCTTCATTAGATAATTCTGCTCCAGAAATTACTCTTGTTTCTCCAGAAGATAATGCAAATAATAATTCAGTAAATCAAACATTTGTTTGTCAGGCAAGTGACTTTTTAGGAATAGAGAATATGACTCTTTATGTATGGAATTCTACAGGGAATATTATATCTGAAACTAACTTTGTGAATATATCTGGTAATTCTAGTGTAAAGGATTATACTGTTGAAGTTAATTTAACTAATCTTTCAAGAGATGTTTATGAATGGAATTGTCTAGGAGAAGATATTAAAGGAAATTCTGGTTATGCTGAAGAGAATTTCACTTTAGTTAGTGGAAGTAGATCAATCACATTAAACTCTCCAGAAGATGGAATTTATAAAAGTGTAAATGAAACAGAATTTAATTGTAGTGTTGTTAATAATATAGCTAATATTGAGGATATGGCACTTTATATTTATTCTACTACAGAGGTTAATGGAACTAATGTTACAAGTATAATATATAATGAAACTAAAAATGTTTCAGGAAGTTTTAATGAAAGTATATTTAATTATAATTTTTCTGATGCAGGAGAATATGAATGGACTTGTTCTTCTACTGATGAAGAATTAAATACTATCTTTGCAAATAATTATAGTTTAATTTATGATTCAAGTTCTCCTAGTGTTACTCTTGTTTCTCCAGAAAATGGAGTTAAATTAGAAGATGATAGTTCTAGTTTTTCTTATAATGCATCTGATAATTATGAGGTAAGTTCTTGTAATTTAACATTAGATGATGTTGTTATTGATACAGATAGTTCAGTTAGTGAAGGAGAGAATACTTTTTCAAGTGTTTCATTAGAAGATGATACTTCTTATTCTTGGGAAGTAGAGTGTGTAGATATTTCAGGAAATTATGAAGTAAGTTCATCAAGAAGTTTAGAAGTAGATTTGCCTTCTGAGGATAGTGAAGACGATGAAGAAACAGATACTGATACTGAAACAGATACTGAAACAGACACTGATAGTGATACAGGTACAGATTCAGGAACTGGTGGAGGCGGTGGAGGAGATTCATCTCCAACAGGAGCAGTTACATATGTTATTACAGACAATGATTTTGAAAAAGGTATATCTAAACCATTAGGAAAAGATTCAAAGATGAGATTCAAATTCCAAGAGGAATTCCATGCATTAAATCTTGATTCAATATCTACTGAAGAAATTAAAGTTACAGTTTCAAGTGACCCAATTAATTTAACTATTTCAAAAGGTGATACTGAAAAAGTTGATTTGAATGATGATAAGGTTTATGATGTGGCAATTACTTTTGAATCTATTACTGCAGCAAATGCAGATGTTAAAATTAAGAAAATAGAAGAAGCTATTGGAACAAGAGAGATTGTAAATGAGACTGATGATGAGGATGGTTCTGATTCAAAAACATCAGGTATTACTGGTAAAGGTATTTTAGAGATAATTCCATTAGATTTTGAAAATAAAACTGTATTAGTTTCTTTTGTTGCAAGTGTTTTATTATTCACAATATTGGTTGTTCTATGCATTAGAAAAAGAAAGGTTATTGCTAAAAAGATTTCTGGAATTAGACATAAAAAAGAATCTCAAAAAGATTTATAAACTAATATGAATATATTTTCATATGAAAGATAGCACATACCATATATTTTTTAGTAATTTTGCAAATCCATTAAAGATTAAGATTATTCTTAGTTTAAAGAATAAAGAGAAAAGTGTTACAGAAATATCTAAAGAGTTAGGAGTTGAACAAAGTAAGGTTTCTCATGCTCTTGCACCTTTAAGATGTTGCAATATTGTTAAGGTTAAACAAAAAGGAAAGAATAGAATTTATTTTTTGAATAAAGAAACAATTATTCCTATACTTAAAATTATTGATAAGCATTCTAAAACTTTTTGTAATAGGAGATGTAATTGTCAAGAGGATTGTAAATGAAGGAGATATATTTAGATAATGCAGCAACAACAAAAGTAGATAAAAAAATAGTTAGTGCTATGAGGAAGTATCATATTAAGAATTATGGAAATGCTTCTTCACTTCATTCAAAGGGACAATCAGCTAAAAGAGCTTTAAATGATGCAAAGGAAGTTGTTGCTAAAGAGATTAATGCAGATTATAAAGAAATTATTTTTACTGGTTCTGGAACAGAGGCAAATAACTTTGCTTTAAAGGGACTATTTTTTACTAATTATCCTGAAAAAGACCATATAATAACAACAAAAATAGAACATGATTGTGTTTTAAAGACCTGTAAATGGCTAGAAACGCAAGGATGTAAGATTACTTACTTGGACGTCGATGAGAATGGTTTTGTTGATTCTAGTGCCCTTAAAAAGGCCATAACAGACAAAACAATGCTGGTTTCGATAATACATGGCAATAATGAAATAGGAACTGTTCAAAACATTAGAAAATTAGGTAAGATTTGCAATAATAAAGGTGTTTTATTTCATACAGATGCTTGCCAGAGTTTTACTAAGGTTCCTATAAATATTAAAAAAGATAACATTGATTTAATGACTCTTAATGCACATAAAATTCATGGACCAAAAGGTGTTGGTGCATTATTTATAAAACGTGGAAAAGGAATAAGGATAACTCCATTACTTCATGGAGGGGGTCAGGAATTTAAATTGAGAAGTTCTACTGAAAATATTGCGGGAATTGTTGGGTTTGCAAAGGCCATTAAACAAATGAAGAAAAAGCATGTTAAACAAATGAGGAAGTTAAGAAATTATTTCTTTAAAGAATTATTAAAAATACCTAAGGTTAAAATTAATGGTCCAAAACCAGGTAAGAAACAAAAAAGACTTTGTAATAATATTAATGTGTCTTTTAATAATGTAGAAGGTGAGGCCATTGGAAGTTTTTTAGATGCTAAAGGGATATATACAAGTACAGGAAGTGCATGTTCTTCAAAATCATTAGAGCCTAGCCATGTTTTACTTGCAATAGGTTTAAATTCTTTAGAAGCTAATAGTTCTATAAGGATGAGTATAAGTAGGTATACTACAAAAAAGCAAATAAATTATGTTTTAAAAGAGATTAAAAAAACAGTTAAAAGATTAAGGAAAATAAGTCCATTAGAATAATTAAAAATTTTAAATAATTATTTTTAAACAATAAAACAATAAAACAAATAAATCAAACCCTCACGAGAACATGAGTCAGAATAATGTGTTTGATACAACGAAAATTAAAAATTTTCGGGCATGTCCACTTTGATTAAGATGGTTCATACAACGAAAATTAAAAATTTTCGAGCATGTATTTTCAGAGAAAATAAATAAAATGAAAATAAAAAGAAAAACAAAGATGAGTAAAATACTTGAAAAGAATCCTAATGCTGCTAAGGTACTTATGGAATCAGGGATGCATTGTGTAGGATGTCCTATGGCAATGCAAGAGACATTAGAAATGGGTTGTAAGGCCCATGGAATGTCAGATAAGGATTTAGATGAATTAGTTGATAAGTTGAATAAAATAAAATCAAAAAAATGAATAAATCAAACACTCACGAGACACAGAGTCAGAGCAATGTGTTTGATACAACGAAAATTAAAAATTTTCGAGCATGCCCACTTTGATTAAGATGGTCCATACAACGAAAATTAAAAATTTTCGAGTAGTTATTTTCAAGGAAAATAAATAAAATCAGAAAATGAATAAAGTAAAGTACTCTAAAAAATTAATGAAGCATTTTAAGAATCCTAAATATGTAAAATCTCTTAAAAATCCTTCTGGAGTCGGGGAAGTGGGAAATATTCGCTGTGGAGATATAATGCATCTTGAAATCAAGGTAGATAAAAAAACAAAGAAGATTAAGGATATTGGATTTAAAACATTTGGTTGTGCAAGTGCTATTGCTTCTTCAGATGTTGTCTGTTCTTTAGTTAAAGGTAAAACAATTGAGCAAGCTAAAAAACTAAAAAAAGAAGATATTATTAAAAAATTAGATGGAATGCCTCCTGTTAAAGTTCATTGTTCTGTTCTTGGTGTTAGTGCATTAAAGAAAGCAATAAAAGATTATGAGAGTAAAAAAAGTAAATAAATTTAAAAGAATTAAAATATTGGATTAATTATGGAAAAGTATGATTTAATTATAATTGGTGGAGGAATTGTTGGTTTAAGTGCAGGTTTGTATGCAGGAAGATTAAATATTTCTACAGCAATTTTTGCTAAGGAACTTAGAGGCACATTAATTAAAACGCATGTTGTGGAGAATTATCCTGGTTTTGAAAGTATCTCTGGGTTTGAATTAGTAGAAAGGGTTTTAAAACAAGTAAAAAATTATGATGTTGATTTGTTTTCTAAAGAAGTTGTAGATATTAAGAAAGTAAAAAATGGTTTTAAGATTCATACAGTAAAAGACAAATATTTTGCTAAAAATATACTTTTTGCTACAGGTTCTCAATGGAGAAGATTAGAAGTTCCTGGAGAGGTTGTTTTTAAAAATAAAGGGGTTCATTATTGTGCTATATGTGATGGAGGATTTTATAAGGATAAGACTGTCGCGATTATTGGAGGGAGTGATTCTGCTGCAAAGGAAGCTTTATTATTAAGCAAATATGCAAAAAAAGTTTATATGATTATTAGAAGTCATTTAAAGGCAGAGCCGATTAATGCTCAAAGAGTGAAGGATAATGATAAGGTAAATCTCCTTGAAGGAATTAATATAAAAGAGATTAAAGGAGAAGATAAGGTTAATTCTATTGTATTAACAAAGGAACATAAAGGAAAAAAGGAAATTAATGTTGATGGGGTTTTTGTTGATATTGGACAAATTCCTAATTCTAAATTAGCTAAAGAAATGGGTGTTAAACTAAATAAAAAGTCAGAAATTATTATTGATAAAGAATCAAAAACAAATATGAAAAATATTTATGCTGCAGGAGATGTTACAGACAGTAAGTTTAAACAAGCGATAACAGGTGTTGGAGAGGGCATTAAGGCTATTTATGAAATTTATAATGATTTAGAATAGATTATTTCTTGTTAATTTTTCTCATATGTAATTGATGTATTCTTTTTAGGAATTCTTGTTTTTGCTCTATCTTAATTAAATCTGCATGACCTTGTATTATTAAATTAATTGCAAAAGGACTAGGTAAGTGAGTATTAACTATTTTCACTTTGATTTTGTTTTCTTTTATCCATTCTAAAACCTGTTCAGCATTTTTTATATCCATTAAATCTTCTAAAACTTCTCTACGAGCCTCTCTTAATATTGGAAATTTCTTAGTTATTTTTTTAACTGAAGATAATAAAAAATGTGATTTCATTTGTTGTTTTCCAACTGACTTATTTCTTCCTTTATAATTTCGTAAAATCATTAAGGATCTTGCTGCACAATGTCTAAATCTTCTTTTCAACACATCTGTTTTTTCAATTGCCTTAGATAAAACTTTCTTTAAATCTTTTTTAGATAGGTCTTTTATTGCTTTTTCTATTGGAAGTGTCTCTCCAGATAAGTAGAATCCATTGTCATTAATTCCTATTTCAATATCTCTTTTTTTGCTTTTTGCAATTATATATGCTAAAGCCCTAGATAATGCATCGTTTACTCTTCTTCCATACATACTATGGACAATTAGATAATTTTTGTTTTCTGGTGAATGGTATTTTTCAATTAATAGACTTTTTGAATCAGGTATTTCTAGAAATTTATTTTGCTCATTAAAATAATTGTAAATTGCTTCTGATGTTTTTTTATCTGTATATAAATGATTTTGTATAAATTCAAGTGTATCTTTTTTGCTTGTTTTAGAATTGAGTCTTTCTTTTAGAAGTTTCCTAAATCTATTTATTTCTAGTGCAGAATCAAAACTTAATGGTAACATTTCAGAGAACCATGAAGGTATAGTTGGAGACTTTCTAATGTTTCCTTTTACATATAGATTCATTCCTCTTGTATAAGCATACATGTATCTTTTTCCTCCTAATACAAAAACATCTCCTTTTTTCATTCTACTTAAGAATCCTTCATCAATAACACCTATTTGTTCTCCAGAAGGAGATAATTTAACCCTTACAAAAGATTCATCTGGAATAGTCCCAATATTAGTCATGTAGATAACTCTAGCTAATTTTCCTCTTTTACCTATTTTCTTTTTATCTTTGTCATACCATATTTTTGCATACACATAATTTTTCTCTAATGCATATTCTCCAGATAAGTAACTTATAACATCTAAAAAATCTTTTCTTGTTAATTTATGATAACAATAACTTTGCCTTATTCTCTTAAACATTTCATCAATATTCCATATTTTATGAATAGCCATACCATAAATTTGTTGTGATAAAACATCTAAGGCATTTTTCGGAAAGATTATCTTATTTATTTTCTTTTCAACCATTTCTTTTTGAATAACACTACATTCTACAAGGTCATCTCTATCCATAACAATAAATCTCCCTTTTGCAGTATGATGTAATTGATGTCCTGCACGACCTATTCTTTGTAATGCTCTTGCAGAACTTTTTGGGCTTCCAAGCATTAAAACTAAATCAATAAAACCAATGTCAATTCCTAATTCTAATGAAGTTGAGCATACAACTACTTTTAATTTCCCTTCTCTTAATCTTTCTTCAATCTCATATCTATGGGATTTACTCAATGAAGAGTGATGAGCAGCAATATTATCATCTCCATATTCAGTTGGAAATTTGTCTTTAAGATAATTAACAACTCTCTCTGTAGCTGAACGAGTATTAGTAAAAATAAGAGTTGTTTTATGTTTTTTTATTAGTTTAGATAAAAGTTTGTATGTTTTGTTATGTTTATCAGTATTATTAATTAAATTTTTAACAGGTGTAAGGACTTTTATGTCTATTTCTTTATTTAAGGGAACTTCTGCAATTCCTACTTTTCTATTATCATCAATTCCAACAAGAAATTTCGCAACTTCATCTAATGGTTCAATTGTTGCAGATAAGCCTATTTTAACAGGGTAGATATTACTTAATTCATTTAATCTTTCTAAACTTAAACTTAGATAAGTCCCTCTTTTATTGTTTAATGCATGAATTTCATCAACAACACAGAATTCTAAGTATTTGAAATTTTCAACGAATTTTTTTGTTGTTAAAACAATTGCAAGTGTTTCTGGAGTTGTTACTAAAATATGTGGAGGGTTCTTTGCCATTTTTTGTCTTTGATAGCTAGTAGTATCTCCTGTTCTAACAGCAACCTTTATTTTTTGTAATTTGATATCTTTTTCTTTTGCTAATTTCTGTATTCCTTCTAATGGTTCAATAAGATTTTTATGAATGTCATTTACTAGTGCTTTTAATGGAGATGTATATAATGCATGTATTCTGTCTTCTAATTCATTTTTTTCAGCTAGTATTACTAAATAATTTAAAATTGATAAAAATGCAGTAAGAGTTTTAGTTCCACCAGTTGGAGCAGATATTAATGTGTCTTTTCTTTCCCAAATATTTAATACACCATATTTTTGAGTTAGAGAGAATTTTTTAAATTTAGAAAAAAACCACTCTTTAACTAAAGGATGTAATACTTTTTCAATATGCTCTGCTGGACGTTCTTCTATCTGATATATTTCTGTCATTTATTAAGAAATAACCCCTATGCCATTAAAAGATGTTAGATGTTTATTAAATTAATGTTTTTATTTTAAGAATATTTTAATTAATTTTGTTGTAGAGATAATTTTAACTTTAGATGGATATTTTTATTAGTGAAAAGGTTTAAATTAAGGGTTTTCTCTTTGATATTATGACAAAGAAACAAATCAGACAGCCTATTGTAACTGTATGTGGACATGTTGATCATGGTAAGACAAGTATCTTAGATTCACTTAGAAAGACTTCTATTCAAGAGGGAGAAGCAGGAGGAATAACTCAAAAAATATCTTTTACTCTTTTTCCATCAGATAAATTAAAGGAATCTTGCCCATTAATTGAACAATCAGGGATTAAATTAGATATTCCTGGATTTTTATTCATTGATACTCCTGGACATGCTGCTTTCACAAATTTAAGGAAAAGAGGAGGAGGATTAGCAGATTTAGCAGTATTAGTTATAGATATTAATGAGGGCATTAAACCTCAGACAGCAGAAGTAATAAAAATTTTAAAATATAATAAAACACCTTTTGTGATTGCATTAAATAAAATAGATAATATTTCAGGATGGAGAAGTCCAAAAGAAGATGAAAATATTTCTTTAAGGAAAAGCATTAAATCTCAACAAGATAGAGTTAAGCAAGTTTTTGATGAGAGATACATGACTTTAATAGGAGATTTACATGACCATGGATTTGAAGCAGATTTATATTATAATGTAGAGAATTTTACAAAAAAGATTGGATTGGTTCCTACTAGTGCTGAAACAAATCAAGGATTACAAGAATTAATAATGGTTTTATGTGGTTTAAGTCAAAAGTATTTGTCAGATAGATTAGAACTTGAAAAAGATGCAAAAGGAGTTATGTTAGAAATTAAAACTCAAAAGACAATTAATTATAATGAGGCTATTCTTTATGACGGGAAGTTATCTAAAGAAGATAAAATAGCTGTTGCTAATTTTGATAATCCTGATAAGCCAATTATTACGAATATTAGAATTTTAGAAGAGATACAACCATTATCAAGTAAGTTTAAACCTAAGAAAAAAGTTCAGGCATCTACTGGATTAAGAATGCAATTAATACAAAAAACAGATGTTTTTCCTGGAATGCCTTTTGAGATATATAAAGATAATTTAGAGGATATTAAAAAAAGGTTTAAGAAAGATATTTCTGAAAGTTTAAAATTTGCACATGCAAAACAAGGAATTATTGCTAAAGCAGATTCATTAGGAAGTTTAGAAGCATTACTTATGTTATTAAAACAAAATGGAATACCTGTTGTTAAAGCAGGAATAGGGGACATTAATAAAAAAGATGTAATAAGTGCAAAAGCTAATTTAGATATAAATGAATTAGATGCAGTTATTGTTGGATTTAATGTGGATATTGATGATGAAGTCAAATCAATTAAAGGAAATGTTGAGATTTTAAATGATGATGTTATTTATAAACTAATAGAAGATTTAGTTGAGTTTAGAGAAGAAAAAGCTAAAGAAATTGAAAAGAGAAGATTAATGAAATTAAGTTCTATTTGTAAAATTAAATTATTGAAAAAATATGTTTTTAGAAATACTAATCCTGCTATTTTTGGTGTGAAGGTTTTAGGAGGAAAAATGATTTCTGGAGTTAAATTAATTGATGAAAATAATGAAAAAGTTGGAAGGATAAAAAATCTTCAAAAAGAGAATAAGTCTATTGAAGAAGCAGAAGAAGAATCTGAGGTTGCTATATCTGTTCCAGGGGTTAATTATGAGAGACAAATGAAAGAAAGAAAGGTACTTTATTCAGATATAAGTGAGGGCCAATTTAGGCAATTTAAGAAAAATAAAGATTTGCTTTCTGGAAAAGAAGTACAAATATTGCAGGAAATAGCAGAAATTAAAAGAAAAGATAAACCAGAGTGGGGAGTTTAAATTAGTAAAGTTTTAAAAACTAAAATCTCAATAAATAATTATAGATTATGGCATTTAAAATAAATATATCAACAAAAAAAGGAAAAACCTACAAGTTAGAGATAGAAGCACCTGGGTTAATGCAAAAAAGTATTGGGGATGTTGTTAAGGGTAAAGAGATATCTCCAGATTTAGCAGGTTATGAACTTGAAATAACTGGGGCTAGTGATAAGGCAGGTTTTGCTTCAATGAAAGAAGTGGAGGGTATTGGATTAAAAAAGGTTTTACTTGGTTATGGAAAAGGAATGCATAAAAGACCTAAAGGCGATAAAAAATTCAATAAAAAACCAGATGGATTAAGATTAAGAAAAACAGTTAGAGGTAAGGTTATATCTGATGCTGTTGTACAAATTAATACTAAAGTAATTAAAGAGGGTTCAAAATCCTTAAAAGATATATTTTCTAAACCTGAAGAAAATAAAGATGAAGAATCAAAGGAATCAAAAGATGAGAGTAAATCTGATGAAAAAAAGGAGTAAATAAAATATAAATAAAATGGATAAATCAAACACTCACGCAAACATGAGTCAGAGAAACGTGTTTGATACAACGAAAATTTTTAATTTTCGAGCATGTCCACTTTGATTAAGATGGTTCATACAACGAAAATTTTTAATTTTCGAGCATTCATTTTCAAATAAAACAAAATAAAATGGCAAAGAAAAAAGCAAAAAATAAGGCAACAAGTAAAAAATATTCTAAGTATAAAATAGAAGGAGATAAGGTTAAAAGAACAGAGAGATTCTGTCCTAGATGTGGTCCTGGAGTGTTTTTAATGAATTCTCAGGGCAGATATTATTGTGGTAAGTGCCATTATGCAGAATTTAATGGTAAGTCATCAGAATCTTCTAAAAAGCCTAAAGATAAAAATAAATCTGATAAAGATAAATCAGATAAAAGTAAAGAAAAGAAATAATTTATTTTTGATTGTAATAAACTTCTGTTTTAATTTTTCCCCACATTGTTACAAAACTACCTAGATGGTTGTAATTTTTATGCATTAATTGTACTTTGTGTTGATCTTCTTCTTGGATATAACTATATACATCCCAGTCCTTTTTTCCAAATCCTTCATTAAATTCCATATGTAATACTTCTTCTCCAGGTTTGTGGGTTAATTGTTCTACATTATGAATAGAAGAGGGAATTTTTAGGGTTTTGTCTCTAATATTCATTATTTTATTCTCTAAATCTATTTTTATTGGGATTTCCATTTTATGAGTAAATATAGAAAGGATTTAGTTTATAAATCTTTCTGATTATTTTCTATTGTATAGGTTCATGACATATGTCCTACCCTATTTTAAACCCCAAATATTAAAGT
>CAZRJP010000017.1:0-18951 GCA_964600865.1 Candidatus Woesearchaeota archaeon | reverse complement strand
GAAGCCATTTCCTGAATTTCGTTAGAAATTAGGTAATGGTAGTTCACACATATTAATATAGAGATTTCTATTTTATCTAAACCAAAAAAGTTTTCTATTAATGGTTCTAAAGCCATTTTAAATGAGATTAGCAATAAAATGGGAATTATTTTAAAAAAAGGAAAAAATATTTCTACTTTTTTACCTCAAGTATGGGATAAAATTCCAAATAAAAAGGATTTTTTGCAAAGGCTCTCTATTAAGGCAGGATTAGATAAGGATGCATGGAAGGATTCTCAAACAGAACTATGGTATTATACTGTTAAAAAAGAAGAGTGATTATTTATTTAAATAGGCTAATTCATCTCCGTCTAATTTTAATTGTTCTTGAATTTCTGAATCTGATTTTATTATATTTTTTATTACTGGGAATTCCTTCATAGCTCTTTTTTTTCCTACATGAACTAACTTAGCATATTTTTTAGATATTGATTTCTTTTTTGAGGTTCTTCTATTATTCATCCAAATTTTTAGTATTCTTGAGGGTTTTTTGTAACTTGTAAAACCACTTTTTACACTTTCTTTAGCAGAGGATATCCCATAGCTTAATAAGGCATTTTCATAAACTAAAAATCTCCAATATTGTTGTTTGTATATACGTCCTTTGAATACATCTACCTTGCTTAATCTATCGTATGCTTTTGCTAATTCTTTACCAGAATACTCTGCTGGGATGTTTTTTTCTACCCATAATATTATATCATCCATTGGCATTGAAACTGAATCAAATATTTTTAGTGTTTTTTTATTTGGTTTCCCTTGAAGAACTAATTTTAATGCACTAAATATATCAACTTTTTTGTTTCTTTCATCAAATTGTATTTTATCTGGATCTAGATGCTCTCCTTTTAATTTTGAAATTGTTTGTAAATCATTTATTGCTGCTCTCAAGTCTCCTTTCGCTTTTATTGCTATTTTAGTAATTATTTCATTATCAATAAATAGTTCTTCATTTCTTAAGATATCAAATAAAACTTTTTTAATAGTATTATAATCCAGTTCTTTAACATTAACCATCTCACATTTTTGTCTTAGTTTGCTTAATTTTCTATTCCATATTTCATTTGCTGTAATAATTATTGGATATGTTGTTTTTTTAATTAAAGAGATAAGTTCTTTTAATCCTCCCCTATCTATTTTAGATATGCCATCTGCCTCGTCTATAAGAACTAGTTTATTTTTTTCTTTTATTGACTTTTGTTCTATTGCAGGTCTGAGGCTTTTTTCTAATTTCCTTCTACTCCTAAAATCAGAAGCATTTAATTCAAATATTTCAGAGTTTGTTTCTTTTGCAACAACATGAGCAAGAGTAGTTTTTCCTGTTCCAGGAGATCCATAAAGAATCATAGCTTTTTTTCCTCTTTTAGTTATTTTTCCCAAGTGAAATTCTTCTACAAATCTTTTTATTTTATCTACTGCCGTATTTTGTCCTTTTATTTCTGAGAAATTTTCTGGTCGATATTTTTCAACCCATGCTCTTTTAGACATACTCTTTTTACTCCTTTCCTAAACCAGCAAGAACAAAACTTGCTAATAAGGACTGTAATTGTATGAATGGATCAGAACCTTCAATAATTCTAAATTCTATTTCTCCTGTTTTTTCTGTAAGTTTGACTTTTATTTCTGGTTCTACAGGAAGGTTCCATATTTCTTTTTGAATTGCTTTTACAACATCTTGACCGGAAATAGATTCTTTTAACATAACATCTAATAATTTTTCTCTTGACTTTTGAAAATCTCCTGATAATGCATAATCTAAAACTACCTTGATGTCTTTTGGTTTTGTATTTGAAATAACTGTGGATACTAGGTCTTCAGTTATTGAAGGAGAGATAGATGCTGTTGATTGTAAAAGGTTTATTGCTCTTCTACAATCTCCTTCACTTCCTTCATAAAGAACTTCCTTTGCATCTTCAGAGACAGTAAGGTCCTCACCCTCAGCTATGTTATCAATTATTTTACCTATATCCTTTTTTTCTAAAAGTTTAAATCTAAATATAGCACATCTAGATTGGATTGGGTCAATTATTTTACTAGAATAATTACAAGATAATATAAATCTACAAGTTGCAGAATAATTTTCCATTGTTCTTCTTAATGCTTGTTGAGCTTCGGGAGTTAGGGCATCTGCCTCATCTAAAAATATTATTTTAAATGGAACTTTTCCTAAGGATTTTGTTCTTGCAAAATTCTTCACTTTTTCCCTAACAATACTAATACCTCTTTCATCTGAAGCATTTAATTCTAAATAGTTTTCTTTCCAATCATCTCCAAATAACTGTTTAACTATAATTAATGCTAAAGTAGATTTCCCTGTTCCAGCAGGTCCTGCAAATAATAAATGAGGTATATTAAGAGTTTTTGTTAGTGATTCTACTCTTTCAATTATATTCTTTTGACCCACAATTTCATTAAAATCAGAAGGACGATATCTTTCAGTCCATATTTTGGGTGATGCCATATTAATAATTCATCAATATTGCTTATAAAGATTATGATATTAGAATTGTATAAATAATTTTTCCTAGTTACAACTATTTCTTCTTTCTTTTTTTCTTGGCCTTTCTCTTTCTTTTTTCCTTATTCATTCTTTTACGTTGCCATTTCCAACGCATTTGGCCTTTCTTTTTCCATCTACGACTTGAACGTTTCATATTAAAGTTTAGAAGAAGTAGTTTTTTAAAGGTTGTGGATTAGCAACAATTATATTTAGATGATGTTAATTGTTTATGGAGACAAAATTTTATAGAAAATTATTTTGATTAGTTATCTACTTGTTTTAACACCAATTTTTGGTTATATATCCCTATGCATTTTAAACAATTTGATTTCTGCCTGAAATTTTGCAAATTTTTCTTTTTCAGTTATGAGTTTATTTAATGAAGAGCCTAGAATAATTAAAAGGATCACAAGGATATCAATTGAGAGGTAAGTTATTTGTTTTTTTATTCATATTAAGTTAGAATTATTATGGTTTAAGTAATTAGGGTATGAGAGATTTTAAAAAGTTGTAAAATATTTAGATTTATGGGAAATTTAATGGAATTAGTAAAACCATATTATTTTGCATTAAATCAAAGAGAGCCCATTTCTGAGAAGGATTTGATAGATGAGTTCATTGAAGCAAGAAAATCTGTTGAAATTAAGTATTTTATTTTAGATTTGGTGATGTCTGATTATGATATTAATTCTTTTACAGGAACATCTATTGAGCATAATCAAGAAAATGCATTAGGATATGTTTGTGATATTATTTTAGATGGATTGCCTAATGGTTTGCCTGAAAGAAAAATTAAACTTAAGAATCTTTCTAATGAATTATATAACTCTCTTAAGGAAGATAAACATTGGGAGCATCTTTGTACAGAATTTCCTAACTGGAGTAAAAAATTAATAGAGAAATATTCTACTCATCACTTGAATTATAAATGGAAGATTTATGATAGTTTTGTTGATGGAGAGGTGAAAGATTGGTTTAGAGTTTATGATGAAGATATTCATTCGCCTGAAAATGCAACAAAAAGAATACTTATATAATAAAGATATATTTAGAACATTAGAATATATGGATAATGAATTAATGGAATTAGGAGTTTTAAGAAAATTTAATTTATATTCTATAGGCGGAACAAAATTAATGCTGGAGAATATCAAACCTAGTTCAAGGGATCTGGATTTTGTTGTTGCGAGAAAAGATTTTCTTGCTTTAAGTGAAATTGTAGCTGAAATAAAATATGAAAAAGGGATTGTTATTGATTTATTTAAAGATGGAAATATGCCAGGATATAAAATTCCAGATTATCAGAATAAATCTAAAAAACTTTCTTATCACTTTAATAAATTAAATTTATTTTGTTTGGGTGATTTAACCTTTGCTATTACTAAAATTATTGCTTCAAGACGAACTGACCTAGAAGATTTAATTAATTTCTTTAAGGTAAAAGATTTATCAGAGAAATCATTAAGAAAAAGATTTTCTGAATTTATTTTAGAACAAAACAAAAGTGATCACATTACTCTAAAATTTGAGAATTTTCTGGAAAATTATTTTGATTAGTTATCTACTTGTTTTAACACCAATTTTTGAGCAGTATTTATTAACAGGACATTTACTACACCAAGGAGATATTGGTCTACATATGTCTCTTCCAAATTGGACAAAAACACTATTAAATTCACATCTTCTGTTTTCAGATATTATTTTGTTTAGTTCTTTCTCTGTTTTTTCAGGCTTTTTTGTTTTAATCCATCCTAGTCTATTTGGTATTCTATGGCAGTGAGTATCAACAGGTATTACACATTCTCCAAAAGCAAAGGCAAGAACAATATTTGCTGTTTTTGGGCCTATGCCTTTTATTGAAAGGAGTTTTTCACGGGTTTTTGGAACTTTATTATTAAATCTTTTAATTATCTCTTTTGAAACATGCTTTAATGTTTTAGCTTTTTTATGATAGTGTCCTGAAGAGTAAATTATTTTTTCAAGTTTTTTTATTGGCATGTTTGCAATTTCCTTTGGAGTAGAGGCAATTTTAAAAAGTTCTTTTGAAATTTTCTTTGTATTTTCATCTCTTGCCCTTAAACTGAGAAGGCAGGAAATTAAAATCTTAAATGCCTTTGAATTTGAAGTTTTATTTTCCCTCATTCTGTTTAATGTTGTTTTTTTGCTAGAAGAATATTTTTTGTAAAGGATGTTTAGTACTTTTTTAATCTTTTCAGGTTTTTTCATTGTATAACAATTATTCCTTTTCTTTCTTAGCAAAAATAGAACTAATGATTATGATTCCAATAACTGCGAAAATTGTGACAACTATTGCGCTTATTATTTTTCCTTGAATTGGAGATATAGTTGTAAGTTCTGTAACATATTCAGTTATTACATCTCTCCAAGTTAGAGCCATTATAAAAGAAAAGGCAGCTATTATTGCTGTGTGAAGATTTTTCCTTAGTTCTTCATTGAATTTTTTAGCAGATTTTTTTATTTTCATTTATTATTGTTAGATTTTAACTTTTTAAAATGTTTTTATAATTTTTAGTATTATAAAGAAAAGCTTAATATGCCTGAATTACTTAAATTAGTTAGTCAGTTAGTCAGTTAAATGCAGAGAAGAACTTTGAAAAAATAAAATGAAACTTAAAATAGATATTGAAAAGTTAAAGCAAGCTAAAGATGAAAAGGAAAAGAGATTTATTGAAAGAATGGCATTTGTGGATTATTGGGTTGATTATATTAAAACCCATAAAGATGAAGAGTGGAGTAAACAGCAAAATATTGTTATTAATTCTCAGTTTGTTAAGTAAAATATTGTTTGTTAAATAAAATATTTTAAATGTGTTAAAATACTAAAACGCCCCTGCTGAGATTTGAACTCAGGTTGCCGCCTTACTCTAAAGAGAAGTCTGCATTGAGATGCTAGACCTTGGCTCTCATCGAGCATTAGCCACCTCTCTTTTTTTGGCTTGGAGTTCTTAATAAAACTAAGATTCTGTCAAACCGTTCTTTATGAGAGGGCGGTGTACTTGGCCTCTATACTACAGGGGCATTCTATCTACCAAATTTAAGAAAAATTCTTTTATAAATATTTTTAAGATTGTCTTTTTTAGGCTTTGTATACTTTATAGCCTTTTCTAACCTTTTCTGGAACTAGTAAACCTATTTCATCTCCTTTTTTAGCAGATTCTATTTCTTTTTTATCTACTTGCATACTCTTAACTGTCATTTCAAAGTCTGTATCTTCTCCACCAACAATTCTTATTTTATCGCCTTTTTTCAATGGAGCTGACAGTTTCATAGCAGCTGCTTTCACATTTTGAAAATAGTTACTAACTTCTCCTATTTGTTTACCTAGTTCTTTTTTTGTTTTTTCTTCTGCCATAAAATAATTAGGAGAGGCAAGTATATAAAATTAATGAATAAAAATAGCCCTGCCAGCTCAGAAATTTTTAATTTCTGGGACTTCAAAATATACTTGTTTTGAAGTGATTTGAACCAAATCTAAAAAATTAAAATATGAAAAATAGCCCTGCCAGGATTCGAACCTGAGTCAACTGGATCAGAACCAGTCATACTTGACCACTGTACTACAGGGCTGAATAAGGTTAATTGAGTAGAAATGTTTTTATAGTTTTTGTTATTGGTTAAAGTATGGTAATGGGAATAACATTAATTGTAGTATGTGCATTAATCTTACTTGTGTGGGCAACTTCAGAATTTAGGAAGTTTAAACATAAGTTTTGGGCAATATTATTAATAACATTAATTGTTTTTGCATACATTAGTTTTAGTTTTACTATTAGAAATGAAGATATTGATTTTACTAGTATTTCTGGAGTAATGAAAGCAGGGCAGATTTATTTTTCATGGATGGGAGGCCTTTTTACAAATTTAAAGAGGATTACAAGTAATGCCATAAATATGGATTGGGATGTTGATAGTTCATTAAATTCTTCTGAGTCAGAGGAAATAAATGAATCATAAAAATGAAATTTTATATACTTATTTTAATGTTTCTTACTGTAAGTGCATTATTAATAATTCATAATAATAATCTTGCTTTGATTGGTTCTGAAAATTTAAATACATTTATTGGATTGTATTTTGAATGGTTAGAGAGTATTTACGGAAATATTGCTTCAGTGGTAGGATATTTAGTTAAGTTTAGTTGGCTTCCTCATTAGCAAGAATCTTATTTTTGGGCAATATTTAAATAGTTTTTAATTTTATATACTATATGGCTAAAAAGAAATCTAAGAAGAAAAATATCTCTATTTCAGATAAAAATATCAATAAAAAGAATAAGGTTATATTAGGGAATTTAATTATATCCTTTATTTTATTTGCATTATCTTTCTTTTTTTATTCTTCTTCAGGAACTAGATTATATCTTAATTTATTTCTCGCTTTGACGATTTTATTTGGACTCATTTCTCTTGCTTTTTTAATTTCTTTATTGGTTTATATTTTTACAAAATTTTTGAAATAAAATTAGGATAATTTTTATATAGTTCTTTTTTAAAATAATATTATGCCGCCTTAGCTCAGTTGGTAAGAGCGCATCATTGGTAATTTTTTAATTAATAAGAAATCTAAAAATGATGAGGTCCTGGGTTCAACCCCCAGAGGTGGCTTATTTTTCTAGTTTTTTGAATACTGGTTTAAGATCAATTTCAAGAAGAGCTATAGGCATTTTTATTTTCCAATCTTCTAATATTTTTGGATGAATTTCTCCAATATATCCTAGAGTTTCATCTCCTAGTTTTATTCTTGCATCCCTCCCCTGAATAAACCATTTGGGAGAGTCATTAGATTCTTCTAAATATATTTTTTGTTTTAGCATTCTATTGAGGTATTCTAATATTTGTTTTATTTCAGTAAAGTTTCCTGGTGTTAATGCAATGCATAGTTTTTCATGCTCTTTTAGTTTATTTTCAGATGTAAATGTTTTTCCAATTTCAAATATTTTTTGAGGATATTCTGCATCTACATTTTCTGAGAAATTTTTTAAGATATAGTGTGTAATGTTTTTTCTTAGAATATCATAGTCTGTTTTACTTTCTTCAAGTTCAATATATTCTTTTTCTTGTTTTTTAGTTATTCCCATTTTTTTGAATTGGTCTCTTTTTGTCGTTAAATGATAGTTTGATACTTCTAGTAATCCTAGGCCAGTAAGGATATCTGTGATTTTTCTTTTTATTTTTTCTTCTTTTGATTCTTCACCTATTGTAGATATTTTAGGTATTTCTGGTTTAAAATTTTCATAACCATATGCAATGGCAATATCTTCTATTAGATCTACTTCATGTAATATATCTGTCCGCCATGCTGGGCTTTTAACATTTGGTTTTTTATAATCATGCCCCATTTTTCCAAGTAATTTTTTTATTTGTTTTTGTTTTAGATTGATTCCTAATAATTTATTAACATTATCTATTGAGATTTTTGTTTTTATTGGAGTTAAATCAGGAGTAGTGTGTGTTTTGTTATACTTTACTCTCATTTTATATACTTTCACAGAGGAAGACATATCTGCAAAAGAAGTTACAATTATGTTTAGGCATTTTTTTAATATCTTTAAATCAAATCCAGAACATTCTATAAAAACTTCTTTTGTTTTTTCATTTATCTTTCCTGTTAAATGAGAGTTTATTATTGGAGGCATACTCAATATATTTTTATTTGCATCTATAAAAACAGGGAATTTGCTTTTTCCTGCAAGTAGATGTGCATATTCTCTTCCTGTTGGGTGTCTTTGTAAAATTTGAAGGCCATTTAATTCTTTATTCATCCCTAATGGAGTGAATTTTATTTTATCTGGTTCTAATGCCTTAAATTCAATTGGAAGTTTTATTTTCTCTAGAGGGTATATCCCTATTGCAACTTTTTTTCTTTTTCTTCCAATAGTATTATGTATTTTTTCTTGTATATCAATAATCTCTTTTATTTTTTCATCATTTAATTTAAGGCCTTTTATTATTGCACAAGCAGTATATGGTCTTACATTAGATACAGATTTATGAACATTTACAGTGAAATTTTTTTGAGGTTTTTTTATTTTATATTTTTTCAATCCTGTTTTCTTTCCTAGAAATCCTAAGAAGGCTCTTTTGAATCCCTGATAAGAGAGTAAATCTGGTCTATCTGGAAATATTTCTAATTCAATTTCATTATCATTAATAGATTCTAGTGTAGTTCCAAACATAGCTATTTTATTTTTCATATCTTTGTTTAGTTTACCTATTTCTTTTTCAAATAATTCTTTTGAAAATTTCACATTAGCCATTTTATTTTTTCATCACCTGTTCTAATTTATAGTCTTTTATTTTATGATTATTATCTAGTGAAATTCTTCCTTGGAAATGATGGTTTTGTAACATCATTGGCAACCAAAACCTATTTTCTTCTAAAAGTTCTTGATAAGGAATTTCATCCACATTAAACCATTTTGAAGTAAATTCTTTTGTTTCTTTTGCACGTCCATTATATTTTGATGATTTAAAGAAATGGGTTTCATGTTCTTCTTTTTTCCCTATAAAATTAAATAAAACCTCTCCTATTTTTTCCATTACTAAGGGATATACCCCTGATTGTTCATATGTCTTTATTCTCGCAGTTTCTTCTATATTTAACCCTTTTGAAATTGTTGTTTTAAATCCATTATACTCCTTTGTGGAATCTTTCTTTTTTCCTAAAAGTGCTTTAGAGTTATTATGAATTAGAGTAAATGCTTTTAAAATCTTCATTCTGGCCAGAACCTCATTTTCCTTAATTGATTTAAATTGTTTTTATACATATCTCTTAAATCTTTTATATTGAATATCTTCATAATCATTCTATCAAACCCAGGACCCCATGCAAGGACAGGAATAGGCTCTCCTAATAAAGGTTTAGTTACTTCTGGACGAAATATGCCTGCCGCTATAAGTTCTATCCATTCTTGTTTTTCTTCATCCCAAACATCCCCTTCTATAGAGGGTTCTGTATAAGGAAAGTATGCTGGACGGAATCTTACTTTTTCATAACCCATTTTTTTAGCGAATTGTTTTAAATAACCTAATAAATGTCTAAAGTTAGCATTTTTATCAACAACAATTCCTTCTGTTTGATTAAATTCAAAACCATGACTCCAGTCTACTGTTTCATTTCTAAAACACTTTCCTATTGCAAAGTATTTAGCTGGTAGGTCTTTTAGATTTAATTTTGCAAGTGTTTGAGATGATAAGCAAGTAGTATGTGTTCTTAGAAGCATTTTTTTTGAATTTTTTTCATCCCATTTGTATTGCCATCCTCTGCTATTTGCAATACCCTCTTCATGAGCTTGTTTAACTTTTTTTACTATCTTTTTATCTGGAAGTTTTCCTTTTTTGTTTATAAAAAAAGTGTCTTGAAGTTCTCTTACTGGGTGGTCTTGTGCAGTAAAAAGAGCATCAAAATTCCAAAAAGAGTTTACTAACATTGAACCAGTCATTTCTTTAAATCCTAAGTCAGTCCATATGTCTCTTGCATAATCAATTGCCTGATTAACAAAGTGTCTTTTTCCTCCACAGATTTTTGGAACAGGGCTTGTTACATCATATCTTCGGAATTTTTTACCTTTCCATAGTTTTTTGTTTTTTAACATTTTAGGGGTTATTTGTTCAATAAGGTCTTCTTGTTTAATTGTTGAATTCATTATTTTTTCCCCTAAGTCAGTTATATGAATATTTATTGTCTTTTTTTCTAATACATATACAATATCTTTTCTATTTTGTAATAATTTTAATGCATATTTTTGTTCATCACTTAGTGATTTGTATTCAATAGGAACTTTTTCAAGAAATGATTCTTCTAGACTTTTTTTAGAAATATCTTGTTTTTTTCCAGTAAAATGTATTTTTCCCTTTTTTAATTCTATTAGTGCTTTCTTTTTTAGTGCACCTATAGATGCCTTAAATTCATTATCTGATAATTCACTCTGTTTTTTAGCATCTTTTAATGAGATAATTCTTTTTTCTCCTAATAAATTAAGTAATCTTCTTTCTGGAAGACCTTTTTTCTTGTATAATGCACCATTTATTCCTATTTCTACTATTTTTTTATTACTTGTTTTAAGTTTAACTATATCTTTGTTTTCTAAAAATGTTAGTGCTCTTTTCACTGAAACTTTATCTATATTTGATTTTTTAGCTATATCAGCTATACTTTTCTCTTTTAGTAATGGGATTATTTTCCTTTCATTTGGTGAAAGAGATTCTATTGTTTTTTTTAATGATTTATCTTTAGTCATTTTAATTTATAGGAAATGTGTATTAAAAAAGGTTGTGAATGATTGTGTTATCTTGTTTCTGGAATGTGTTTTTCTATAAATTCTATAATTTCTTTTTTGAATTTTGTGTTTAGAGAAATTCCAGTATAATTAGATTTCTTTTTAATGAAAATCCATTTAAGATTTTTTAATTTTTTAATTATCTTTTTTAAATTTGGAAATCTTTTAAAATGTTCAAGTCTGTCATATTTTGCTCCCCAGTTCTTTTTTGAATATGCAAGTTTAAACATTAATTGGGCCATTTCTTTTTTCATTAAAGTTTAATGAAAATAAGATATTTAAATGTTTCTCATTTTGATAGTTTTAATGTTAAAATAAGAAAGGTTTATAAGTCATTATGCCTATATGCCTATAAGATGGAAAATAAATCGGCCTTTTTAGATTATTTTGGAGAAACTCCTAAATTGAAATTTTTAAATTTTTTAATTGGAAATCATTTTTTTGATTTTAATATGACTGATATTGCTAAGAAATCAGGAATAAGTTATAATTCTCTTAAAAGTTTTTTTAATGAATTTTTAGAAAAAGGAATTATTATTAAGACAAGGAGAGTTGGTAAATCTGATATGTATAAATTAAATACAAATAATAATATTGCAAAGAATTTTTTGAAGTTTGCATGGTTTTTAACTAAACAAGATTTAGAAGTGGAAAGTTCTCCTTTTCAAGAGATTAATTTAAAAAATTAAAATAATTTCTTTGTCATCCATGTAGGCATGCCTAATACTAATCCTAATGCCTTTTTGTCATGAAGATTCTTTGTTTTTGCAAGGTCTCCAACAAATTGCATTTGAATGTGATTTTTTTTACATAGTTTTATGTTTTGGATTACTCTTGCTATTATGTCTGATTTGTTTTTACCTTTGCTTGAGATAATCTTATTCATATATATTCCTATTTGAATACCATTCTTTTTTGCGATTTTTGCAAGAACATGATTAAAACTACTTAACTTACAAAGTATCATATGATTACTAAAAATATTAAATCTGCAAAAACTATTACAATTAGAATAGAACAAACCACAAAAGAACAAATTGAAAATCTGGATTTTGTTAGAAAAGACACATTTAATCAAATTTTGCTAAAACTAATTGAGTTTTATAATAAACAAAAGAAAAAATGACACTCAAACAATATATTTTAACTAACAGTTCAATTTGGAGGAAAGAAGAATTTATAAACATTCATTATTATTGAATGATTATTCACTTTAAATGAAAATGATACCAAAAAACACAAAAAAAATAATAGAATATTTATTAAGAAATTTTGAACTTAAGAACATAAATCAGATTTCTAAAGAACTTAAAATTAGTTTGGGAAGCGTCTTTAAAATTCTAAAAGATTTTGAAAAAAATAAGATTGTTTTAGTAAAAAAATTAGGAAATGCTAAATATTACAATCTTAATTTGAAAAATCAGGAAACAATTAAATTATGCGAATTAATTCTTTTAGAAGAAAAACGAAATTTGAAGGGATATGCAAAAGTATATTCTGATGAGATCAAGAATTTCAAAAACGCTGATTTAATTGTTTTGTTTGGCTCTGTTTTAAAAAATAAGCAATTTAATGATGTGGATGTTTTGTTTGTTACAAATAAGGTGAAAGAAGTAAGCAAGTTTTGTTTGGAAATTTCAAAAATAAGAACAAAACCAATAACCCCCTTGATTTTAAAAAAATCTGATCTAATAAATGAAATAAGAAATAAAAAAGAATCTGTTTTAGAGATAATCAAAACAGGGGTTGTTCTGAAAGGAGAGTCTGTATTTTTAGAGGTGATTAAAAATGTCAATACATGAGAGTAAATTAAATTGGTGTCTTAAAAGCGAAAAGAGGATGAAAAGAATTGCTTCAAGTAGCAGGATTTCTAAAGAACATATAGAAAAAGCAAAACATAATTTGAAGGCAGCAGATTTCAATATCCAGGGATGATTTAGTGACTGGGCAGTTTCCCAGTTGTATTATGCAATGTATCATTCCTTGCTTGCTGTTTTATTTAAAAAAGGATTTGAGTCAAAAAATCATGAATGTACAATTAATGCAATTGAATATTTGATTGAAAAGAAAGAGATTGATTTGGATAAAGAAGATATAGCTTTTATCAGGACAACAGAGCAGATGACTCAAAAAGATGCAAAGTCATTAAGAGAAGAATTTCAATATGGAACAAAAACTGAAGTGAATAAAGTTTTGCTTAATGAATTAATTAAAAAATCTAAAGAAATTGTAGAAAAAATAGAGGCAATTTTAAATGAGTAATTTTAACATTTTAAAAAATCCCAGTGTTCAACACAACTGGGATACATAGCGGGATGTTTGAAGACTTAATGCATTCCCTGAAACCTTAATAGTATTAAATATTGTTTTAAATTTTGTTATTTAAGGTTTTTTGTCATCCATGTAGGCATGCCTAATACTAATCCTAATGCCTTTTTGTCATGAAGATTCTTTGTTTTTGCAAGGTCTCCAACAAATTGCATTTGAATGTGATTTTTTTTACATAGTTTTATGTTTTGGATTACTCTTGCTATTATGTCTGATTTGTTTTTACCTTTGCTTGAGATAATCTTATTCATATATATTCCTATTTGAATACCATTCTTTTTTGCGATTTTTGCAAGAACATGATTAAAACCTGAATTTCTCTGTTTTTGGTAGTCTTTTCTTTTTGATTGAAGAATTGTTAATATATCTATATTTGTTTTTTCAAGAATTTTCCTACTTAATTTATCATCTCCACTTACAAATAAAATTTTAGATTTAGGGTTTTTAGATTTGGCTTTTTTTATTTTATTCCTAGCCTTTTCAAATGTTTTTTCTTGTATAATAATTTCATCCATGTATTGTTGTGCCATTAAATTTCTTATCACTTAAAAGATTGTCTATTTGTTTTAAACTTCCTGTTATATAAGTAGTTATTTTATTTTTTAAAATTATCTTTGATGCTGTTTGGTCTAATACAAAATGTTGTCCTGGTTTGAATTTGCTTTTATTAGCCATTTTATCAAATTTTTTCCAAGTTATTTTAGGAATAAATTTAGCATTTTTGTATTTTTTTGGGTTTTTATTGTATAGTCCCTTGATGTTTGTTATGTTTATGAATTCTGCCTTGAATGTTTTAGCTAATTCAGCTGCAGTTGAATCAGATGTTTGGTTTGGTTTATATTCTAAAGCACCACAAAAGATAATATTCTGTTTTTTTACATATTTTTTTAATGTATTGTGTGTATGAGGTATGCCTTTTTTTGGGTCTATGTTAAAGAAGTAATTCATAAATCTTGCATTCATTCTTGTTGCTCCAATTCCAGCTAAACTTTGAAGTTTTTGATTAATTTTATTTTTCTTTAAGGCAGAAATATATTTTCTTGCTATGCTTCCTCCTCCACAAACTACTATGAATTTATATTTTTTTGAGTGTTTTTTTATAATTTTTTTAAATTTTTTTAAATAAGAAACATTTACATTATTAGGAATAATTTGACTTCCTCCTAAGCTTAAAACTATTTTCCTCTTTTTCATAGGAATATCATGTGTGAATAGTTTTTAAGTTTTTTGAGAGGGGTTTATTTGATAAGCAGGAGAATTAATTATTAATAAAAAGATTTAAATAGTATTGGGTCATAAATAAACCATATGGTTCATAATAGAAACGATATAACTTTGGATATAATTGAATTATTAATTAAAAATGATTTTCATATTAGAGGAATTGCCGATAAATTAAGAGAATCTCATTCAACTGTATTGAGGAAATTAAATAAATTAAAAAAAGAGAATATAGTTGATTTTAGAAAACAGGGTAAGAACAAAATCTTTTTTTTAAGAAAAAATCTTTTTGCAAGGGACTATATTTTGCATTCGGAAATAAATAAACTTGATAAACTATTGAAAAAAAATAAATGGTTGGAGGTTGTATTTAATGAAGTTTTAGATAAAACTAATTCAGAAATGGTTGTTTTATTTGGAAGTTATGCAAAAGAAAGTGCAAAATCAGATAGTGATATAGATATTTATATTGAAACTAAAAATAAGAATTTAAAAAAAGAAATAGAAAATATTCATTCTAAAATTAATGTTAAAATTGGGTTGTTTGATAAGAATTCCTTGTTAATAAAAGAGATTATTAAGAATCATGTGATTTTAAGGGGTTTTGAAAGGTTTTATGAAGAAAAATAATTTTTTGAAGAGATTGAGACTTGAAAGAAAACTTGAATTAATTGAAACTTCTGATGAAATATGTGAATCTTATTTAGAAAAGTCTAATAATTGTAAGAAATCAGCAGAAATTTTGTTGAAAAATAATTTATATGAAAATTCAGTAAGTATGTCTTATTATTCAATGTATAATTCTTTAATTGCTTTATTTTTTAAAGTTGGAATAAAATGTGAAAACCATTCTGGTTCTATTTTATTATTTAAATTGTTATTTAGGGATAATGAATTATTTGACCTAATCTCTAAAGCTAAAAAGGAAAGAATTAATCTTCAATATTATGTTGTAGTGGAGAGAAATGAGATGACAAAAGAAATTGCTAAGTAACTAATAAACCATTCAGAAAAATTTAATCTTGGCATAAAAACTATTCTTAATAATTTGCATAGATGATATTCAGAAAATTAGGGATAAATTGAATATTTTAGCTTAATTTGTAAGAGATTTACATGATTACATAAGAACAATTTTTAGAATTAATGTAGTTATACAAAAAGAATTAAATTACTTCACTGTAAATAAGGAGTCATCTTTTACATTAAAAACATCTAATCTTACTCCTGAATCAAGCCAACCATGAGCATAATTTAATGCAGCAAAGGCATTTACAAGGTCTTTTTGGGATTGGAAGTATTTTGCATCAGATAAATAATTTGTAACCATATTAATAATTTCTTTTGATTGTTTTTCTTTTCCTTTTATGATGTTCTTTTTGGCTTTTTTTAATGCTTTATTTGTTAAATTAAAGTATTTATTTAGTTTTTCTTTTGTTATTTTGTTTTTCATTTTAATTTTTCTTTTTTAAGACTTTTTTAATTTGTTGATAATTAAATTTAATTTTTCTTTTTTATTTTTAATATATGGGCTTTTAATAGGTAATCCTTTATATGAACTTTTGTTTCTTTTCCTTTTTAAATTTTGCATTTCAAGAATATTCTTTATTAAATTTTTTGTATTTTAAATGAAAAGGTTTAGAGGAATAAGGCTGATAGTTATTTATTGCCTCTACTTTTTATTAAAAAGCAAATATTTATAAATATGTAGGGGTAATAGTTTATATGGTATTTTTAAGAGAAAGAAATAAAGGGAATAATAAATATTATTATCTTGAACATAGTTATAAAGATAAAGGTAAGGTGAAGAAGATATCTTTATATTTAGGAAGCAAAAAGCCAGATAATATTGAAGAATTAAAGAAAGATTTTATGAAAACAATTTATAGAAAAAGATTTTTAAAAGACATAGATAAAATTAAGATTAATTTTAATAAAAATTATAAGAAATTTCCTAAATCTTCTAAAGAAAAGTCAAAAGAGAATTTTGCTATTAAATTTACTTATAATAGTCAGAAAATTGAAGGTTCTACTCTTTCATTAAAGGAAACTGCTAATTTATTGGAAAAAGGGTTAACTCCTGAAAATAAGTCCTTAGAAGATGTAAAAGAAGCAAAAATGCATGAAAAAGTTTTTTTTGAGATGTTAGAATATAAAAAAGATTTGAATCTCCAAATTATATTAAAATGGCATAAGGTTTTGTTTAGTGAAACAAAAAAGGATATTGCTGGAAAAATAAGAAATTATGATGTTGGAATTGCCCAATCAAAATTTAAACCCCCAATGCATTTAGAATTGGATGTTTTATTGAAAGAATTTTTTGATTGGCATAACAAGCAAAAGAAAAAAATTCATCCTGTTGAACTAGCTGCTTTAATCCATCTTAAATTTGTAACAATCCATCCTTTTGCAGATGGAAATGGAAGAATTTCAAGATTAATTATGAATTTTATTTTAAAAAAGCATAATTTTCCTTTATTAGATATTCCTTATTCAAAAAGAACTAGTTATTATAATGCATTAGAAAGATCTCAAGTAAATAAACAGGAAGAAATTTTTGTTCAATGGTTTTTTAGAAGATATTTAGAGATTTATAAAAGGCATGTGAGTTAATGTTCCACTAAATAATCTTAAAATAATTGTTTGTTCTACATATGTTTAATTTATTTTTATGAGGGAGATTACAAAAACATTTAAAAACTATTCGTTCCACTTATATTTAGGTTATTATGGGGTGTAAAAAAATTTTAATTAAAAGAGGTTCTGGGAATGTTATTTGTTTATAGGAGAGGTAATTATCTTTATGAGTCCTATAGAGATAAAGATGGAAAAGTTAAAAAGAGATATCTTGGAAAGGTTAAAGATGATGTAGAACAAACCAAGGAAATGGGGTTTAGTTTTTTTGTTATTCCAATAATTTTATTCACATTAATTTTTTCTTTAATAATTCTTAATAATTCTGGATTGTTTCTTACAGGACAGAGTATTTCTTCAGATGGATTAACAGTTGTAGAGAATAATCTTTCTGGTAACTTAGAGTTTTCATTACAACAATCTGAATTAATTCCTGAAAATACGCAAGTGATTATCACAACTTCAGATAATAATTATAATTATTCTTTAAAAGATTTAATTGATGCTGAAAAGGTTAATGGAGATTTTTTTATTAAAGATTCAAATGTTTCTGGTTCTGGTTTAGGGTATGGTTTAAACTTAGATAGGTTTCCTGAAGTTAATTTTACTTTAGGGATTTATAATGTAGAACAAGGAAGTTCTTATACTACTCCAGTAGAAGGAGATGTTATTGATGAGCCAGAGGATACTACAGATAATACTATAGACAATCAAACACAAGATGATACTGAAACAAATAATGATACTTACACAATACCTGAAACAGATTTAATTGATGATACAAGTGAGGATACAATTGATGATATAGAAAATACAGAATCAAATACCTCTCAAGATACAGAAACAAGTGATAATACAAGAAATATTGGAATTACTGGAAATTCTATATTTAGCTTTGCAGGATTAAATGTTCAGAGTGTTTTACAATTAGCTGAAGAAGTAAAAGGAAGTGTTAGATATAGTGAAAGGGTTGTTTATGATTTACAAGATAACCAACAAGTAAAGATAATAGATTCTACTAATGAGGTTGGATTATATATTGATGAGGAGAATAAAAAAGCTATTGTTACTACTGATTATATTGGAGATGAAACTATAGTTTATGCTATTGATTTGGATTCCTTAGATATTCCTATTCAAGAAAGTGGATTAGTTGAGGTTGATTTTGTTTATGATGATGAAGTTTTAATGCATGGAGAAGAAGAAATTACATTGCAAACACAGGAAGATGAAACTGACTCTGAAAAAGATGATAGTGTTAATGAAACTCAAGAAGGGGAATTAAGTGAAGGATTAAATGATACAAATATTAGTGAGAATGATACTTATGTCTCTCAAGAAGGTAGTATTATTACATGGGAAGTTGTTAATAAAAGTTATATTGGTAAGTTTATTGATTTGGATATAAATAGGATAAATGATACTTATCATATTTTTGAATATTCATTGAAAAGTGATTTTAAAAGTGTTTTAGATGATTGTAAGGTTAATGAGAGTGTAGAGGGTGTAGAGGGTGTAGAGAGTGTAGAAAGTGCAGAGGGTGCAGAAAATATAAACACTAGTTGTGTTTTAAATAGTGTTGAATTAAAATTAAATGATAATACTTCTGGAACAAGAAGGGCTTTTGATTCTGAAAATAATTCAGATAATTTAAACAATTTAAATAATTTAGATAAATATCCTGTAAAAGATAAAAGCCCTAAAATAAGGTTAAATAAAGAGGAATTTGATTTGCTTGCTGATGAGTTAAGTGATAGACAAATAAAAGTAATTTCTTCTGGTGTTGCTGGGGAAAAATTAAGTTTAGGTTTTGCAAGTATTGATTTAGAGACAAGAGAGACAACTTCTGGAGGGACAAGAGATGTTTTAGCTGTCCCAACACACTCCCCACCTTGGATAGGAACACACAATAGATTAACTTCTGGATTAG
>CAZRJP010000016.1:17850-19226 GCA_964600865.1 Candidatus Woesearchaeota archaeon | reverse complement strand
AAACCAAAGAAATCATCTCGGAATTAATTTTCGGTTTTGCCTAGTGACATATGTCACTTGGACATACAATGATTTTGTATGCCCATAAATTTAAAAATAAGTGTTTTAAAAAAAGATTCGCCTTAATGAGTCCTATATTTAGTATAGTATTAATATTTTAAAGAATACAGGATATTAATTATGGGCCTAGATAATGAAAAAAAACTTTATCTAAAGCAAAAACATCCAAAAGTCCTTGTTCCTAATGAAAAAGTAAATCTGCGAGAACTCTTCCTAATTTTTAAAAATAGCAAATTGGTTGTTGCCCATGATTGTGGCCCAATGCATCTGGCATGGGTTGGAAAAACAAATATTCTAGACATTGTCGCAGATTACATCCCCTACAAATGTTTTGGTCCTGCAAATAAAAACTCTAAAATGATTGTTGCCAAACTTGACAAATTGAAGGTAAACAAAGTTTTAAAAGCATGTGAAAAATTAATATAAACATGAAAAAAGTAAAGAAAAAGGTTAAGAAAATTCTCAAAAACATCTATTATGACAAATATGCCTGCCCTAGGCAAAGAAAATCAAACAAGAAACATTATGGGACAGATGACATGTTTGATATTCTAGGAATAGAAATATCTAGTTACTGTAATTTAAGATGTAAATGGTGTCCCAACAGCAAATATGAAAGAGGTTTGAAAAAGAACAAAACCGACTTGCCAATCAAATATATTAAAAAAATAATAAAAGACCTAAAAAAAATTAATTACAGGGGACATATCCAACTACATTTTTATAATGAACCTCTTGCAGATGAAAGACTCATAAAAATCATAAAACTAATAAAAAAGAATGTTCCCAAGTGCAAAATAGACATTAATACCAATGGAATATTCTTGACAATTGACATGTTTAAAAAATTAAATGATGCTGGAACAGAAATTGTTAATTACAGCCAATACACTCCTGAAATACCAAAAAATGTCAAAGAGCTTATGAATCATCTTAGAAAATTTCCAGAAAAATACAAAACAAAATTCCATTGTAGAATTTTTAATGATGAACAAACAGACTTTGCGGTTTATGATAGGGATGGAGTTGTTGGAAAAAATATTCTAGACAGGCCCCCTTGCATATATCCAAAACAACAAATGACAATTGATTTCATGGGTAATGCTGTTTTATGTTGTAATGATTATCACAGCAGTGTTAAATTTGGAAATATAAAAGATTCTGAACTTATGGATATTTGGAACTCTAGAAGATATAAAAAAGTAAGAAAAATGCTTAAAAACAAAAAATTTGTTTTTCCTATATGTAAATATTGCGTGGGAAAAAAGGCATATAAAGGACCATAATAAAATAAGATAAAATTCTAAAAAATGAAA
>CAZRJP010000016.1:0-17750 GCA_964600865.1 Candidatus Woesearchaeota archaeon | reverse complement strand
CTACATTTTGTGCAAATAATCTTATTATTAAAAAGCACTTTTTTCTTTTTTGTCTGAGGTAAGGCTAATTCAGGAGGAAACGGCCCAAAAAGATCAAAAACAAATATTCCTGATAATGCACCTATATGAGCCATTCCTGTATCTATACTAACTAAAAACTTCCCTTTTTTATTCATTAAAAAGGCTATAGATTCTATAGATAATTCTCCAGAAGAGTCAATTACTCTAGACTTATTCTTTATTTTTTTTATTATGCTTTTAATTAATTTTTTTTCTTTTTTTGATCCAGTGAAGATTATCTGAGCGTTATACTCTTTTATCAATTTGTCTGCTAATTCTGCCCAATTTTCTTTTGGCCAATCATGGGAAGGCACCTTATTTTCTTTTTTAGCTTTTAAAGAAGTCCCAGATCCAGGATGAAAAAAGATTACCTTTTTAGAAAAAGCTTTTTTATGTTTTTTCATAAATTTTTTGGCTTTTTTGTCTCCTTCTTTAGTGAAATAAAATGAAAGGGTTCTGTCCAAGGATATCCCAATTTTATTTAATAAGCAAAAAAACTCTTTCATTCCATCCTTTCTATAAACTAATTTATTAAGACCTAAAAACTTTCTATTTGGAAGTATGTCTGTTAAAAATTTTCTAGGTGAAACTCCTCCAGACCCCATTCTATAGGGTATTTTTTTAATAATTTTGTACATTTCATCATCAAAAACTGCATCCGGCCTAGATTTAAAAAGAGCGTAATCAAAAAAATTATCTTTAATAAGATTTCTTGCTTTTTTTAAATTAATAGTATTTATGTCGGGATTTTTGACAAAATTCATATTTTTTTCCTTTGTTAAAAAATAAATTTCTTTTTTAGGATATTTTTTAGTTATTTTGTTCAAAACCCCTAAAACATTATATGTGTCCCCCATTTCACCTCCTGTGACTATTAGTATTTTATTTCCTTTTTTTGGATTTTTTTTAAATTTATCTATGCTAAATAAATGCCAAAAAAGATGTACTCCTAAATTGAATCCCTCTCTAATTATTGACTCAAAATAAGTATAAAATCTTCGAAATAAAAAACCCATTTTCATTTTTACATTGATTTAATTTTATTTATTATATCTGTTGTAGAAAGAACCGGAAAATCTTTTATTAAAATAATTTTTCCTCCTCCTTTTCTTACTACTTCTCCCTCAACTCCTTTATAACCTTCTCTTGATTTTACATGAAAATCCGGTTTAATTTCCTTTAATAGCTCTCTTGGATCTATTTCATCAAAAATTACTACATAATCTACAATTTCTAATGCTGCGAGAAGTTTTGCTCTATCATCTTGAGGGATTATTGGTCTTTCTGGAGATTTATATTTTTTTATGGATTTATCTGAATTTAAACCTATAATTAATATGTCTCCAAAAGATTTTGCTTTTTTTAATGATTCAACATGTCCTGAATGAAGTATATCGAACGCCCCATTAGTAGTGACTATTTTTATAGAATTGTCTTTCTCTCTTATCTCTTTCACTAAATTACGTATTTCTTCTCTTATTTTTATTTTGGGGTTTGACATATTTAAAATAAATTTTCTACCTTTTTATGCTTTATTAATTTATAATTAGTTTAAAAAATAATCTTAATTTTTTGATTTGTAGAAATTATTTAAAAAATTTTGTTTTTATTGCATTCAAAATCATTTTGTCTTTATCATCTAAAGCATTTAATATAATTAAAAGGGAATAAAACCCAAGAAATAAAAATCCTATTATAATCAGTGTCAATAAATTAGTATAAAACAGATTTCTCAAAATGAATAAGAATATTGTAGACACAATCGCAATTAAAAATATATTTGCCATCTTCCTTTTTAAGGGAATTATCTTAAGATATCTCCATGATTGAAAAAAGAACATGATTCCTAAAAACATTGTAGAAATTGCAGTAGAAATTGCAGCTCCTTCAATACCATATCTTGGAATAAGTAAACAATTCAAAATTATATTTATAATTAATGCTATAATTATATCTGATAATATAGTCTTTGATTTTCCCATCATAGAAATTAATTCTTTTGAAATTTGGGGGATTGTTAAAAATAATGCTCCTATTGAAAGGTATCTTAAAGAATTTTTCGCCATTAAAAACTCGCTTCCAAATAATAATTTTATTATAATCTCTGGAAAGAATATGAATGAAATAAATAAAGGGAGAATTAATATAAAAATCCACTTACTTATTTGCTTGCTTAACTGTTCAACATTTTTTTTATTCTTTTTTGAATATTGTTTACTTATTATTGGGAGAAATAATTGGATAAATAAATCCCTCGGTAATGTCAATATTAAGGCAATTGGAACCGCCACATTATATATTCCTACATCTGTTGCTGTTGTGAAAAATCCTAATAAGAAAGTATCTGTCCAATGAAACACCGAAGAAATTAATCCAAAAAATAACAATGGCCAAGAATAAGAAAGAAGGTTTGATAAAATGGCCTTTTTCTTTGTTTTTGAAATCTTCTTAAACGATTTTTTTGTTTTCTTCTTAGAAAAAACCTTTTTTCTTATAGACTCAAAAAGATCTGTTTTATTTCTTACAACAATATAGGAAATAAAAAATAAAACAAATATGCTTAAAACATAAGAAAGAGGTACAGAAAAATGATTTACTCCTATAATAATTAAAAATATCAATAAAATAACCTTTATCAAACTATCCAAAATATTTACAATTAGAATATTCCATCCTATTTTTTCTTCAGATAACAATGCAGAGGTCAAAATGCAAAAAAGAGAAAAAAATGGTATGGAAAAACTAAATAATTTAAGATACGGAGATAGTTGTTCCATATTAAAAATATTCAGGGCAATAGTATCAGAAAATAAAAAAATTATTAGGCCCATTAAAGTTCCAAGAAGCATCACTAAAATTAAGGAGATATTAAGAACATATCTAGATTTGTGACTTTCCTTTTTTCCATTATAAAAAGGAATGAATCTTTTTATCCCTGTAGATAACCCTATAGTAGAAATGCTCCCAGAAACACCTAAAATTATTAAACATAAAGAAAATAGCCCATAAACTTCTGGACCATATGTTCTTGCAATTAAAATCCTATAAAAGTACATAAAAATTTTAGAAAAAATCAAACTCATTAAAACAAAAAAAGAGGACTTTGCCAATAATTTCAAATGGTTGTCTAATTCATTTTTCTGTTTCTTTCTTTTCATTAAAATTACTTAAATAAAGAGTGTTTTTAAATTATCATTATTTTTAATATCTTTATCCTATTCCATAGGTAAATTTAAATAGTTTTTTAGGGTTTACTCTTTATAAAATATGAAAAGAATAATAGATTTTTTAAAATATAAAAAAGATAAAAATAAAGTGTATCATATAATCTTTTACACATTATTTTCCATTAAAAGGGCCTTTACTAAAACAATATATAAACTAAAATTCTTTTTATTCAGAATTAAAAACAAAAAGAGAAAATTTAAAACAAAAAGAAAAAAAATCCCTATCTCAAAAATCAACCCAATAGATGGAGGACATTTAACCATAGATAAAAAACATAGAGAAGGGATAGAAAAAGTTAAGAAAAAAATTAAAAAAGGAAAAAAGATCCTTCCCATATTAGTAAGAAACTTTAAGATAAATACTCATCCTTCATTTACTGGAAAAGAATTTTGTAAAAAAAATAATCTCCCAACTAACTACAAATATCAAAGAATGGATGGTTTTAAGAGATTTATGGCCTTTAAAGAATTGGGATTTAAAAAAATTGAGTGTATCATTGATGATAATTCTCTTCCAGGAGGGCAACATAAGATGAATTGGATTGAAAAATCACGGGATCTTTCTAATAAAGAATATTACTTCATTCAAAAACTAGGAAAAAAGGTTTTTAAATATAAATAAATGATATATAGACATGGGAAGAATAATAAAAATACTCTCTAAGAAGAAAATAAGAAAATCTTGTGATTTATTACCTTCAAGATTGATTACTGAAAGGAATAAAGGAGAACCATTTCACTTTCACCTAAGAAATCTTAGATTAGAATTATCTAAAGAAGAGTTTACTCAATTAACAAAACACCTTTCTGAAAGTTATACAAAATATAAAAAAAATGGAGGAATTTTAAAAGATGATGGAAGAGATGGACAAATGGATAGTTATTTTGTATTGGACAAGAAAAAAATAAAAAAATTTGCTGAAAGTAATCCAGAAAAACTTCAAATAGAATTAAATCATCCAAAAAATATTCATGTTCATCTTAGAGACCTCAGATTAGAATTTTCTATTAGAGAATTCTTAGAAATTGCTGATTTATTTGAAGAAGCTAAACATAAACTAAAAGAGGGTGAATCTAAAATAATCCCTCTTAAAGCTAAATATTCTCTTCTTGTGAATATAAGGAAGATTGGATCTAAATTATCTAAACTTAAATTTTTTAGAAAATTAAGAAAAATTCTTAAAAAAAGATTACAATCCTAATTGATCCAATTTATGATATTTAATAACATCGTGGATTAAGAATATTTTATCTATTCTATGTTTAGTTTTTATTTCTTCAATTATATCTAAAGATAAATGAAAAGCAAATCCTATCAGGATATATAAAAAAGGTTGCCATAAATAAGATAATGCAAATAAAACTGCAATAGGTTCAAATCCATGAAGAAAAAGAATTTCATTTTTGTGTTTTAATTTTTCCTTTCTTGGAAGTTTCCTCATTGTTTCTTTTCTTAATCTATGCCAGTGATATGCCTTTTTTATGCTTAAATTCTTTTCTTCAATTACATACCAAATATAATGATCAACATCTATAAGAAAGCTTGAAAGCCATATAATTCCTGCTCCTATTAATCCTATTTGAGGGAATATTAAATATAATGCTCCTGCAAATAAAAATCCAAAAGAAACGTGGGTCTTAGGTAACATCCTTATCTATTCTTACCCCTCTATTTTTTTAATTATATCAGTGAATGCTGGCCTTGTTACTAATACTCCTGTAGTTATTCCTATAATGGTTGTTATTGCAAATCCTTTTAATAATCCTGCTCCTGCCCACCATAATGGAATTAATGCTACTAATGCAGTTAGCCAAGCTCCAATAATAATCTTAAATGCTCTTTTTAATTTTTGTTTAATACTTAATTTAGAGTGTTGATGAGCTTCATCTAAAACAATTATTTGACTGTCAATTCCTGTACCAATTGTTGCTAATATACCTGCAATACTTGGTAAATCGAGATTCCATCCTATAAAAGAAGCTATTCCTAAAATAATAGTAACTTCTGATATGCTTGTTAAAATTAATGCTAAAGAAGATTTAAAGTTTCTATATCTAAAGAAAACAATTATTGCCACTGCAAATATCGCTGCAAGACCTGCAAGTAATATTGAATGAATGAAATCTTTTCCAAGTGTTGGAGAGATTGTATCTAATTTTACTATCTCTAATTTATATGGAAGGCTTCCTGTCATTAAAACAGTCTGAAGCTTTTTCATTTTTTCTTGTGCATTAGAAACTGCTTGTTCTGGGGTTTCTCCTGAACCTACTCCAGATATTTGAATTTGTGTTTCTACAATTCCTTTTAATCCTTCAGAAACATATAAGCTATTTACTAAATTATCATCAAGAAATAATTCTAATTTTTCTTCTAAATAACCTTGTTCTTCTGCACTTAATGGAATTTCATCTGTTATCTCTGCATGTCTTTTTGCTGCTCCTTCACTTAAGGTTATTGTAAACATAAAGTTTGAAACATATCCTTCTTCAGATTGTTGTGGGGATTCTAATCTTGAACAAGAACCAGATTTACATACTGAAGAGATATCTCTTTCTCCTCCTACGAAGACAGTTTGATTTCCTATTTTTGCCTCAAACTTTCCTTGTTTTGAAACAAGTTCTTCTAGATCATCTGGGGTTGCTCCTGCAATCTCAATTAACATATAATTATTTCCAGATAAATCTGAAACAGGTAAAACCTCTAAATCAGTTAATCCAAATTCATTTAATCTATTACTGGTAATATCAACTAAATCTCTTATTTCTTCAGATGTCAATTCCTTATTTTCTGCTTTAACCAATGCTCTTGCTCCACCTGCTAAATCTAAACCTGTTTTAATATTTGTATCTTTAATCTCAGAAACAGTTATTTCTGGAGAGGAATTTGTGAATAATATTACTTCTATCTTGTTTGTTTTTATTATTACTTTTTCTTTTTCCTGCATAGGGAATTTATTTTTTATTGCTTCAGTAAAATCATCTAAATTAGATATTTCTTTTCCATCTATATTTTGTAAAATCTGTCCTTGTCTTAATCCTCTCTCAAAAGCCATTGAGCCTGGTTCAACACTAGAAATCATAACTCCTTTTTGTAAAAAATTAGGAGGGATTCCAAAAATTGCAACTAAAGAAAAAATAAGTAAGATTATCATTAACCAAATTCTCCAAGTAAACTTTAATTTCATTGTCTTTCCTCCTTAGATTTATACCATTTAAGTATCCCAACATTTGTTATCCATGTATTTAATAAATCAAAACCTAATCCAATAGCTAATATAGTGAATATTTGTGTTAATACTATTGAAAAAGACCTTACAACAAAAAGAGCAAATAGTATAGCTAATAATGAGGTTAATGTCATTGTTGTTCCTGTTTTAAATGCAGAGTATATTCTTGAATTAAGTGTTCCTCTTTCTCTTTTTAATAATCTAGTTGTTAATAGAATATCTGTATCTACTGAATAACCAATTATCATTAAAAATGCCACAATTCCTGCAGTAGACATTTTCATTCCAAAAAGATTTACCACTACAAGAGTCATAACAATATCTGCAAATGCTGAAGTAATTACTGCTGTAGAAGGAACAACTGTCCTAAATAAAATAAAAACAATAATTCCCATAAAAATAAATGCAATTAAAATTGCAATTAATAGTTGATTGTAAAAACTTTCACTTAAACTTGATCCAGTGAATTCAAAACTACTATTTTCTGTATTTAATTCATAGCCAAGATAATCTTCTAAAACATCTCTGGTAGTATTTCCTGGAGATTTTGTTTCTAAAATTACTGCCTTTTGTTCATTTGTGAAAATGTCATAAACTGCTCTTGTACTCACTTCATTTAATTTACCTGAGATGTCTTGTTTAAGCTGTTCTGGACTAATTTTTTCATTGAAAGTAACAGAAGTTCCTCCAGTTAAACTGATATCCTTGTAAAAAATATCTTGGTTAGTTGAATAAAAATTAAACATATAAAACATTGAAAAAATTAAAAGTAATGCAGGGATTAAAAGTAATAATTTGTAATACTTATCATGCCAGTTTTTTTTGTGATGTTCCATTTTAAATATAAGCTGTTAGATTATTAAAAGATATTGGTTGATTTAAATTTCTTTTTATTTGTAATTGAGATTTTCCAATAGTTATATGGGGATAAAATTTTTGTATTACATTAGCTCTTCCATATAAATTAACTAATTTCTGTTCTTCATCAGACAATTCATTATAAAACCTTTTTGCTTTAGATTGGGCCTCTTTATCTCTAAATTGAGAAAGTGTTTTTACTATTCTCTTATGGAAATTTTGCATTTCTTTTGTATTTTCCACAATAAACCTTACAGTTTTGTAATGAGAAGTATTTATTCCAAAAATTTTAGAATCTATTGGAAGATAGAAATTATCTAATTCTTTGACTGTTTGTTCTAATTGAACTTTGTCTTCTTTTTTTATTTCTAAAGCATACCATGTTAAATGCAATGGAATCTCCTCTGTTTTCTCTAAATTTAATTGTTCCACTAAGTGAGGTAGCTCATTAAAATTTGGTTTGGACATTATTATTGCTTTAGTCATCTTAACTTAATATGCGCGGACCGGGAATTGAACCCGGGTCAATTGGTTGGAAGCCAATTATTCTACCATTAAACCATCCACGCATAAAATAAAGAGTGAAAAAGATATTTTAAAGGTTTTCTATTATATTTTAACAAATAGAATAACTATCATAAATGCCCTGAAAAGGATTTGAACCTTTGACTTCTTCCTTAGGAGGGAAGCGCTCTCATCCAGACTGAGCTACCAGGGCATATGCAGAGACAAGGGTTCGAACCTTGGTAGGCACTAAGCCACAAGAGCCTTAGTCTTGCCCGTTTGACCACTCCGGCATCCCTGCATAAAAATACTCTGTATTTCCTATATAAAAAGCTTTATAAATCTAAGATTTCTTAAATTTTTGAGACAGCCATAGTAACTGGGTAATACCCGGTCTCATTCCGAACCCGGAAGTCAAGTCAGTTATGCCGTATGTGTTAGTGGCCAACAAGCTGCGAAGCATTGGTGCTGTCTTATTTACTTTCTTATGTAAGAATCAATCATTTTGTCTAATTTTATCTTCTTCCCTGGATGCGAAAAATTTATTTTATCTCTAAATCTAATAAAATTCTCTTTTCCAGTAATTGGAAATTTATGTGTTATAAATTCTCGGTTATTTAAAATTTTTTTAAAAGAAATAACTTTATTACAATTTATTCCAAAATCTTTTTCCAAGATACTCTTAATTTCTTCTAAAAACGATTTAGATTTGGAAGCAATCTCCAACTTTCTTTTAATTTCATTTGTCTTTCTGAAAATCCGTAAGGCAACACACCCTTCATCATCAAAAATTGCACTAATAAATTCTTTTTTCAAATCCCTTGAATCCAAAAATTTTGGAATTTTTAAATTAAAGCTTCTGAAATCTCCGCATAAATCAAATAAAAAATTTATTACTTGCTTGTTTTGAACTTGAACAAAAGAGGTTCCAGAATTAACTTTTCCTCCTATAAAATGAGTTAGGGGATATAAATTCAAAAAATGTCTTTTAAAATTTTCAAGCAAAAAAATGTTTTTATTACTATATCTTAAATATCTTTTTGAAACATTCCCATCTCCCATTAAATTTCCTGTGATCCTCGCCAAGCTTATCTCTTTTCTCATTTATTTATTAGGCTCCTAAACTATATAAAGTTTTCGGCTCCTAAAAACTTATAAAGATTAAAAATTTTATATAATTTATGAAGCTTCAAAAAAGATTGTCCAGAAAATATAAAAATAAAAAATATCACAAATACATTTTAGTTATTCCGAATAAGGAGATAAAAAAAAGCGGGTTTAAAGAAGGGCAAGAATTAAAGATTACAACCAAAAAGGGAGAAATAAAAATAAAGAAATGAACATAAAAATATCTAAAAAAGATGCAAGGAAAAAAATTAATAATTTCTTTAAAAATATAAAAAACAAAACTCCAAAACAAGTTAAAAAAATTAAAAGACTTGCTATGGCCAAAAATATCTCACTAAATGAAAAACGTAAAATGTTTTGCAAAAAATGTTTCACTCCATATAATGGAAAAGAAAAAATTAGAATCAAAAAAGGAACTAAGTCTATTACATGTAGTAAATGTGGTTTTATTGCAAGATGGAAATTAATCTAATATTTCTAACCTATCTATAGGAATATTGCCTTCATTAATTTCTGATGTTATATCAAGGATTCTTACTAAACCTGTATTTCTTTTTTGAATAAACTCTCTTAATTGTTCCTTGTCCCTAAAAGTAACTATTTTTTCTTCTTGTGTTTTTACTAATGAATAATCTCCTCTTTCATTTTTTGCTTCATATGCATAATAAAATTTATTATATTTCTTATTTGTCATATAAATAAAAGGGGAATAGAGTTAATTAACTTTTATTCTATAGAGTATTATAATGGTTTAACTCTTTTTATACTTAGAAACAAGCTCTATTAAGTCTGTTTGACCTAAAAATACACTTCTGCAACAGTATCTTTCTAATCCAAGTTCATCTAAAACTTGCTTAGAAGGTTTTCCTTCTGCTACTTGCTTTTTGTATCTTTCCCATAATTGCCCTATAGGTTTTCCACACGAAAAGCATCTCACTGGTATTATCATATTAATAGTTCATTATTTTTATTTAAAAACCTATCTATTATTTTGCTCTTATCTTGATGATTCAACAGGATGGATATATTAAATAAAAAACCTTAAAAGAATAGTTTTTTAAATGAAGTATTTCTGAAATAAATATGAGCAAGAAAAAACCAGTAAGAACTAGAGGAAAATTACCTTTAAGTAAATACTTTCAAGAATTAAAAAAAGGAGATAAAGTCTCGCTTGTGAAAAATGCAAGTGTTGAATCTAATTTTCCGGATAGAATACAAGGAACAACAGGAGTAGTTGAAGGTAAGAGAGGTAATTCATATATTGTGAATATTAAAGATAATGATAAATTAAAAAAACACATAGTTAAACCAATACATTTAAGAAAAATAAAAAATTTAAAAAAACATGATAAAGAATAAACAACCATTAAGTATGGCAGAATCACGGGAATTTATTGATTCAGATACTGATAAGGGTAAAGAAATGATTGGATTTATTAAGAAATTTATTAAATTAAAGCCAAAGAAAGCAAAAGAACTAAGAAAAAAGCTTCAAAAGATGGAAATGATTAAATTAAAAGACAAACACATTTCAAAAATTATTGATTTATTGCCAGAAACATCAGAGGATTTGAATAAGGTTTTTAATGACGTTGGTTTAAACGAAGATGAAACAAAAAAGATACTTGATACAATTAAAGAATACAGGTAAAAAAAATGCAAGGAAAAAAAGAAGAAAATGCTATAATACTGGATTATCTACCAAATGGATATCCTTTAGAAAAGAAAATGATGCCCCTAGCCCAGGCTGTGGGAGAAGAGAATTTCATCTTATTGGAGCTTGTTCCTAGAAGAGGACAGACATTAGAAGTTGGAAAAAAAGTATATATTGGGGAAGGCAAAAGAGAAAAAATATATTATATTCTTGGAAGACTTAAAAGAGAAAAATTAACTGAAACAGCAAAAAACCAATTGAAAGACTTTATAAAGAAAATAGTCAAGAAAAAAGAAGAGAAATTCATAGGTTTTTTTAATGAATCTCAAGCAATAAATAAAAGGATTCATCAAATTGAACTTTTATCTGGAATGGGTAAAAAGCATATGAAAGAGATACTTGAAAAAAGAGAAGAAAAGCCTTTTGAAAGCTTTGAGGATATGAAAGAAAGAGTAAGCAATATTCCAGATCCTGAAAAAGCAATTGAAAAAAGAATTTTTCAAGAACTTACACAAAAAGAAAGATACCACTTATTTACACAATAAAATGAACAAAGAAAATAAAAAACAAAAAAATAAGAACATAGAACAAAATAAAAATCCAGAAGCAAAACAAAAAGAAAGAGAAGAGGAAAGAATAGTTAGAATTTTATCTAAGGATATTGAAGGTAAAATGAGTCTTTATTCTGGTTTATCGAAAATAAAAGGTGTTTCATGGAGTCTTTCAAATGCCATATGCAAAATAATGGGTATTGATAAAAAAAGAAGAATAGGTTCATTAAAAGAGGGAGAAATAGAGAAAATTGAAGAGTTTATTAAAAAAGGAGATTTTCCTAAACACCTAAAAAACAGAAGAAATGATCTTGAAACAGGAGAAGACAAACATCTTACTGGTTCTGACCTTGATTTGAAAAAAGAATTTGATATAAAAAGGCTTAAAAATATTAAGAGTTATCGTGGTCATAGACATGTTGGAGGCCTTCCTACAAGAGGTCAAAAAACAAGAAGTAATTTTAGAAAAAATAAATCTAAGGGTGCAGGGATTAGGAAGAAAAAATGAATAAAGTAAATTTTTCAAGAAAAAAATTATGCAATATTGCTTTACAGGGGCGTGCTTAAAATGAAGAGAAAACACAAAAACTATACTAAACCAAAAAGACCTTTTGATAAAAGAAGGATTGATGAAGAGGCTAAAGTAAAAAGGAAATATGGATTAAAAAATAAAAAAGAGATATGGAAAGCAGAAGCTAGAATTCATGAAATAAGAGAAAAAGCAAAAAATATGATTAATTCAGAACAAGGAGAAAAAGAAAAATTCTTTGATAAATTAAAGAAAATAGGCCTAAATGTAGAATCAATTGGAGATGTATTATCCTTAAATAAAAATGATTACTTAGATAGAAGACTTCAAACCATTGTTGCTAAAAATAATGCTGTTCCAACATCAAAAACTGCTAGGCAGATGATTGTCCATAAAAAGGTTTTAGTTGATGGTCGAGCGATTAATAAGCCATCTTACATTGTTCCAGTAGAATTAGAGAAAAAAATAAAATTAAAATTTAAACCAATAAAAAATAAACCCGTTCCAGGAAAAGATACTAAAAAAGATTCTAATAAAGAAAAAGCTGATGAAAAGAAACCTGATACTGATAAAGAAGATAATTCAAAAGGAGATAAAAAATGAGTAAGGAAAAAGAACAAGAAAAATCTAAAGAAGATTCAAAAGAAAAAATGAAAGAAGAAAAGAAACCTGATACTAAAAAGGAGTCTGAAACTGAAGAAAAGAAAAAGGATTCTAAAGAGGATGAAAAAGATACTAAAAAGGACTCTGATACTGATAAAAAAGAAGAAAAGTCTAAAGAGAAAAAAGATTCAGGAAAGAAGGTAAGTGAGTCTAAAGAAAAATCTACTGATAAAAAAAGTGAAGAGAAAAAAGATTCTAATGGCGATAAAAAAGATGAAAGTAAAGAGAAAGAAAAAGACAAAAGTGGGGAGAAAGATAAAACCTCTAAAAAGGAATCTGATGAGAAAAAGAAACCTAAAAAGAAAAGAAAAATAAAAGATGCAGAAGCAGTAGTAAATATTTATACTTCATTTAATAATACAATTGTTCACTTAACAGACATGTCTGGAAGAACAATCTCTAAGGTTACTGGAGGAATGGTAACAAAGCATGATAGATTAAAGGCTAATCCTACTATAGCAATGTTTATTGCTAAAAGGATATCTGAAGAAATAAAACCACTAGGAGTAAAATCATTATATTTTAGGATTAGGGCAAAAACACGAAATCCTGCTCCAGGTCCAGGAGCACATGCAATAATTAAAAGTCTTTCAAGAGAAGGATATAAAATAAAGAATATATTAGATACTACCCGGTCTCCAAGGGGCGGTCCTAAGGTTAAAGGTGGAAGAAGAGGAAGGAGACCATAAATACATTTAAAAAAGTAGTTTTGGTAATAATTAAAATGGAAAAATTAAAAGAAGACAAAGAAAAAATTGTATTTAAGACTGAGATAGAAGAAGGTCTAGCAAATGCAATAAGAAGGTATCTTAATCAAATTAACATACTTGCAATAGATGAGATAGAAATTGTTAAAAATGACTCTGCTCTTTTTGATGAAGTTGTTGCTCATAGAGTTGGATTAATTCCTCTAAAAATGGGTAAGGTTGGGGCAAGAAAAACCGCTACAATGAAGATTTCATCTAAAAAAGAAGGTTTTGTTCATTCTGAAGAAATAGAGGGAAGTCTTGATGTTGCTTATGATAAAATCCCTATAACTTATTTAGATCAAGGTGGAGAGATTAAATTCTCTGGTGATGTTATTGAAGGTAAAGGAGTAGACCACGTTAAATTTTCTCCAGGAATAATGTTTTATAGAAATGTTTCAGTAATAAAATTAGATAAAAAACTTAAAGATAGTGTGAAAAGAGCTTGTCCTGATTGTAAAATTGAAGAAAAAGGAGAAAAAATTATTATAAAAGATAATAATGCTAAAGAAGTAGGAGATGTTCTTGAAGGGATTGCAGATAAAGAAGATTCTGAAAGTGAAAGAGAAACAAAAGAAGGAGAACTTATAATTACATTAGAATCTTTTGGTCAATTAAAGCCAGAACAAATATTTAATGAATCTATAAACGTACTAAAAAAAGATTTGAAGGAAGTTGCAAAAAAAATAAAGTAATTCTAGATTATTTTTCTATAAAAGAGCATATAAAAAACTTAAAAAACAGGTATTTCTTAATCAATTATAAGCGGAGTTGCCGGAGTGGTCAAACGGGACGCCCTCAAGCGGCGTTGGCTTAGTGCCTACAAAGGTTCGAACCCTTTACTCCGCATTATATTATTCATTCTAAAAAGGCCTATTAGAGGCCTTTATTTCCTTTTTCTGCTTAAGAAATAAACAATACTAAGAACTAAAATAAATAATCCTAAAAGAACATAATCTAAATAATTATTTTCTTCTTTTACTATTTCCTCTTCTGGTTCAGAAACCTTTTCTTCAAAATACTCTTCAGATATTTCTTTTATATCTAAAATTGCAATTTTAGTATATGTCTTAGTGATTTCTTTTAGAGTTATTATTAAATCATAAACTCCATCATCATCTAAATCCACTTTTTTTGTTTCATTTATTGTTAGATTTATTGTTTTAGGATTACTTTCTATTGTAATAGTTACTGTTTCATCAAAGATTTCATCAACAGTTAAAGAGTGTGGAGAGCTTTTAACATTAAAGGTTGTTTTAGACTTAACAAAAAATTTCTTTTCAATACCCTCTGTTAATTCTTCTGATTTAATCTCTCCTTCAAAATAACTACTGCTTCCATCTCCTGTAGTGGTTGTTGTAGAGGTGGCACTCCTAATTGTTATATTCCCTGAAGAATCATACGGGCCATAAGAATTCCCATCATATGCTCTTACCTTACACTCCCACTTATTTCCTGCAGAGGTGTTTCCATTTAATAAAATTGAAACATTTGTTAATGTTCCTTGAGTGTAATCATTTGAAGCATTTATGCTTAGGTTTATTTTTTTAACACCGTTTTTATACCAATAACCAGTATAATTTAATGTATCTCCTTCTGGGTCTGTTGCATTTGCCCAACAAGTAATATCTCCTGTTGTCAAATTGTTTGCATTAGAAGAATTAACAAAAAGATTCTGCATAACTGGAGATACATCAACAACAGTTAGATTAGAAGAAAAGTTGTAAGTACTATAAGATGTTCCATCATACGATGCTGCCTTACAAGAGATGTTATCATCTATAGATGTAAAAGAACTATCTAACTCTGAAACATTTGTCAACACTTCTTGTGTTTGGTCCTTAAGGAAAATTTCTCCTATATATTTTAAAATGTAATAATCATATCCTCCGCTTCCTCTTAAATCCCAAGGATATCCTCCGATATAAATACTTCCTAAATTATCTACAGTAATAACTGTTCCAAAATCCTTTCCAAGGTAAGATTTATTCCATATTTGACTCCCTGAAGAATTATATTTTACTATATGTGTTCCTACATCAAATCCTCCTGCATCTCCAACAACATATATTTGATTATAATCTCTTATGTGAATATCAAAAGCAGTCTCACTTGTTGCTCCAGGCATATCATAGGTTGTATTCCATTCATAATCTCCAGTAGAATTGTACTTTACTAATAAATATTCTTTTCCTCCGGAAATATTTGTATATCCCACCATATAGATATTATCATTAGAACCTACTTCAGTTCCATAACTAATTTCATCTTCACCTGAATCATAACTTCTATTCCATTTTTGTGAGCCTGAAGAATTATATTTTACTAAATAAATATCATATGGTCCTGAACCATTGTATCCAGAAACATAAACATTATTATTAGAATCTGATGTCGTCCCTCCAAATGGCTTTTCTGCTTCTGAAAAATCAAATGTTGCATTCCATTTATAATCTCCAGTAGAATTAAGCTTGAATAAAGAATCTCCTTCCCCATTATCTGTATCTGGAGTGAAATAAATATTATCATTAGAATCTATTGTTATTCCTAAAATAGAATCGGTTCCATTTGCTTGTATGGTTGTATTCCATTTTTGTGAGCCTGAAGAATTATATTTTATTACAAGATATTTATTCCCATTTTCTGTAAATCCTCCAATTACTGCATCTCCTTGTGAATCTATTTCTACAACTTTTCCCTCATTTGCCCCTCCATCATCAAATGTTGCATTCCATTTTTGTGAGCCTGAAGAATTGAATTTAATTGTAAAAACATTATTTGAATTTGTTGTACCTGTTACATACATATTATTTTCAGAATCTGAATCCATTCCAGTTAGCATATCTAACATTCCATCTCCTTCATAATAATACTCCCATGATCTATTCAGAAAGATATCTCCATTTTTATACCAATAACCAGTATAATTTAGGGTGTCTCCATCTGTATCAGTAGAATTCATCCAACAAAGAATATCTTCTGTGGTTCCATTGTTTCCAAGCGAGGAATTTATAGAAATTTTGCTTATTGTAGGACTTGCTAGAATCTTGTATTGTTCAGAATCACTTAAAGGTTCCTTTATTGAAAATCCAATTAAATTATTACTCTCTAAAAAAGCAATAAGTAGCCCTAAAAAAATAAAAATAGCTATGATGACAATTAACAAACCTCTTTTTCTTTTCATTTTTATGTTAACTAAATAATAGATTACTTATTTAAATATTCTTATTTTAATATTAAATAATTATTCTAAAAGAAATTTATTCTAATTCAGGCTTTGGTGAAACCCTATAATCACCAAAGTAGATAATATTATCTTCCTATCAATATTATAAGCTACTAATCTTAATAATAGTTCTTTCTTTTGAGTTTCAAATGATTTACTTAAAACAAAATTGCCATACTTTCTTTTTATTACACTAAATACAGTTTCAACTTTGCTTCTTTGATGATATATTTTTTTATCAAACTTCAATAATTGATTTCCCCCTCTTAATTTCAACACCCCTGAATTTTTACGATAAGGGATATGAGGATATGCTTTCATATTCCTTAATACAAAATATCTATTCTTTTTTGAATCATATCCCTTATCTGCAACAACAAATTTGCATTTTACTTTTTTCATTACAGATTCAAAATCAATATGATCATTCCTAGGACCAAGTCTTATTTTTTGGGATAAGACATATTGTGAATCTGTGCAAATAGCTATACTAATTTTTAAATATCGACGATATTTTCTTTTATCTTGTCTATTCCAAACATTTGCATAATGATAACTCATATAACTTGTTTCAAACCCAGACCCATCAATCGCAGATATCTTTACTTGCTTTTTGCAAAGAAGAGAATCTAATACTTTTGCTTTTATTCTCTTATGAAACTTTACAAGAGTAGAGTGATCTGGAACGCTTTTAAGATTTAATAGAGCTCTCGCTAAGCCACTAAATCTAAGGAATTTTACAATCCCTCTATAAGTCATTCTCATTTTCTGCCGAAAGATAAGAATAATCCGCTTCTGGTGATTATCATAAATCTTATTAGAAAACTTTGAATTGAACTTAGGAAGTTTATTTATCAGCTTTTTGGCTGAAACCAGAAAGGTTTTAAGTTCAGATATCTTTTTCATTTTGCCACCTCGTTTTTTAGTTAAAATAAGGTGGCTTTCTTATTTTATAATGGTTTCACCAAAGCCCTAATTCATAACCTTTAAATAGTCATAATAACACTCTTTTTTACCTGCGAGTTGAAGCTCGGCGTTAGCAGGAAGTTAATTACTTCTTGCAATATTATATCAAAATGAAAACAGACACACAAATTGAAAAACAATTAAGAAGAAAAACAAACCCTATTTTAATAGACACTATTCTTGCTGCTAAAAAAAATAAAAATTGGAAAAAAATTGCAAGTAAGATTGCTACTCCAAGAAAGAATCATATTAGTGTTAATCTAAAGGAAATTAATGAAATAATTAAAAAAGGAGATTATAAAACAATCCTTGTTCCTGGAAAGGTTTTATCTGAGGGAGAACTTAATAAAAAAGTAAAAGTTGTTGCATTAAATTTTTCAAAAAAAGCAAGAGATAAATTAAAAAATGCTG
>CAZRJP010000015.1:7541-20446 GCA_964600865.1 Candidatus Woesearchaeota archaeon | reverse complement strand
TAGCATTTTGTTTTTATATTTGATACCTCGCCCTTTAGGGCGGGGTTATTCATTTCAGCCTCTTTTTAATTATTTTAGTGAATTCATCAGCATCTTTAATTATTTCGTTTTTTAAAGATTCAAATACTAATTCATTATCAACTCTTCCATATTCATGTGCAAGAATATTTCTCATCCCTTTTGCAGCTTTTAATTTGTTTTTTAATCCATCTGAGATTATATCTTCTTTTGCAAGAACATCAAAAACCTCACTTTCCTCTTCAGGTATTTTAAATTTGTTTTCTTTTACAATCAAAAAGCCTAAATCAATCATAGCCATAACTATTTTTTCAAAAGATCTTTCACATGCATCTTTAGTTTTAGACTGATTAAGATATTCCTCAAAATTAATAGGCAAATAATCTTCTAGGTCCATAAGAAAATTTTCTAATTCTTTAATCTTTTCAGCAATTCTTTTTTTATTTTCATTCATTTTTATTTTCTTTTTCTCTTATACAAAATCTTGTGATTTTTTTTAATTGATTCCTTCACTTTTTTAGGCAAAAAATTAAATACCTGAACATCAATTTTATCAGGAACATTTCCTAGAATTTCTTTCCTAAAATTAAATGCTTCTCTTTTTTCAATCTTTTCAAATTCTACTGCAATGTCAATATCTGATTTAAGAGCCATTTCACTTTTAACAGCTGAACCAAATAAATAAATCTTTTTAATTCTGCTTTTTAGTTTATGATTTAATATTTCTTTTTTTGCATTTGAGATTTTTCTTTTAATCTCCCTGCCTTTTTTTAAATCAAATTCATCTTCAAATTTAGAGATACTTTTTATAAATCTGAGTTTTTTTCTAATATCTCTAGATAAACGGTTTTTTTCAGACTGAGTTAAATTAACACCCTTAACCTGCTTTTCAATTATTTTCAGTTCTCTTTTTCCAAAGATTTTTCTCGCTTCTGTTTTATTCTCTTTAAGAAATTGCAATAAGTTCATTTTAATATAAATAACCCTTATAATGATTATAATAACCTTAGTTATGGTTATATTTAAATGTTTCTAATAAGAAACTTAGCATTTTTTATTTGCATACTCTTTAAGAAGTTTTTCAGTCTTTTTAACTTTTTTAGGATTGTGAACTTCAATAATAATCTTCCTTATTCTTGAATGATCTAATTTATCAAGACATGCTCCCAATCAAGACTTCCTTCATCAATCCCCTGATGCTTATCTTTCCCATTATTATTGTGGGCATGAATATAAACGATTCTCTTTTTTACTTTTTCTAAAAATTTATCTAAATCCATCCCAAGAGTTTTATTCACGACTGCTGTGTTCAAATGCCCTAAATCCAGGTTATAATTTAACTTTGGAAATTTTTTCAAAACATCTAAACAAGTACTAGCCTTAAAGTAACCATTTGATTCATAAATTATTTCAACTTTCTTCTTTTTAGCAAAGTTAAGTAACTCTCTAAATCTTGATTCCTCTCCCTTAGTCAATTTGTCTTGCTTTAAATGAATAATCATTTCTTTAATCTTGAGGATTTTGCAAAGAATTATCTCTGCTTTTAAAACATGCAATTCTGCCTCATTAAAATCTGGAACTCCATGTCCAAAACAACTAAAGATTCTGCTTGTTTGAGTATGCATACTAACATCCTTGCCCTTAATAGCTTCTTTTACCCTAAGCACCTTTTTAATATTGAATCCTAAATTTGAATCTTTGCTTTTTATCTCTAAAACTTTAAAGTTAAGTTTATCTGGACCTACATAAAGTAAATCCGATGTTTTGTATCCTATTTTTGGTTGTTTCATTTTAGTTTTTTTTCTTTAATTATATTGTTTATTTTCTTTTTAATCCTTAGATAAAATTCCTTTATTCTTGTGGCATCTTTTTTTAATATCGGTTCTCCGTAATATTTTGAACCGTTTCTTTTATATCTTAATTGGTCAAATTCATTCAAGGTTGGAAAATCAAGGCCTTTATTTGAAAGATATGAAATAGATGCCTGATGAGAATATGATTTAAAACCTTCACTTGCAAGAATGGCATCACAAAAGTCCCTAAGAGCATCATAAATATTTTCAAAGATTATTTTAGGAAATTTTTGCGGATCTAATAAAAGACTTTTTTCAATTCTTCCATTCATGTCTTTAATCAATGATTTGGCTAATTCTAAATCTTTGGATGTTTTTTTGGCATCTCCATGCTTTAAAAAATATTCAAAAGGCCTCATTTTCTTATACCCCCATAAATTACAATGCCATTTATTAGGTTATTAAAAAATTCCTCAGACATAGTTTTAGGAAGTAATAAATGTATTTTTCTATGCAGTTTTTTTTCAAACTTTACCATATCAACCACCTTTTTTTTGCCTGAAATTACTACAATATCAATATCTGAAGTTTCAATATCCTCCCCTCTAGAATAACTCCCAATTAATGTGATTGAAGAGGGAGAGTATTCATCAACTAAGAAATCAATTACTCCTGAAGCATATATTTGAGAAAGGTTAAATATCCTTTTTTTAATTAATGTTTTTTTATTCTCTAAATCAAGAGATATCTCTAGAATATTTTTATGTTTTATTTTTGTAATCAATCCTTTCTTTTGCAATTTATCTGTTATATTTGAGATAGTATTTGGATTTAGATTAGTTTCTCTAGCTAATTCTCTTAAATGAAATTTGTGTGTTGGATTCAAAAACAATTCCTTAAGAACTTTATTTTTATTGTTCATTTTATTATACATTTGTATTATTTTTTATACAATTGTATAATTATTTATATATTTAAATGTTTCTAAATCAAAAAAGCAAGCTTACTAATGTTAGATTTATATATCAAAAAACTATAACTGGTGTTAATATTCATAAAGATAATGTAGCATTTATCGTCTGGAAAAAGAAACCATAGGGCTTTGTTATAACAAGCAAGGAAATGGCAGAAACTTTTAGAGAACATTTTAAGGTTCTTTGGAAACAGGCTAATAAATTTACAATATTATTCCAAATAACCACCTTTTTGAAAGTCCCAAAGTCTTTGATACTCTCCGCCTTCAGTAATTAATTCTCTATGGGTTCCTTTTTGAACTATCTTCCCATCTTTCATAACAACAATTATATCTGCATTCATTATTGTTGAAAGTCTGTGCGCAATTATAATTGATGTTCTACCTTTCATTAGTTCTTCAAGGTCTTGCTGAATTTGATATTCTGTTTCTGAATCTAAAGAAGAAGTTGCTTCATCTAATACAAGTATTCTTTTATCAGCTAGTATGGCTCGAGCTATTGAAACTCTTTGTTTTTCTCCTCCAGATAATTTAATTCCTCTTTCCCCTACAATAGTTTTCTCTTTATTAGGGAATTTCTCGATTATCTTATCGAGCTGTGCAAACTCAATTGCCTGCATAACTTCTTTCTTTTTTGCTGAGGGATTTGCAAACTTTATATTATTATAAATAGTGTCATCAAACAATATTGCTTCTTGAGGAACTATTGACATTTCACTTCTCAATGATTCCTGTTTAACATTTTTTACATTTTTTCCATCAACTAATATCTTACCTTTGTCTACATCATACAGTCTATAAAGTAATTTAATAAGAGTGGATTTTCCGCATCCAGAATGTCCTACTAATGCAACTTTTTTACCTTTAGGAATCTTTAAATTAAACTTTTCAAATATATTTCTTTTTTCATCATATCCAAAAGTTACATCCTTGAATTCTATTTTCCCTTTCTTAATCTTAATTTTCTTTGCATTTGGCTTGTCTTTAATTTCCTTTTTTATCTTTTTATAATCAAACAATTGCTGGAAACCAGTCATAGCCCTGTAAAATCCCCTCATTCCCCAAACAAATCCAAACAAACTTCCAATTAATCCAAGATAAACAGTGTAAATAAATGCTAGAGTTCCAATAGTTATTTCTCCATTTAATAATTGAATTATTGGGAAGTATAGAATTAAGATTGTTCCTAAACCTAAGATAAGCATATTTCCTGCATCAAAGAACTTAAAATAATGCCAATAATCAAGAGCTTTTTGCTTTGTGTTTAAAATAACTTTCAGAAAACTATTTTTGATCTTTCTTTCTTTTCCAAAATACTTAACAGATTCTATATTTGTGAAAATATCTGAGATGTCTGCTTTTTCCCTGTCTTGCTGATCATTGAATTTTTTCTTTGGTTTTTTCTGAATTTCTTGAATAATAAATCCATAGCCAATAAACAAGATAATTGTTCCCACTAAAATCAATGCAGGAATTATACTAAAATAGGCAATAGATACAGCAGAAACTATGAATAAGACAATTGCAGGCATGAACTGAAAGAAGAGAGTATCTGACATACTTTCTGCAGCTCCAGAGCCACGAATCATTCTAGAAATAAGACTTCCAGACTTGTGGATTGTATGAAAATTATGGTCTAGGCTAACAATATGATTAAAATACTTTTTCTTAATATCTGCAATAATGTTTGAATTTAATTTGTTAATCCAATGAACTCTCAACCAGCTAAATACTAATCCTAAAACAGTTACAACAACATAAACACAAAAAAGGATAATTAATATTGATACAAAAGCTTCATAACTTAAAAGGCCATTTGTGAAACTTGTTCCATCATCTATCAATCTTTTAAATAAATACTTTGGAACTAATTTAGCTAACTCAATAATTATAACACCAATTAAAGGAAGTATCCATAAAATAGGGTATTTTTTTAAGAATCTCCAGTATTCACTAATATTTCTTTTGAAATTAATTTCTTCCTTTTGCTTTTTCTTGTCTTTCTTAGTTTTTTCTTTCATTTGTTTAAATATGAATTAGTATAAACCTGGACTTAATTATAACATGTGATCCTGAACATTTTTCATTAAGTTAAAAATTATGCATAAAAAGGTTAGGAAAAATTCCCGCATAAAGCCTAGACTAGAATGAAACTTGTTCTATCAAAGGGCAGCGTACCCAAACAAGTAATAATAATCTAATGATGGAAACACCCTTTTTAAATTTTTCATTTTATTTTAAAGAAGATAAAAACTTATAAAGTTTTACTACCTTATAAAATTATGATAATAAGCTCTCCACGTTCAAGTGTGATAGCATTAAAAGATTCATATAATCCTGAAAAAGATTATGAGGGTTTGAAGGAAATTTTAGATTTAGATGAAGAGAGTAATGAGGAATAAACTATATTTTTTAAAATAAAACTTCTATTAAATCTTTTGTAAGTTTTTGTATCTATTATATTTACCTAACGTTTATTATAATATCATTACAAGTGTTATAATTAAATAATATTAGTATATAAAAGTCTTCATTTTTCAATTTCAGTCTTTTTTTAAGTTAAATATCCAAGTCAAAAACTATATAAATAATTTTTTACTACTTATATTAATAAAAAGGTGTGATTATTTAATTAGATGGTATTAAAAAAAGGAGAATATAATATAAATCCAATTTATCAAGGAAGTTATTCAACTATGGATCCTGGTAAGTCTTCTTATGGAAAAGATATTTTTACAGGTTATAATGTGTCATCTTCTAAAATAGGTGCTCCGACAAAACCAGATACTGCAAATCAGATTCAACATGTAACTCAATTATTGAATCAAGGAATTGTGCCCATAGAGGTTGGAGCAATAAAGCCAGAAATATTTGATCAAATCCCTAAACATCATTTTAAAGAAATTAATCGTATGTCTAAACTTACTGGAGCAGATATTTCTGTTCACTCTCCGATTGTAGAACCTTCTGGAATAGATAAACAAGGGTATGATGAAGGTCAAAGAAAGCAGGCTGAGGAGCAATTATCTAGTGTTGTTGATAAGGCAGTAGAAATGTCAGATAAGCCTGGGATGAATGTTACAATTCATGGTGCAGGTTCAATTCCTGGAGTAGAGTATATCAAAGAAGATGGAAAAAAGAAAAAGAACAAGTTTTATGCGGTTAATAAAGAAACAGGAGAAATTAGGCATCTTTTAAAAGATGAAAAGAAATTTTATCCTTCAACAAAGGATTGGGAAAAGGGAACAGACATTTCTCCAGAAAGACAATTAAAAATGTTAAATGATACTGAATGGGATAATAAAATTTCTCAATTAGTTCATTTTAAGGAGAGAGCAGATGAGATTATTTCTAGAAATATAGATAGGGTTCCAAAAGAAGTAATGAAGGAGATTATAATGGGTAGAAGAAAAAGAAAATATCTTAAGGGACCTGAAAGAGAATCATATGATCATCTAAGAAACGCTCAACATTATTTGAGTGATGCTCAGCAAAATATTTCAGGATTGTTTAATAAAGCATATCAATTTGCTGATTCTGAGGAAGATAAGAAAAGATTAAGAGAGGCTGCTGATAAATTTAAGAAGAAGATTGTAGACCCATCAGATGTTGCTGGGCAATCAGATGCAATTTCAAATATGATTAATGCATTAGAAGAAGTTAAACCAACCCTTTTTGAACCAGTAGAGGATTTTGCAATAGATAAATCTTCAGAGACATTTTCAAATGTGGCATTAAATGCTTATAAAAAACATAAAGATAAACCTCCAGTAATTAGCATTGAAAATATGTTTCCAGGGGGAATGGCTTTTTCTTATGGAGAAGAGTTAAATAATTTAGTGATGAGTAGTAAGAAAAAATTTGTAGATAAAGCAGTATCTGATGGAGTTATGTCTGAATCTAAAGCCAAGAAGGTTGCAGATAAAATGTTGGGGGTTACATTAGATGTTGGCCATTTGAATATGGCAAGAAAGCACGGGTTTGAGGAAAAAGATTTAATGAAAGAAGTGGATAAGATTAAAGGGAATGTCAAACATGTTCATTTAACAGATAATTTTGGTTCATCTGATGCTCATTTACCTCCAGGAATGGGAAATGTTCCTACAAAGGAAATTTTAGAAAAATTAGATAAGGAAGGTAAGGGAGATGTTAAAAAAATAGTAGAGGCAGGAGGTTTTGTCCAACATTTTAAGGAAAGCCCTTTTCCATATTCATTAGATAGTCTTGGTGCAGGGTTTTTTGCTGGTGGAACAGGACAAGAACCTTATTGGAATCAAAAAGAAGGACTTTATCAAGGGTATAGTGGAGGTTTTGGAAGAATGTTACCCAGTACAAATTATAATATGTTTGGTGCAAACTTTTCACAATTACCTACAGATTTGGGAGGAAGTGTTCAACAAGGAAAAGGTAGTCGTATGAGTGGGAGACCAATGGAGTAATCACTCAAAATTAATGAAATTAACAATATTTAAAAACCAAAAGAACTATTATAATATAATAAAAAAGATGGTGACAACAAAATTTTTAATTTTGAACACTTCTTTTTCAATTAAATGGAGAATTCAAAATGAGTAAAAAGAAAAAGAAATCTAAAAAGAAAAGCAAAAAGAAGTCAAAATCTAAGAAGAAAAAGAGTAAAAAGAAAAGCAAAAAAAAGAAATCTAAAAAGAAAAGTAAAAAGAAGTCAAAATCTAAAAAGAAGTCTAAAAAGAAAAAGTCAAAGAAAAAGAAAAGCAAAAAAAAGAGATCTAAGAAAATAGATAAAGATGATATTCCTACTTTAAAGATTAAAAAAGAACATGATATTGCAATGGATTTTGCTTTAAAGGTATATAAGAAATTTGAAAAATCAATAAAATCAATAATTCTTTTTGGTTCAACAGTTAAACAAACTGCAGTAGCAGGTTCAGATATTGATATTGTTATAGTAATAGATGATGTTTCAATTAAATGGACAACGGAATTAATTGCATGGTATAGGGAAGAATTAGATAAAATACTTAAGGCAAATCCTTATCAAAAGAATTTGCATATTAATACAATTAAATTGAGTACTTGGTGGGATGATTTAATGAATGGAGATCCTGTTTTAATAAATATATTAAGATATGGTGAAGCTTTAATCGATTTAGCTGGATTTTATGAGCCATTAAAATTCTTACTTATTGCAGGTAGAATAAAAAATACTCCTGAATCAATTTATAATTCCTTACAAAGAGCTCCAATTCATTTAAGAAGGAGTAAAGAAGCAGAATTAAATTCTGTGGAAGGATTATATTGGGCGATGGTAGATAGTGCTCAAGCTGCTTTGATTGCTGCAAATACATCTCCTCCTAGTCCAGAACATATTCCTGCAGACCTAAAAGAGACTTTTGTTAATAATGGAATGTTAAAGAAAAAATATTTGAATTGGTTTAGAGACATGTTAATCTTACATAAGAAAATAGCTCACTCTGAAGTAACTGAATTAAGAGGAATTGTTATTGATGATTGGCAAGAAAGGACTGATGAGTTTATTAAGGTAATGGCTCAATTAGTTCAAAAAATGGTAGAAAAATAATTATTGATTTTGATTCATTGAATTTTGGGCTCTTTGCATAAATTCTCTCATTCTTTCCTGTTCATCAATTTGTTCTTGTGTGATATTTAACCTAGATTCTAAGCTTTCTCTTCCTATTCTTCTTTGTTCAAGAATAGAATTTGCAAGGTTTTCTTGTACAATATCTTGAGAGTATATCCCACTTATTTGTTGGTATAGTTCCTCATTAGTATCCTTAAATTCGCCCATTGTTTGATTCATTGCCTCATTTGGTATTATGGCAGAATCATCATTAATTCCAACATTTAATTTATTTAATATATCTTCAACAAATACATTATCTACTGCTATTTGATATTGCTCAATTGTTTTGTCTCCTATTGCTTCTGGATGAACATACATTGGTTGTTGATAGATATCCCCCCCTTGCTGAATTATTTGCGATGCTTTTTCAGCCATATCATCTTTTACTGCTTCTCCAATAATATTTTTTACTTTTTCACTATCTGAATTTAAACCATTTACATAGGCTCTTTGCCCTAATTGTTTATCATAATTACCATACATTCCATTTTTGTGAATCATTGATGCTGCATAAATGTTTTTAAATGCATCATCTTCTAAGTATAACATTTGCAGATCTCTCATTTCTTGTCTTTCATCTATTTCTGTCATATAAGAAAATAGTTATTGAAGTTTATAAACCTTTCTATTGTCTGTATCTTAGAAGTAGTAACACTATTTATTATTTCCAATAACCTTTATTTTACAAGGTAATTTGGATTTTATCTTTTTGATTAGTTTTCTAGTAAATCTAACTGCATTTTTATTAGGTAAATTGAATTCAAAAATTTCTTTTCCTTTTTTTAATATAGCCGCTTTACTAGCACTTACACCAAATGATAATTGCATTCCTGTTTGCATTCTATCTGCTCCAGCACCTGTAAGCATTTTGTTTTCTCTTTGAATATGGTGTGGGAAAGGAATTACTTCAAATGTGAAATTTCCTGCTAATTCTTTATAGAGTTTATTGTTTAGAAATTTTCTACAAGATTCAAGTGCAGAGTCTCTAATTTGAATTTTTTCTTTAGTAACAACCGTTAGTTTATGAGGTAAATCTTTTTTCTTAGCATTGCCCATCTTAAATTTATCTATTTTTTGAGGGGGCACTGTTTTTATGTATGATTTCCCTTTTTTCTTACTAACCCTAGTATATGGTTTTACTCTTTTCTTTGAGTATGATGCTGCTTTTCTTGCCATTTTATTTAGATGCCTCTTTTTTACTTTGTTTATTATTTGATTTTTTATCTTTGGATTTTGAATCTAATATCTCTACTTTACTTGGAATTGCTTGTCCTGGTAATCCTTTTTCAAATATAGCTCTTACAACTCCCTTGTTTCCATGGGGTGAGGATATTCTGCCTTTGATTATTTTTCCAGCTGGAGAAGTCCATTTAACTTTTTTATCTACAAATTTTTCTGCAGCCTTTCTACTTTTTATTTTAGGAATTTCTATTAGAAAATGTCTTTTATGAAAGACTTTCCTTCCTCTTCTAAATTGAATTATCTTAGCTTCCATAATAATTATCAATAAAATTGATTTATAAACCTTACCTTATAGGATTTTTTTTATTAAAGAACAATTTCAAACTTACCAATCTCTTTTTCTATTAAATTAAATATTTCTGGGTTTATTTTTACTGCTTCCTTTTCTTTTTGTTTTTCTAAGGCTTTTTCTAATTTATCTAAAGAACTTTCTTTTATTTTTTTGTCAATTTCTTTAACATCTTTTCCTTGGATTAAAAATGTTTTATTACTAGCATTAATTAATTGAGCTTCTCCATCCTTATATTTAATACTCATTTTTGTCTTATCAAATTCTGACAATTCACATCTTTGAGTATAATCAATTAAATCATTAGTAAGAATTGTTGCTCCTTTTCTTGCCTCATCAATTTTCTTAGAGGAGGATTTCCCTTTTTTGAATTGTTTTCTTGCTTCAATTATACTTTTTAATATCCTTAAATGTTGAGGAGTGAATTTTCCTTTTTTAACATATTCTTTTTCAAATTCTTTTAATATCCCTTTTTGAGATTTGTTTTTCATAAATCCTTTTAATAATTTGAAAATATCTTTGTAGATCTTTTCTATTGTTCTTTTATTATATGCTTTTTCAATTTTTTCTCTTAATTCCTTTAGATTTTTAAGATATTCTTCTGTATCTTTTATTAGTTTGTCTATTTTTGAACCTTTAATCTCTTTTATTTTTTCATGTTCATAATCTTTGTAGATTTTGACAATTTTTTCTAAAATTTTTATATCAGAAACTTTTAACATCTTCTCTTTTTTAACAAATTCTTTTTTCATTTCTTTTATTAGATGTTTTGGACTAGGAGGAGATGAACCATTTAACATTAATAGTGCTTGTGAAGGTGTAACAACCCCCCAATATAAATCTTTAATAACAATTTTTAATAGGTTTCTTTTTGCCATTTTTGTTGTTTTATCTCCCATAGACATAAATCTATCAATGGCTTCAGGACTTGGTTTTAATCTTCCCATTTTAAGAAGGGCTTTCCAAGGCATAAATGTTCCTCTATCATAAAGAGGTATACCATCTCTTATGAATGTAAAATAAACTGGTTGCGCATCTTTAACACCCTCCCAGAAATCTGTTAATAAGTATATTTGTGGTTCTAGTTTGTTTTTTACACCTGCAAGAGAAGATGCTTCCCCAACATATTGATAAATCATTCTTCTTAATCTTTCTTTAAGTTCCACTCTAGGCATTCTTTTAACATCTGTATCATTAATTATAACAAAAACATCTACATCTGAGGTAGGAACTGCTTCACCCCTAACTAAACTTCCACCAATAACATAACTCACCACATATTTATCAAACTTTTTTAATACAAGTGATTTGTGGATTTCTGCTACTCTTAATGCCCCTAAAAATCCTTTATCATAAAGTGGTAAAGACATTGCAATAGAACCTAATAAATTAAATTTACTATCTAAACAAATTTCCCAGATATCTACTGGGGTCTTTAAGTGTAACCATATTTTTTCATCTCTTCCATCTAATTTTTTAATAAGTTCTTTTTTAATTTCTGGAGATTTTTTGTATTCCTCTTCTGGGATAATTACTAATAAATGAATATGTTTTTCAGTTTCTTTTGGAACTTCCTCTTCTTGAATAAATAATGGGATTGATTGAGGAGGTAGAATTGAAATAGATTGAGTGAATTCATACTTTTTAACAAACCATTTTTTTAATTTTTCTAGTTCTTTTTTTGTTTTCTTTAATTTTTCCTGTGATTTTTTTGGGTCTTGTTTTGGAACTTTTTCTGCGATGTTTTTATCATTACTTGGAGAATAATTTTCATTTAAATCCATTCCAGGAATATTAGGATTATGTCCTTTTGAGTCTTTTGTCATAGTGACAAAATGTTATTTTTCTTTATAAAGGTTGTGAAATTTATTGAGTTTTAATAGTAAATAGTTAAACTTAAAAGCCTGGAAGATAATTTATTTTTAGAAGGTCCTGTAGTCCAATGGCTAAGACGGCTCGTTTACACCGAGTAGACCGAGGTTCAATTCCTCGCAGGACCATATTTAATTTATCAAAATCCCTCATGTATTATTTAATAATAATAATAATAATCTCTTATCTTATAAACAATAAAATTGAATGTTAATATATGGAATACAAATTTTTTAATAAAACAGTATTTTTTCCAGAGCAGGAAATTTTAGTAGTGGGAGATTTACACATTGGTTATGATGAAATGATGATTCAATCAGGTGTTTTAGCTCCAATAACACAGGTTAAGGAGATTATTGAACAACTAAGAGATATTTTTGATAGAGTTAAATCAAAGGGATTTAAGATTAAGAAAATTGTTTTTTTAGGAGATATTAAACATGGTTTTGGATATGAAAAGTCTGAAAAGTTTGATTTTATACAAGTATACAATTTTTTAAAAGAAAATTTTGAAGAAGAGAGTATTATTTTTATTAAAGGCAATCATGACACAATTGATTATTCGTTTAAAAATAAGTTAAAAAATTATTATATTACTGAAGATAAGAAAATCGCATTTATCCATGGACATAAGAGTTTTCCAGAAGTTTATGATAAAAAGATTAAAATGATTGTTATGGGACATATTCATCCTAGTGTTGTTTTTAGAGATAAACATACAAGTAAAACAGAAAAATATAAGTGTTTTTTAACAGGAAAATTTAAGGGGAAGGAAATTGTTATTCTTCCTAGTTTTTTACATATATCTATTGGTAAGCCGGTTAATAATTATGAAGGAGACTATAAAGATTATTTTTCAATAATTCCCAAAAAAGAACTAATGAAGTTTAGGGTTCATGCAGTAGGTAAGGACAAGATATATGATTTTGGCAATGTTAATGATTTAGTTTGAGATATTTATTTTTTTTTAATTTATCAATGCTTTTTGTTTCTTGAAGATTTTCTATTTTTATGATTTCTTGATCTTGATTTGTTTCTTTTATGTTTAGATTTTGAATAATTGTTTCTTGAAGATTTTGATCTGTTTGTATTTCT
>CAZRJP010000015.1:0-7441 GCA_964600865.1 Candidatus Woesearchaeota archaeon | reverse complement strand
TATGTTTAGATTTTGAATAATTGTTTCTTGAAGATTTTGATCTGTTTGTATTTCTTTTGTGTCTTGATTTTCTAGACTTCTTATTTTTTGACTTGTTTCTTTTATGGTTTCTTGATCTTGAATTGTGTCTTCTCCCTCTTTTATGTTTAGATTTTGAATAATTGTTTCTTGAAGATTTTCTATTTTTATGGTTTCTTGATCTTGAATTGTATCTTCTCCCTCTTTTCCCTCTTTTATGTTTTGATCTTCGAGTTATCATTCTCCTTTTTTTTAAAAATGGCAATTTTTTCTTCATAATTTTTATATCACCATCTCTTAAAATATTATTTAAATTTTCATGGTCTCTTTCTGAAAGAATATTAATTGCCTTACCTTTATCTCCTGCTCTTGCAGTTCTTCCAATTCTATGAACATATTTATCTTTTGTTTTAGGCAAATCATAATTGTAAACATGACTAACTTCTTTAATATCTAAACCTCTTGCTGCGACATCTGTACAAACTAAAATATTGATTTTACCTTTACGGAATTTCTTCATTACTCTAGTTCTTTTGTTTTGGCTTTTTCCACCATGTATTGCTTTTGCATTTAATTTTAGTCTCTTTAGATTTCTTGTTATAGTGTCGGTATACCTTCTAGTGCTACAAAAGACCATGACTAAATTTGATTTTTCTTTTTCTAATAAATGAACTAATAATGAGAATTTTAAGTTAGACGGAGTGTCATAGTATACTTGTTTTAATTTAGAGGTATCAACAAAGGATTCAACTGAAATTTCTTTTGCATTTTTGGTATATTTTTGAGATAAATCATTCATCGCAGAAGATACTGTTGCAGAAAATAACATTGTTTGCCTATCCTCATTGCATTGCTTGATTATTTTTTCTACATCAAAATGAAATCCCATATCAAACATTCTATCTACTTCATCTAAAACTAAGAAATTAATTTTATCTAATTTTAATGTACCCCTATTTAAATGATCTAGAATTCTTCCTGGAGTTCCAACAATTACATCTGAACTAGGAATTTTTTTTATTTGTTTACGAATATTTACACCACCATAAATTGGGAGTATTTCTAATTGTTTATGTTTAGAGAAGCCTTTCATATGTCTTGTAATTTGTTGTGCTAATTCTCTTGTAGGAGTCATAATTAATGATTGAATATGATTATTTGGCTTTAGATTTTCAATGATTCCTGAAGCAAAGGCAAGAGTTTTACCGCTTCCTGTTGCACTTCCCCCAATTATATCTTCTCCAGCTAAGACTAGTGGGATTGTTTTTTTCTGTATTTCTGTAGGACTTTCAAAACCCTCTCCTTCTAGTATTTTTAGTAATTGGTCACTTAGACCAAGCTCTTTAAATTTTTCCATTTTGTTAATAATTCAATTTTATCTAATTAATTTTTCAAGAAGTATTTTTCTTGAGTCACAGCCCTTCATGGAATGATTCCCAAGAGCTTATCAAATTAAATAAGAATTTAATTTTATTACAATAATTAAATATTGAGGGGGTTTATAAGACTATGCTTTCGGGATATTAGATAAAAAGGAATAAAGTAGTTTGACTCACTAACAGAAAAGTTGAACAAAGAAACTTTCTTTTTCTTTTTTAGAAAAATATTCCTTAAATCTACTAAAAAGGTATTGCCCCTTGACAGTCTACTGTGATAGTTTGTGATTGTGTTTGAGGATTATTTCTCTTGTCCTGACTGTTTTTAATTTATAAATATAGTTGAGGTTAGTATATAGAAATTATTTATAGACTCTAGATCTCTTATCAATTTTAGCTATAAGAACAATATTTTCATTATCTTTAATTTTATACAATGCCCTATAATCTCCTATCCTATATCTAAATATTTTATTTCTTTTATCTCTTCCACCCAAATTTTTGATTCGCTAGGTACAGGTCTCTTGCCTAATTTCTTCAGTTTTTTCTTGAGTCTTTCATTGATATTGTTATCTAACTTTTTTAGATATTTTTCAGCTTTCTGAGAAAGATGAACTTCATACATATTATAACCTCATAGTCTTGCCTTCTTCTAAATCTTTATCAGCTTTTTCTAAAGCAGAAATATCATTGTTAGTTAGAGTCACATCTAATAGATGATCTCTTATTTCATCTAATCCTTTCTTTATACTATTCACTCTATTTAGAACTATTTTTTCTGTCATTTTCTTATTAAATATTAATCTTAAAATTATTTAAAACTTTTGAACTTGGAATTCAACGCACGGTAAAAATACTGGAACGTCTCTAATCGAAGACTAGCATAGGTTGGTATATCTTGGAACATCTGGGAGATGTTTAGTATTATAGCTAATTAGATATTTTTAATTTTCTCTCTAATCTTTTGAATTTTATCTAGAGTTAAAGAATTAATCTTTTTCTTTATATTTAGTAAGAAATCTGATAGTTGTTCATGATTTATTTTTACTTCTCTATTCTTTAAGTAATATTGATTATCCATTCTTAATTTCCTGTCATGTTTTAATTTTTTATAAATTCCTGTTTGCAAAATATCTTCTTTTTCCAATAGTTTACAAACTTCAATAGTACAATCATATCTCTGATTTTATGCCTATCTTCATCAATAATGCATAAACGGTAAAATATTCAAAATAATATTTAGTAGTAGCCAACCACATATTTGACTTATTAACTATCTCTTTTAGAACTATTAATGTTTCTTCAGCACTTTCTAAATACTCTTTTGCTAGATTTTCATTTGGTTTTATTAATTTAATACCCTTTTTTTGCTTTTTACACCAGTTTAAATCAGCCATCTTATTATTTCTTCAGTTCCAGAAACCAATAAATGTTTTGACTTTATCTCTTTTTTCAAACTTTCTTTTATGTTTTCTAAATTTTCTACATTTATTAAGTGAATTTCAATATTATGCTTCTTCTCAAATTCTTTTATTTTATTCTCTTTAAACTCATCTGTTATTAAAATGTCAATATCATTTGGTTTCTTCTTATTGACTGTAGATCCAAATATAAGTACATTATTATTTTGTATATTCTTGTGTAAGAAAGAGACTACTTCGTTAATTATCAGATTTTCTCTACACCTTTCCAATAATTTTTCCTTTTCTGCAATTGACAAATAGTCAATAATAAGAGGATGAGAAGAATTAATTTTATACAGAGTTAATCTTCCCTGTTTCTTCTTCCTTAGAATCCCTTCTTTCTCAAAATAATTCAAATACTGTCTAACTACTGAATGATTCTTATCTAATTGTCTGGATATTTCTTTCAAATGTATATACTCGTCGCTAAATAATAAAGGTTCTAAATACGACCATTTAGTTATTTTTCCAACCATATGGTTATTATTATAACATATACTATATAAATGTTTTGTTTAAAAATAGTGCAACTCCTGTCAAAATGTATTGCTCTTTGACCGAACAGTATTCCATTGTGGGTCAAATGGGACGTTTTATATAAGCTAAGGAAATATTTATAACATTGATACCCTTTAATGTAAGATGGAGAAAGAGTTACAAATATTAAAAGCACTTGCAGATAAAACAAGATTAAAGATAGTCCAATTCTTGTTAGATGGAGAAAAGTGTGTTTGTGAGATTTTTCCTCATGTTAAAAGAACTCAATCTACCGTATCAATTCAATTGGATGTTTTAAAAAAAGCAGGTATTTTGGATTCAAGAAAAGATGGAAAGAGGGTCTATTATTTTATTTCTAATGATAAAATTTGTGATGTGTTTAAAGCATTAGGTTTTTCAAAGGTAAAACTTACAAAAAAATCCTGTAATTGTTCCTAGTTTCAAAAACTTTATAACCATTGAGAATTATCAATATGTCATGGCAAATAAAAGTATAAAACCCCTAATCTTAATTTTTGGAGTTTTGACTTTTTTTATTTTTATGATTTCTTTTACTGTGTTTTATACTACTGAAAGATTTTCAACAACCTGCGGGTGTAGTCTTCCCCCATGGGTAATAATTGTGGCCATGTCTTCTTTAGGATTATTTGTTGGCCTTGCGACATATTATATTATCTCAAATAATTATTTTAAGGAAAAGAAAGAAATTGAAAAGAATTTATTAAAATTCTTAGATTTATTAAAATTAGAAGATAAAGATATCTTAAAAAAGATTATAGAGAATGGGGGAGAAATAAACCAAAGTTCCTTATCAAAATCTCTTAATCTGGATAAAGTTAAAATATCTAGGATTGTTTCTAAAATGGAAAAAAAGAATATTTTGAAAAAAGAGAAAAATGGTATGACTAATCGGTTAATCCTTAAAAATAACTTAAAAAAACTGTTTGAATAAAGGTTTCATTTTTTGAAACCAATGTTTATAAGGGGTTTCAAACTCTAAAAATCAGAATGATTCGAGAAAAAACACAAAAAAGAGGTTTGGTATTAGTATTATTTTTAATTTTGTTGTTTGGCTTAGTCATTAATGTATCAAGTATATCTGCTCAAGAATTGCCAGAAAATAATCAAAAAAATGTTTATTTTTTCTGGGGAGAAGGATGTCCTCATTGCGAGAATGTAAAAGATTCAGGGATTTTAGAAGAAGTAAATAATATTGAGAATGTTGATGTTCTTCAATTAGAGGTTTATAATAATCAGGAAAATAGAGATAAATATGTTAACTTTGCAGATGAATTAGATATAGGCCAATATCAAAGAGGGGTCCCTTTTTTAGTTGTTGAATGCCAAAAAGGTTATTCTTATTTTATTGGAGATACCCCAATTATAAATAATTTGGAAGAGGCAGTTACAACTTGTGATCCAATGAAAGAAGTCTCAGTAGAGGTTTCTTCAGATAATCCAAATTCCCAAACTTTGACTCTTGGTAGTATTGTTATTGCAGCTTTAATTGATTCAATAAATCCTTGTGCTTTTGGAGTTTTAATTTTCTTACTTGCAACAATGATGTCAATGGCATCTTCTAAAAGAGCATTAAAATATGGAATGATTTATATCCTCATAATTTTCTTAGTTTATTTTTCAGCAGGTTTAGGTATTATGAAAATTTTAATGGAATTTTCTGGGATTATAAACTATGTTATAATTCTTGCAGGACTTTTAGTTTTTATTGGGGGATTAATTGAAATTAAGGATTTCTTTTGGTATGGAAAAGGTGTTTCATTAAAAATACCTACAAGTATGAAACCAATTTTAGAGAAAATGACACAAAAAGGAACGCTTTGGGCAGTTATACTATTAGGGATTGTTGTAGCACTAGTTGAATTGCCTTGCACCGGAGGAATTTATTTAGCTATTTTAAGCCTAATGCACGTCAATAAAACCTTTGGAATACCCTACTTGTTACTTTATAATCTCATTTTTGTATTGCCATTAATTGTAATGGTTTTATTTGCTTATTATGGAACAAAGACACAAAAAATAAGCCAATGGGTTGAAGAAAATAAAAGATGGATGAGACTTGGAGCAGGAATAGTAATGATTTCATTAGCAGTATATTTATTAAATTCTGTTTACGGTTGGATATAAAATGGGTTTACTAAATTTATTTGGAGGAAATACTCTTTATTATCCTGGATGTTTAACTAAATTTGTAGCAAAGGATTTAGGAAAAAATTATAAAAAAATATTGAATAAAATTGGAATAGATTTTATTACACTTAAGGATTTAGAATTTTGTTGTGGTAACCCTGTATTAAATGCAGGGCATGAAAAAGAAACTAAGAAATTAGCTGAAAAGAATTTTAAGCTATTTAAAGATCGGGGCGTTAAAAAGATAATAACTTCTTGTCCTGCTTGTTTTCATATGTTTAATAAGAATTATCCTAAATTAATTGATAAGTGGGATATTAAGGTTGAGCATATTACTCAAACAATTTCAAAAGCTGTGAAAAAAGGAAGGATTAATCCCAAAAAATTAGACATTGATATTACTTACCATGATCCTTGTCATTTAGGGAGGTATGAGGGAATTTATGAAGAACCAAGAGATATAATAAAAAAATCTGGAAATTTGAAAGAAATGAAACTTTCAAAAAATTATTCTTTTTGTTGTGGAGGCGGGAGTGGAGTAAAATCTAATCAATCTGAACTTGCAGATTCTATTGCTAAAGAAAGAGTTGATATGGCAAAAGAAACAAAAGCAAAAATGCTTTGCACTTCTTGTCCTATGTGTTATTTACATTTAAAAGAAAATTCAAAAGACTTAGAAGTAAAGGAATTAAGTCAGTTGTTTGAAGATGGCAAAAAAGGGAGAGGAGGAAAAGGGGAATGAAAAAAAATGATTTAACTAAAGAGATTAAGGAAAATAAGGAAACACAAAAAGTAGTATTGCCTATAATGTATTCTTACAAAGAGAAAAGAGATAAGATTTTGAGTGAAGATGAAAAAGAAAAGTTTAGAAATAAATTAAGAAAAATAAAAAAAGATTCTATAGATAATATTAAAGAATTAAAGAAAACCACTATTGAAAATTTAACTAAAAATGGCATTAAAGTTATTGAGGCAAAAGATTCAAAGCAAGCAAACAAGAAAATTAAAGAGATTATTGGAAAAGAAAAATTAGTAATAAAATCAAAATCAAATACTGCGAATGAGATAGATTTAAACAATGCTTTGAAGGATAAAGAATTAATTGAAACTGATTTAGGAGATTTTATTGTTCAAATTTTTGAAGGAGAGGATTTACATCCAGTTCTTCCAGCAGTAAATTTAACTCCTAAAGAAATTTCTAAAAAAATCAAAGATAAATTAGGAAAAGATGTTAAGCCAGTTCCAGAAGAAATAGCTAATTTTGTGAGGGATTATTTAAGGGAGAAAATCTGCAAGGCAAAAATTGGAATTACTGGTGCAAATATAATTAGTCGTGATGGAAGTGTTTTTATTCTAGAAAATGAGGGAAATATTTCTTTAACTTCAAGGATTCCAGATAAACATATTATTTTAACAAGTTTTGATAAAATTGTTCAATCAAGAGAAGATGCTTTAAAAATAGTAAAAGCAGCAGGTGTTTTTGGGACAGGACAGGATTATCCTGTTTATGTTAACATTATTTCAGGACCAAGTAAGACAGCAGACATTCAAAATAAATTAATTACTGGGGCACAAGGAGCAAAAGAAGTTTATTTAATATTATTAGATAATAAAAGAAGTGAAATATTGGAAACAGAATTTAAGGAACTTTTATATTGTATTAATTGTGGGGCTTGTTTGAATTTTTGCCCTGTTTATAATCAAATATTTACAAGATATGGTGCAAAGTATTTTCCAGGAGCAAAAGGGGTTATAAGCTCTTATTTTAAGGAATCAAAAAAAGAAGCTTATGGAAATGGGGCTTTTTTCTGTACAACTTGTAAACAATGTCAAGAGAACTGTCCTATGAAAATAGATTTATCTTCAATGATGAGAGATTTAAGAAAAAGATTAGTAAAAGAAGGCATTGAGCCTAGTTCAGTTAATGAAATGATTGAA
>CAZRJP010000014.1:0-20855 GCA_964600865.1 Candidatus Woesearchaeota archaeon | reverse complement strand
GGCGATTCCTCGCCAAATTTAAAAATTTGGGTATCCTCGCCGTTGATGTAATGAACAAAAAAGGTAAGACAAATTTTGTTGCTAACAAAAAAGGTAAGACAAATTTTGTTGCTAACAAAAAAGCACAAGAAGAAATGATTGGATTTGCATTTATTATTGTAATAGTTGCAGTTATACTTGTCATATTTGTAGGATTTATTTTAACAAAACCCTCTAAAAATGTTGGTGTAGAAAGTTATGAGATTGATAGTTTTGTTCAATCTATGTTACAATATACTACTGAATGTGAAAGCTATTTAGGAAAGATGTCTTTGCAAAAATTAATCTATAGTTGTGAAAAACAGGAGATATGTTTGAATAAGGAATATAGTTGTGATGTTTTAAATAAAACTGTAAAGGATATATTAGAAAAAAGTTGGCCCACAGAAAATGGACCTGAAAAAGCATGGGAATTTAATATATTGAATGAAGAAGGGAACTTTTATTCTTTATCTAAAGGTAATTTAACAGGAAACTACAAAGGTTCTACGCAGAAACTTCCTAAAGATATTACAATTATTTTTAATGTATATTATTAGACCTTTATATTAATAGTTATCTTCTCTACTGCTAAAACAGGTCTATGTCTCTTTCTATTCTTAGTCTTTTCCTCAACTAAATCAATAAATCCAAACTTATCTAATAGATTTATATCATCACTAACAGATTTAAATGGTCTTTTGAGAATTTTTGCTAATCTATAAATTGATTTAGGATTTTTATTTTTTATTACATGTAATACCCTTGCTCTTTCATTACTTAATAGTCTTCTTAATGCTTTTAGCCCTTCAAAATCATAACTTTTTTTAGAAGCATTACTTTTTTTAAATATAGAAAATGCTCCTTTTGATTCATGTATTGTTATCTCTCTTACTTTTGTTTTTGCCATCTTAATATAAATATATTTATTGTTAAAATAATGTTTATTCTATTATCTTTAATATGTATATTTTACCTCAATATATATGTTGAAAGAAGTAGTATATGTTAATAAATGTTCGTATTGGGTAAAAAATTATCTTCCTTGTAATGATGTGTTAATATTTTAGTTACACCAAAAGCTTTATAAATAAAACCTTAAAAAAAGGGTATTTTTAGTATAATTTAGAAAATTAGACAGTAAGCTTTTTAAATAAAACACAACTTGGAGTAATACTGAGGATGGAATCTAATAGGGGATTAACAAAGAGAATGAATTTTTTACGTATTTCTAAATCTAACTTTAATACTCAACCAAATATCGCAATCCCCCCTATGATTGCAAATTTGGGGAGAAGTTGTCTTAGACAACATATTTTTATAGAGGTGAAAGGAGGATATTAAAATGAAGAGAATATTTAAAAAGATAACAGCTATTGCTTCTGGTGTTTTACTTGCTGGAATGACTGTAGGAACTGCTGCGGCAGCTAATTATCCGTCACCTTTTGTGTCTGGATCTACTAGCGATGTAGCAATTGTTTACGGGACAGGTGCAGGAGTAGACAACAGCGATCAAGTTCAAGCTGGAGTAATCCAAGAAGATCTTGAAGCAAGCATGACTGGATCTGGAGATACTACCGCAGCTAGTGGAGGAGACTCCTTCAAATATGAAAAATCATCTACTAAATTTCATTTAGGAATGGGTGTTTTAGACGTTAGATCTTCAGCATTAAGTGATGATGAACTCGAAACCCTTTTAGCTTCAGAAGTTTTTACAGATGATTCAAACAATGAGAACGATTATGAACAAAAAATAGAAATGAATAATATTTCATTGTCTATGTTCTCAGATAATGACTATGAGGATAGTGATCCTACTATTGGGTTATACCTGAGCAGTGGAAGTAATGTTCTTAATTACACGCTTAGTTTTACAGATGAACCAATATGGACTGATGTTTCTAGTAGTGAATTGAAACTTTTAGGTAAAGAGTATTATATATTAAGTACAACAACTAATGATACTCTTACATTATTAGACTCTGCTTCAAGTGGAGTTATTAATGAAGGTGAAACTAAAACTATGGAGGGTAAAGAAGTTACTCTTAGTTACATCTCAGAGAGTGAAGTAGCCTTAAACATTGATGGTGAAGAAACTAACAGCTTAGAAGAGACTGAAACTCAAAAACTAAATGATGGAAGTTATGTTGGTATCAAAGATATCAGATATGACTCTAGAGCAGGATCAGTTGGTTCTGTTGAAATTAGTTTAGGTTCAGGTAAATTGAAGATTGTTAACGATACCAATATAGAGATAAATGATGAATCAATTTCTGACTTATATGGACATATTGGAGCTGGTACATCAGGAAGTGATGAAACACTGTCTTCGATAAAAATCCAATGGGATGCATCAGAAGACACATTCATAACACCTTCAAGTGATGCTACTATGCCTGCATTTAAAGCAGTTAAGCTTAGTTTTGGTGGAATGTACTATCCAGCAGAAGAGACAATCTCTATAGAAAATGATGGAGATGAATCTGTTGTTTTAGAAAACTTCCCTATAGAAGATGGAGAAGTTGATATAAATCTATTGTACTTAAACCAAACTAATTATAACTGGACTACATTAGGTAGTGATGCAGATAAGCAATTAGTTACAAGTAATTCAGGAAGTATAACATTTGATGGAGACACAGATGAATACTTTGTTTTATCTTGGGACGATGGAATTGATGCAGAATCATATCTCATGAGGGCTACTGGCTTCTCAGAAGATTTGACTGCAGGAAAGAACTATACTGACCTTGAGTATTATGATGGATCTGGTTGGCAAACTGCAAAAGACGATAGAGAAAATGGAGACAGTTTCACTGTTGGAAATGCAGAAATTTCTATAGGTGCCATCCATAAGGATGACAAAACTGTAGTAATTACAGCTACTGGAAACAATGATTTCAAGACACTTTACTCAAAAGAAGGTCTAAAGGTTTACTTACCTTGGATAAATGAAACTACTCTAGATACTACTGAAGATGATAATGCAACTACAAGAGCAAAAGCTGCAGATATTGAAGGTAGTTACCTTCCAGGAGAAATTAAGCAAATTACTGTAACTAATGCAAGTTCAGATAGCTCTACATACTGGTTCCCTACCGATGGCGTTTTTAATCTGACTCTTTCAGAGGAAGATAAAAATGGTAATAGCGGTGAAGGAAACAATGTAACTATTCAGATTTCACAGGATTCAGATAATGATGTAAAGATATCTGATGTTGTGGGAGAATCAGTTTCATTCAAAGAGATTGGAGATACTGATGAATATAGAAGTACATTATATGGTGCTCTTGCTACTAACATCAACTGGGACAAATCAGGAGACGATGATGCTCCTGTTACTTTAACGTACACTGGTGATGAAAGTTATGGAGAGTTCTATGTAACTGCTCCAGAAGTAAGTGTTTCAAGCGGAAGTGGAAACCTAGGTAATGTTGTTATCAAAGATAGTGAAGTAAACTCAATGAGTGACAAAAACTTAGTAGTTGTTGGTGGAAGCTGTATTAATACAGTTGCTGCTAATCTATTAGGTGGATCTTATTGTACTGCTGCATTCACAGAAGCTACTGGTGTAGGAACTGGTCAATTCTTGATAGAAAGTTTCGAGAATCCATATGACAGTTCTAAAGTTGCATTATTAGTTGCTGGTTATGAAAGCGCAGATACTGTTGCTGGTACAACTTACTTAACTACTCAAACTGTGGACACTGCAGCTGGTACTAAACTTAAAGGTACCTCTGCTACTGAAGCAGAAGTAGTTGTCGAAGAGTAAAACCAAGTTTAATTTAATTTATGCCAGCCTTTTGGCTGGCTTTCCTTTCTTTTTTTTTATATAATCCTAACAGGTATTTTATTTTGTAAAAAGTTAGAAAATTTTTATTTTCTATATTTTTATTTTGTCTTAGTTTGACTTTATTACTGCAAAATAAATGTTAGAAAATTTTTATTTTCTATATTTTTATTTTGTCTTAGTTTGACTTTATTACTGCAAAATAAATGTTAGAAAATTTTTATTTTCTATATTTTAAAGGCTGGCTTGGCCTAAGTTTAATTAATCTTATAACAAAGTTTTTATATTGAATTTACAATAATTCATTATGAGAAGAAGCATACTCTCTGAAAAGTCTAAAAAAAGTAGGAAAAAATTTTATAGTCTGTTATTTGGAATCCTTTTAATTACAATTCTTATTTTAAGTATTGCAGGGTATTCTTTAAGAGGGTCTTCAAATCAGGATAAAAAGGAGATTAATTATAATGGATATGAATTTATTGAAAAAGAGGGTTTTTGGCTTTTAAATTTAGAAGAGAGTGATATACAACTTGCATTTAGATATAATCCTTATGAGGTTCCAAGGATAGATGGAATAATTAACAATGTAGATAATTACTATAACAAACCATTATATATTCAATCTCAAAACAATCTTGCTACTTCAGAGATTTACTCTAATATGGCTAATATAGCACAAAGAGTTCAAAATGCTTGTTTAAATAAAAGTGAACATGATATTGCTAAGGAAATTGAGTGTGATGAAGACCTTCCTATAAAAAACTGTGAAAGCAACTTAATACTAATTAAACAAGGGAATATTACTAATATCAAACAAGAGCAAAACTGTGTTTTTATCACTGCTCCTAAGAATCAAATTATTAAGGTTGCAGATGAATTCTTGTTTAAATTACTTAGAATAGATTAAATTTAAATAGTATATTCAAATTAAATAATTTTATAAAGTAAAAATAAAATAAATTACTATGGTTGATAAGAAAAAGAGTAAAAAGAAGTCAAATAAAAAGAAAGGTAAAAATAAACGTTCTAAGAAAAAGTCTAAGAAGAAAAGTAAAAAGAAGTCAAATAAAAAGGATTCTAAATCTAAAAATTCTAAGGAAGATGAAGAAGAAGTATGTGAAACTTTTGAAGTAGAAAAAGATGGTAAGACTCAAACTAAGACAGCTTGTGGAACTATGAAAAAAGAAAAAGCAAGTAAAAAAGACGTTGAAAATTATGATAAAATATTAAGAAATGTTCTTATAGGAATTGGTGCTGCATTATTATTAGTATTTATTTGTCTATATGTTATGAATTCAGCAAGATATTTTGATTATAGGGGAGTTAAAGGGGAAGTTGTTAAAGAAGGTGGAATGATTTTCTATAGAATTCCTTTTCCAGTAAAGGTTGAAGGAGAGTATGTTCCATATAATATTTATATAAGAAATAAACCATCTGTTTTAGATGAGGAAGTTTCATTTAATGGTGACTTTTCTTTTGGCCAAAGATTAGGTGAAGACAATCGTTATAGATTGGTTTTAAACTTTTCAGATAACTTTGAATGTGAAGGAAATAAAAAAGGTGATGAAGATATTGCTATTGGAAATATGTTAAATATGAAGGTTCTTGGTATTAAAATTATGAGTGATGAAAATGCTCAATGTGATGAACAAGGAAGATATATGTATGTTAATATACAAGAAAGCAATGTTTCAGAAATTGAAGAAGTTGGTTCTAATTGCTATAATCTTAAAGTAAAAGATTGTGAGATTCTTAAGGTAACTGAAAGATTTATGGCTGAGGCATTTGTAAGATACTATGAAACACATGATGTAAAATGGGACTTTTAAAATTATTCTATGCTATTCTTTTAACAATTGCTCCTATAACTGAGCTTAGAGTTGGCCTACCTTTAGCTATAAATTATGCTATTGAAAGTAGTGTTCCTATTTCATTGATATTTATTTTAATCTTATTAGTAAATATCTTTATGATTTTTGTTATCTTCTTTTTTTTAGATACATTTCATGAGGGATTTATGAAAATCAGCATTTATAGAAAAATGTTTAATTCATATATTAAAAGATTTAGAAAAAAAGTGGATAAATTTGAAAAAAAATATGAAGAATCAGGGTTTATTGCACTTGCTTTATTTGTTGCTGTTCCGCTTCCTGGAACAGGTGCATGGAGTGGATGTTTAGTATCTTGGTTGTTAGGGTTAGATAGGAAGAAAAGTGTCTTAGCAATTGCAGTAGGTATAACTATTGCAGGATTATTAATTTTATTTGGAAGTTTAGGATTTGTTACCTTTTTTCTTTAAAATAGAATTTTCATAAAGAGATTTTATGTCTGTATAAAAAGGAATCTTCTTATTTAAATTAAATATCTTAACCTCTGAAAACCATATAAAGACAACAAAGATAATATTCATAAAATGCCAAAAGAAATGATGTGTTATTTCAAAAAAATACTGGTTTAAACTTATTGCTATGATAGATAAAATGAAAATTCTCAAGATATTGAATCCTAAAAGAACTGTAAAAGCAAATAAGACCATTTTAAGCCTTTTCTTAAGATTTATTTTAGGTATAGACATATTCAAGGAAAATAAAAGATAGTATGCTGAACCCGCTATACACGCGTCTATGACATTTACATTTAAGGTATTAAAGATAAAGATAGTACCATTAAGAGTTACATCATAAAATAATCTGAATAAAATAAGGAGAGGGTATATTGTTAATGGCCTGAGTACTATATAGAAAATATAAAAATTAAAACCTAAAAATAAAATTAGAAAATATCTTAATATTAAACTATAATGCTCTTTAATTCTCATAATCAAAAAGAGGGTTTATAGTTTATTAAATTAGCTAATTAAAAATAAGCTAAAATAAAATTAAATAGTTCTCTTAAAGGATTATAGAATAACATTTTAGATGGTTTTATTTCCTAGCAACTTTTATTGCAATTATAATAATAACTATTACAAGGATTATATTTAGTAATGCTATTCCCCATAAATAATTGTTATTTCCTCTTAATATTTTTGAAAGGAATGATTGTTCTATTGAAACTTCTATAGGTTGAGTAAGAATCCCTCCATCTGTTCCTTCTAAGATAATATTAAGTGTTTCAGTTGAAGATGCATCTGGATTAACATTTAATGTTATTAAAACATCTCTTGCTCCTCCTGCTTCAATTGTTGCTGTTTCTGGGTCTATTTCTACTAATTCAGCCCATGAAGCATAATCTCCTAAACCTACTTGGAATGTCTCTGTTTCATCTCCATTATTTGTTACTGTTGCCTTTATTTGCATCTCTGCACCAGCCATTCCACCAGATTCTAAGCTAGCAAAAACAGCTGCATTAGGAATAATTTCACAATTTCCTTCAACATCTAAAGCAATAGTAAATGAAGATTCATCATTATCTGAATTTTCATAAATATCTCCATCTTCATCATATACTGTTAAATCAAGATAATATCTTTTTTCCTCAATATCTTTTGGTAATGTGAATTCAATAGATAAATCCTTATCTTTAAAAGATTCTATCTCATTGATTGTTACTGTTTCATCAATACCTAAATCATTATTATATACTTCTATTTGAACATCATCTTGGTCATCACTACCAATGTTCCAAATATCAGCAGTTATTTGAACTATACTCCCACAAAAAGTGTCTCCTACAACATTTATATCTGAAAGAGTAACAAAATCATCTTCAATTAATACCTCTATAGAATCTGAGTCAGTCTCACAAGAGATTTCATTAGTATTATCCTCATTATTTCCTGTGGCTCTTACATAAAAAGTATAATCTCCATCATCAAGCTCATCTAAATCAACATCTAAATCCTTTTTATTTAAATTAAATGAGAAAGTAACAACTTCTGTATCTCCTTCATCTAAATCAAATTCATCTTCTTCATCAACATCTATAATCCACTCTTCATTGTCTTTACTATAAAAGCCCCATTCTAATGAAATATCTTCCATATTATCATTTCCATCATTTTCAACTTCAACTTCAACTTCAATCTCATCTAATGGATACCATTCATCATCTTTTCCAAAACCATTATTTTGTATATCATTAATTTCTACTTCTAAATCTCCAGGATTATTATATTCACAAAATTCTTGTTTTTTAACTATAATTGAAACATTTTGTTCCTCTGTTCCATCTGAAATTGTTAATATTCCAGAAACTGAATCTTTAAAATCAACATTGTTCCAGTCAATATCATTCATAGTAATAGTAACTGTAGAATGATTTCCTGCATCTAAACTAAAAGGAAAGCTTGGATTAGAATTAAAAGTTATTACTTGGTTATCTAATAACATAGGTATAGGCGTAAAAGTTTTATCCACATTAATAGTGTTATTAGAATCATCATTTATAATAACTAAATCATTAGAATTATCTGCGTTTGTAAAAGTTAGTTCTGTAGTTGAAACAATAAGAGAACTTACTAATGATAAACACATTACTAGAGTAAATAAAATCACTCCAAACAACTTGAATGTTTTCCCTATCATTTTCTGTGTCACTCTGGAGTTACTATGATTTATAAACCTTTCGATTTAGTGTTTTATTTAGAAATATTTCTTATAGTTATTATTAATATAAGTATTTGAAAACATTTAAATATTTTAAGAGAGTAAAAGTTTTACGAACATGTTAAAATCACACGAAAATTCTATTGCAGCGTGGGCATTTTTAATTGGGGTTGTTATAGCCTTAATTATTGGGTTATTTAGTACTTTTATTCCATTATTGTTTCTTCAAACCTATGGTGCTCTTATTTATTCTTTTTTAATCACATTAGGAATTGTTGTTGGATTAATGATTGCAGGAGGAAAAGATTCTCAAACATTTTTAATGACTGGAGCAATTTTGGTTATTGTTAGTAAATTTGGTATGGAAAGTGTTAGTGGGTCTTTAATTGGGTTAGGATTATACAATACTGTTTCTTCTATATTTTCTGCATTATTGGTTTTATTCATTCCTGCTACTATAATAGTAGCAATAAAAACTGTATTCTCAATAACTAAACTTTAGAATTATTTTACTAATTTTTCTTTTTTTAATTGGTTCATATTAATAATACTTGAATCCATATCTAATCTAGGGCAAGCCGTATTAATCCATGAATCTACTCCTGAAAAATTTTGAAACTCGTTTATATTAATATTATTTGATAAAAAAATATATGAATCTTTTTTTGATTTTTTACTTAATTTCTTATTTAGTTTTATTGCTTTTTTTAACCTTAATTGTCCTGGTTTTGTAGAAGTTATTATCCCTACTTTATTAGAATGGAGAAATTTCAATTTAGATGCCTTTTTTGATTTTTTTAATTTATCTACCTGATTTTTTGTTATTTTCTTTAAATTATTTTTATGTAGAACATATACAGGTATATTTGAGGATAATGCTAATGAAACAGCGTGAAATTCTCCTGAACTAATTAATAAGATTGCTTGTGTTTTTTTAGATAGTTTTGGTCTTGAACAACCTAAAACTTGTGAAAATAGAGTAATATTATGTTTCTTAGAAAGAACCTTTCTTATTTTTTTTGCAGCATCTTCAAATTGAATTGAATAAGTAATAGCTAAGTTTTTAGGTAATTCTTTAGATAACTTAGATACTGCTTTAATATTTACATTTGATTTAGCTTTTGATGGAATAAATAATTTTTTCATTTTAAATACGTTCCTGTGACGCTATGTCTCGTGAGTATTTAATTGTATGACAACTTGTGAAAGTTGGTATGCTAAAAAATTGCCTAATTTTCTTTGTTAAAAATTTCAATTTTTTCATTTTTGATTTTTCTATAAGAATAATGTCTGTAAAGAATTAATAAAACTTTGGTTCTTCTTTTTCTTTCTTTGATTTTTCTTTTTGTTTGTATATTTTAGCAAAAGAAGGCGTAACAATAACTATATTTTCATGACCTGCTATGCTTCCTTCTAAAGCATCTACTGTTTTCTTTATTTTAGAAACAGCTCTCTTTAGTTCAATTGGATCTTTTTGTTTTAATACCTTAAAATCAATTACTGCAATAGTATATCCTTCTCTTAAAGAACTAAGAATTTCACTTACATCATTGTAATCCTTTAAAACAAACACCTTTACTTTAACTTTATTCTCTGGTGCTTCTTGTTCTAAGTCAATTTCTAGATACTCTTCTTCTATTGGATCTTCTGATCCAGAAAATGCGTCTCTTATCCTCTTAAAAACCATAGTTAATTATAATGTGGTAGATTTATAAAGATTTCGTAAGTGCGTTGTATATTTTTAATATTAAAGGACATTAAATGACCTATTTTTTATCTTTTTTTGATTTTTTTGATTCAGCTTTCTTTTTAGAATCTGATTCAAAATCCTTTCTGAAATCTTCTATTTTTTTAGAAATTGATTTTTCTTGTTTTTCAATTGTTTTTGTTCTTAATCCAAGAAGTTCTTTCTTTTTTTCTAATTCTTTTTTAACTTCTTTTTTATCTGCTTTAATCATTAATTGGCCTACTATCTTGAAAACATCATCATCAGCTTTATCTACTTCTTTTAATGCTGCCTCTGTTTCAGATAATTCCATTTGAAAGGATTGTTTTTGCATTAATAAATTCTGAAGGTTTTGTTCTAAAAATTGCGCTTGTTGTGCTTTATTTGCTTCCATAGTATTTAATCGGTTTTTACCTTTTTAACTTTTGTCCTTGGTTTGAAAAAGACCTTGCTCCCACAATGAGGACACACAAATCTTTTTTTGAGTTTTTTGTCTGTTATTTTCTTTTCACACTTAAAACATTTATAACTTGCCATTTTTATTTTTTATCCTCTTGATTGTCTTTTGTTTCTTTATTATCTAAATAATAAACATCTGAAGCAAATTTTTTATCACATTTGGGACATTCCCATATTCCCCTTGATAATCTCTTAACTCCAAGCTTATTACAAAAAGGACATTTTTGCCTTTTTCTTTGTTTTTCTTCTACTTTTATTAATCTTTCCTTTACGGTCTTTCCATACCTTGCTCCAAAACGACCTGCAGACTTTGTTTTTTTTGATTTTGTTGTCATTTATAATCTATACTAAAATTAAAAAAGAGTTTTTAAAGGTTGGCATATGAAATGGGGTCGGGAGGATTCGAACCCCCGTCTTCAAGCCCCAAACCTGAAATCTTCACCAAGCTGGACTACGACCCCTTTATTTTAAGGAGCCAATTTTATTTATAAATGTATTGAAGATTGAATCTTAAAACATCTTATTTAAGTAATTTTATTATCTTTTTTCTTGAGAATTAATTAAATCATAATGAGAGATAATCTTTATTATTTCTTCTTATCTCCACTAGGTTTTTCTGGGCTAGCTGCCGTAGGTTTAGCTTCACCTGTTTCAGGTTTTTCTTCATCCTCAGTTCCTTCTGGTACTGTCTCAGCTGCTTCAGCTGCTTCAGCCTCTTCAGCTTCTTTTTCAGCCTTAATTATCTTCTCTTGTTGTGTATGAATCTCTTCAAATTCTTGTTTTAATTTTTGTTTCTTTTCATCAGATGTCTCTGTTTTTTCTTCTTTAATCTCTTTATCATATTTTCCTTCATCTACATCTTTTCCTGTTTCAACAGCAGATTTACTTTCAACTAAAATACCTAGGCTAGTGCATGTTCCTAAAACAGATTTAACTGCAGACTTTAATGTCCTTGCAAGTAGATTTTTTCTTTTTTGCTTTGCTATTGAGATTATTTGCTCAATAGAAGCATTAGCAGCACTTTCTTTTCCCTGGATTCCTGAACCTTTTTTTATTCCTAATTCTTTTTTCAATAATCCTGATACAGGAGGAGAGAACACCTTAACATCAAAATCCTTTGTTTTGATATCTACTTCTAATTCTACTGGAACTTTTAATCCATTAAATTCTTTAGTTGCATCATTAACTTCAGAAATCACTTTACCAATATTAATTCCTGCTGGGCCCAATTTCTGTGAAAGAACTGGTCCTGGTTTCATTGATCCGCCTTCAACTAATAATTTTATTTGCATTTTATTCTTCCTTATTTTCTCTTCTTATAACTCTAATATTATCTAATTTAATTGTTACTGGTAATGGCACTACTGCTGCAAGTAGGCTAACCACTACTTCTTCTTTTTGTTTGTCTATTCTTAAAACTTTTCCTTTTTGCTTTTTGAAAGGTTCTGAGATTATTTCAACAATATCTCCTTCTTTTATTGAAACTGTTGAAGCTGCAGATGATTCTACCATTGATTTTATCTCCTCATAAGTTATTGTCTTTCCAATTAATCCTTTAATATAAGGTAAATTAAATACTGCGTCTTCAGCAGCATCTTTATCTTCAGCTTCTAAAAGAATATATCCTCTTAATCCATGAGGTCTTAATACAGAATATACATTAAGTTTTTTCTTCTTAACTTTGTAAGAGATCAGATCAACTGCTCTCTCTTCTTTATTTGTAGTTACTTTTACAACAAAAATCATTTTATTTTGCTCCAGCTACTTCATAACTTCTTAAGAAGTAGACATATTTAAATGATAATTAGGGTTTATAAAATTATCTTTTAATATTATTAATTCAAAAAATTCATAATAAAGGCAATAATAAACCCAATAAAACCTAATATTAAAACCCCTATTCCTGCTATTTTAGATGTCATCCAAAATTCTTCTTTTGTAGGTTTTCTTAATGCAATCCATACTCTTTTACATTTACCCATAAATGACTTTAATTTTTTCATTTTAAATACGTTCCTGTGACGCTATGTCTCGTGAGTATTTAATTGTATGACAACTTGTGAAAGTTGGTATGCTAGAAAATTGCCTAATTTTCTTTGTTAAAAATTTCAATTTTTTCATATTCTAATTATAAATAGAGAGTTTTTAAAATTGTTTATTCTAAATTATTCCTTGAGATTCTATCTTCCTTAATCTCTGCTTTCTCTAATTCTCCCTTGTAACTCTTTCTCATCATAAGGTCGTAAACAGTTATATCCTTAGAATTTAATGCCTTAACAGCCTGTTCCTTATTATAGGCCATAACTTTACCTGTTATTGACATTGATTTCTTTCCAGTATGATTGTTTATTGTTTCATATCCTTTAAAATAATATAAATTAAATAATGACATTTTTACCTCTTTTATCAATAAAAATAAGATTACTTGAAAAATTCTATTCCTAATTCTTCTTCAATCTCTTTATGCTTAATTGAATCCATTGACTCTCCTTGCCCAAGAATTTGAGAGCTTTTCACTCCTGTAACCATTAATAATACTCTTACTGATTTATCCATATCTGGAGATATCTGAGCTCCCCAAATTAATTTAGCATCTGGTGATAATTTTTGACCTATTGTCTCAATAATTTCTTTACATTCATCTAAACTCATATCATCTCCACCAACTATATTAACTAATGCTCCTGTTGCATCAGAAATATCTACATCTAATAATGGGTTTTCAATTGCTTTTGAAACAGAGTCTGCTGCTCTTTTTTCTGCATCTGATTCTCCCATTCCTATTAAAGAAACTCCTCCATTTCTCATTACTGCCTCAATATCTGCAAAATCAAGATTAACTAATCCAGATACTGTTACTAATTCAGTTACTCCTTTAACAGCATTTGTTAGAATTTCATCTGATATTTTAAATGCAGTATGTAATGGTAATTCAGGAGCAAGTTCTAGTAATTTATCATTAGGTATAACAATTAATGTATCTACCATTGCTTCCATTCTTTCTAAACCATCCATTGCATTCTCTATTCTTTTACGCCCTTCAATAGTAAAAGGAAGTGTTACAATTCCGATTGTTAATGCTCCTTTTTTCTTTGATAATTTTGCAATTTCTGGTGCTGCTCCAGTACCAGTTCCACCACCAAGACCACATGTGATAAAGACCATATCTGCTCCTCCAAGTCTCTTTTTAATTTCTGAACTAGATTCTTTTGCAGCTTCTTGTCCTACCCTTGGATTACTTCCTGCACCTAACCCCTGTGTTAATTCCTTTCCAATTAAGATCTTTTGATCTGCATTAGCATATAGTAAATCCTGTGCATCAGTATTAATTGCTACAAGTTCTCCTCCCTTAATCCCAATTTCATTCATTCTACTTAAAGAGTTATTTCCTCCACCACCAACACCAATAACCTTAATCTTTGCTGTTTGCTGTTGAAGTATCTCTTCAAGCTCCTTATCAATTTCTTTTACATTAGAATTATTTTTTGGGGCTATTCTTTCTAATTGATTATTAGATTTTTCCTGAGAAAATTCTTTGTTAGTATTCTGGGATTGCTGGTTCTGTTGAAATGATTCATCCATAGAAAAGATAATTGGTTTTTGTTTATAAGAATTGTTGTAGTTTATTCTTTATTTCCTTTTGCACTATTTTCTTCATCTTTTTTAGAATCTTCTTTCTTTTCAGACTTTTCATCCTTTTTATCTTCAGATTCCTTTGATTTATCATCAGAAGTTTGATCCTTATCATTTTCTTTTTTATCATCCTTATCTTTTTCAACTTCTTTTGATTTTTTTTGAATTTCTTTAACCTTTAATTTTAAGTCAAATAATTCCTTGAATTTATCCTTAAACATTTCTACAAATTTTACCATTGGTTTTTCTACCTTCATAATTAATTCTTTGTCTTTTATATCAAATAGTAATTTTTTCTTAAAAAGGAAAGTTGAAAATGCCTTAATTTTTTCTTCTAAATCATCTAATTTTCTTTTTACTTGAATAGTATACTCTACATCTTTTCCAGCAAGTGGATTATTAAAATCAACTCTAACTCTTCCCCCAGAAACAGAAAGAACTTTTGCCATCTTTCCATCAAAATTAAAAACAGCTCCAGGAAATGGTTGAACCTCATGTTGTTTAAATGTAGAAATAGGAAATAACTTTATTTTTTTTGGATCTCTTTTTCCAAATGCCTTTTCTGGAGTTAAAGATATTTTGTATTCTTCTCCTAATTTTTTTCCTATTAAAAATTCGTCTACTCCCTTAAGAAACATACCCTGTCCTAGTGAGAATATAAATGGTTTAGGTTTTGTTTTTAGGCCTGCTTTTTCTATATCTTTCTTAATGTTTGAATCAAAAATTTCCTTATTTTCTTTTAATCTTCCAGTAAATTCTATTTCCACAAAATCTTTTTCTTTTAATGCCATATATTTTCTTCAGCAAAAACGTTTATAAATGTATTCCATTTCCATAAAGCATGGTTGATAAAATAATTAGTGCTACTGATGCAAAAACTGGCACAAATATTGTTGTTGAAAGTAAACCTTGTAAGGTTAAAAAAATAGATATTAGCAAAACAGGTAAACACGGTCATTCTAAAGTAAGAATAGAGGCAGTAGGAATATTAGATAATAATAAAAGAATATTTGTTGTCCCAGGACACGAAAGATTAGAAGTTCCTAGAGTAGATAAGAAAAAAGCCCAGGTTCTTTCAATTAAAGACAGAGTTAGTTTAATGGATTTAGAAACATTTGAGACATTTGAAATTGTTCCAAAGAATAAAGAAATTAAAAATGAACTTGTTGAAGGAGAGAATGCAGAGTATTGGGATGTTGAAGGAGAGAAAATAATAAAAAGGAAACTATAATAAGAAATAAATATGGCAAAAATACCCGAAGCACAAAAAAGATTTTTTAAGAACATCTTTGTCTGTAAAAAATGTCAGGCAAAACTAAAGACAAGTCCCTTAAAAGTTCTTGAAGGTAGGGCTAAATGTAGAAAATGTGGTTCAAAAAGATTTAGGCCAGTTAAAAAGAAATAAAAAATGAGTTTTATCATATATGACATTATAATCTTAATCTTATTTGCAATATTCATTTCTTCTTTTTTATATACTCGAAGAAAAAATATCAAAAAAGAAGGACTCTTATTATTATATCGTGCAAATTGGGGAATAAAATTAATCAAAAAAGTAGGTAAAAAATACAAAAAAACAATAAGATTTCTTGGATTTATTTCAATTACTCTTGGTTATGTCTTAATGGGTATTATGGTCTTTTTGTTTGGTAAGGTTGTTTGGTCTTATTTATTCCAACCAGAAATTGTTCAGATGATAAAGGTTCCTCCAATAATGCCTTTAATCCCTTATCTTCCAAGTGTGTTTAAATTGACATTTCTTCCTCCATTTTATTTTATTTATTGGATAATCATAATTGCTATTATTGCCATACCTCATGAGTTTGCACATGGTGTTTATGCTGCATATAATAATATTAAGATTAGGAAAACAGGTTTTGGTTTCTTCCCATATTTTCTTCCAATCTTCTTAGCTGCATTTGTTGAAATGGATGAGAAGGGATTATCTAAAAAAAGCAAATTTGCTCAAATGTCTACTTTATCTGCAGGAACCTTTGCAAATGTTTTAACAGGAATATTTTTTGTTTTTGTTTTAGCAGGATTTTTTAGTATTGCCTATAGTCCCTCAGGTGTTACTTTTGATACTTATTCTTATTCTATCTTAAATGCCTCTTCAATACAAACAATAAATGATGTTCCACTAAATAATGGGTATGAGAATATTTTAGAGTTATTAGAATCAGGAAAAAACGAAATTAAGACTTCTTCTAATTCAAGTTATTTTATTGAAAAAGATTTTTTTGAGAAGCCTCAAAACAAGCTTGCATTTGAAGAAAAAGGAATACTTGTAGCATATCACAACTCTCCTGCAGCAAAAAATGACCTAGAAGGTGCTATTAATCGTGTAAACAACAAAGATATTGAAAGTAAAAAAGACTTATTTGAAGAACTATCATCTAAATCTCCTGGAGAGAAAATTAGTATTGAGACTATTCTTCAGAATAAATCAACAAAATCATATGATCTCACCTTAGGAGAACATCCTGAACAAAAAGGTATGGCATGGTTAGGTGTAGGATTTATAGATACTAGTGGTGAGGGCTTTTTACCAAGAATAGGTTCATTTGTTACTTCATTTAAGGAATCTCATGTTTATTACACCTCTAAATATGTGTATAGTGATTTTATCTACAATCTTTTATGGTGGTTAGTTTTAATCTCTTTTAGTGTTGCAATAATTAACATGCTTCCTGTTGGAATGTTTGATGGTGGAAGATTTTTTATGCTTACTATTGCCTCAATAACAGGGAGTGAAAAAATAGCTAAAAAAGCATTTAAGTTTGTTACATTACTTTTCTTGTTTTTACTATTAGTTATTTTATTTTCTTGGTTTACAGGAATGTTTCTTTAATCTAAGGTTTTAAAATAATCAATTATTTTCATTAAAAATGATTCCAGAAGATGTTAAAAAAATACTAGAGAAACAACAATATAGAATAGTTGGTAAAAAAGGCCATAGTGCAGTTCAAATATGTAGATGGACTAAAAATTCTATTAGAGATGAAGGCGTGTGTTATAAGGAAAAATTCTATGGGATAAAAAGTCATAAATGTTGTCAAATGACTCCTGCTGTTATGTGGTGCCAGAATAGATGTTTACATTGTTGGAGAGCTATTGAATTAACTATTGATGATAAACTTCCTTCAAAAGAAAAGTTAGATTCTCCTAAAGAGATAATTGATGGATGTATCAAAGCTCAAAGGAAATTATTAGAGGGTTTTAAGATTAATCCAGAGACAAAACATAAAACAGTTAGTAAGGCCAATATGGAAAAGTGGCGTGAAGCTCAAGAGCCAAACCAGTTTGCTATTAGTTTATCAGGCGAACCCACATTATATCCCATGATTGGGGATTTGATAAAAGAATTAAGAAAAAGAGGGAAAACAAGTTTCTTAGTTAGTAATGGATTATGCCCTGAGAAACTAGAAGAAATTAAAGAAAAAAATCAGCTTCCTACTCAACTTTACATTTCTGTAAATACTCCTAATAAAAAACTATATGAGGGATTTCATAGAAGTTCTAAAAAAGATGCTTGGAAAAGATTAAACAAAAGTTTAGAAATTATGTCTCAATTAAAAGGAAAAACAAGAACTGTTTTTAGAATGAATTTAATTAAAGAGTTTAATATGTATGATAAAATGGCCTCTAAATATTCAAAGATGATTAAAAAAGCTAAACCAATGATTGTTGAATTAAAGGGTTTTATGAGTGTTGGTTTTGCTAGAAAAAGGTTAGGTTATGATAGAATGCCTAATTATGAGGAAATGATAGATTTTGCAAAAAAGCTTGAGAAAGAATTGCAAAATACAGGTTTAAAATATAAGATATTAGATAAACATGAACATTCAAGGGCAATAGTTCTTGGAAAGAATAAAAAGGATTTGAAAATCAGAGAAGATCAAATTTAGAAGAATTTATAAATATAGTGCGCTATAATTCACTATCATGACAACAATACAAGTAAGTGATAAGGTAAAACAAATGCTTGCTAATAAAAAACTTCGTTCAAGTGAAACTTTTGAAGATGTTATTCTTGATTTAATTGAAGATACAATGGAACTTTCAGAACAGACAAAAAAAGATATTAAAGAAGCTCAAAAAGATATTAAAACAGGAGAAGTTTATCGTTGGGAAGATGTTAAAAAGGAGTTAAATATAGATGTATGAAATTGCTATTTCTAAAAAAGCAAAAAACCAATTAAAAAAATTATCAAAAGAAAAAAAGAATAGGATTGGAGGAGTATTAGAAAGGATCAGAATTCGTCCTTATTCTTATATTAAAAAAATTGTTGGGACAAAATTATTTAGATTAAGAGTAGGAGATTATAGGGTTATCTTAGATGTTGTTAATAAAAACTTAATTATTTATGTTATTGAAATAGGGCATAGAAAGAAAATCTATAAGAAATAAGATTTAATCTGATTTAGGGTTTAACATATTCTCCTTGTTCAACGGGAATTATTATTTCTTCTTCATTTGATAAAGTTGCCATACTTACTAATCCTCTTTTATCCAGGGTTTCTAAAACAGAATTCCAAGAAAAAGGCCTTAATGGCCCAGAGTAGTTATGTGTCTCTCCTTTTGTAGGATAAGTTATTCCTGGTTCAACCTTAAGAGCATTAACAAGCCTGCTTTTTTCAACATAAAAAAATCCTTCTTCTTTTCTATTCTCTCTTGATAATTTCAATGTTATTTCATAAACCTGATTATATCTTACAATCATTTTACAAATCAATAATTCCTTCTTTAGTCAATGCTGCAAATCTTATTCCAACTGGCAAGTTAATTAATGAGGAAATTAATGCCATGTGTTCTTTTCCATTTCCACTTGCTATTGTTAATGCTGTTTCAGTTCCCTTAATCTTTCCTTTTAATTTTTTAGAAAAATCTTCCTTTAAATCTTTTATTCTCTGATTTAAATCAACCTTAACAAATTCAAAATCCTTTTTATGAGTGAATTTCTTTGCAAAATCATCTCCAAGAATAATTATTTTGTCCCATTCTCCATATTTCATTAATCCTGAAACTTGTGCCCAACTTCCTTTTCCTGATGATAATAATGCTATTAGTTCCATATTTAAGAGAATTTGGCATAGTATTTAAGGATTATTGTGTTTTGTTAATTAGAAATCTTTAAAAAGAGGTTTTATTTTGAATTAATAACAGATATTGACCGTATGAACCATATCGTTACGAAATAAGATTCTATGTTCGTGGCGCAGTAGATGGGAGGTACAATAGATTGTTGAGAGATATAAAATGACATTTAAAGAAGATTTGAAAAAAGCTTTAGCTGAATTAAGAAAAACAGATGATAGAAACTTTGAACAGACAGTAGACCTAATTATAAATTTAAGAAAATTTAATGTTAGAAAAAATCCACTTAATATAATTATTAATGTTCCTCATAAGATTAAAGATAAGAAAGTTGGAGGATTTTTTGAAAGTAAGAATAAAAATGTTGAAACAATAACTCCAAATGAATTCAAGAAATATTCTGATAAAAAGAAACTAAGGAATATTGGAAGGAAATTTGATTTCTTTATTGCTGATGCTAAACTTATGCCTAAAGTAGCAAAAACATTTGGTAGAGTTTTAGGTCCAGCAGGAAAAATGCCTTCTCCTCAAATGGGAATTATTAGAGGGAATATCAATGATGAAAAAATAAATAATCTGAAAAAAATAATTAATAGCAGTATTAAACTTAAGGCTAAAGAAGCTTCAATCAAACTTGCTGTTGGAAAAGAAAGTATGAAAGATAAGGAGATAATAGAGAATGTATTAACTATATACAATAAAATTGTTAAGGCATTGCCTCAAGATAAAGAGAACATTAAAAATGTTCAAATTAAATTCACTATGACTAAACCCCAAAAAATACAAGTGAGGTAAAAAATGGTTAAAACAAAAAATAATAATACTGTTCCAGAATCAAAAATTAAGAGAGTTAAAGAAATGGAAAATCTTATTTCTAATAAGAAAACAATTTTACTTGCTTCTATAAAAAATCTTCCTGCAGCACAATTACAGGAAATTTCAAAACAATTAAGAGGTGAAGCACTTGTTAAAATTCCTAAAAAGAGCTTATTTTTTAGGGCAATAGATAATTCAAAAGATGATAAATTAAATGAATTAAAAAGTCAGTTTGCAAATAGTGTTGCTGTTCTATTCTCAGATAAAGATAGTTTTGAACTTTCTAAAGAATTATTAGATAATAAAAACCCTGCAAAAGCAAAAGGTGGCCAAGAAGCTCCTAAAGATATTGAAGTTCAAGCAGGACCAACTGATTTAATGCCTGGTCCAGCTATTAGTGAATTAGGTGATTTAGGTATTCCTGTTAAGGTTGAGAAAGGTAAAATCAATATAAGAGAGAATAAGGTTATTGTTAAAGAAGGAGAAAAAATTACACAAGAAGCTGCAGATGTTATGAGTAAATTAGACATAAAACCTTTTTTAGTTGGATTAATTCCTCTAAGTGCATTTGATAATAATAGTAAAACACTTTATGTTGAAATTGACATAGATACTGAAAAAACATTGAAAAAATTAAAAGATGCTCATGGAAGGGCTCTTCCTTTTGCAGTTGAAATTGGTCACACTAGTCCTGATACAATAAGGTTCTTATTAGCTAAAGGAGACCTTCATGGAAAAGCACTAAAAGAAATAATTAAAAGTGATGAT
>CAZRJP010000013.1:0-21467 GCA_964600865.1 Candidatus Woesearchaeota archaeon | reverse complement strand
TATTTTAATATTTGGGGATTAAAGTAGTGGGTGACATATATCTGTAGGAAGCACATTTGTGATTAGTAGGCCAAAGAAGGACTAGTTTCTTTCTTGATTTGAGGAATAACTATTGTGGCATGATCATTATCTACACTTATTTTAATAGAAGCCATATTTCTATAATTTACAATTTGAGCTTTCATTTCTTTAATTTTACTAATTTCTAGCATTTTAGAAAGAAGTTTAGATAATGTTTCTGAAGCATCAATTATTTCAAAAGCTACTAGTTGCTTCTTTTCATCAAAATCAAATATAAAGTTGCCTAATTCAACTGCTCCTGCAGATTTTTCTCCTTTAAGATATACAAATAAATCATCATTATCTGCATCATAACTAAAATTAAAGTTTTTCATTTTCGTTCAATTATCCTTTGCCAATCTCTATTTATTTTAATGATTGTAACTATAATAATCTTACTATTTATTGTTAGAGCATATCTATGGCATAATTTCTTTGAGTAACCAAAATAACAATTGTACTTTTTCTCAGTCTTTTTCAATGCTGGTTGCTCTTCAAAATAAACTAATTTAACAGGATTTAGTATATTTTTCTTAACTTCTTCTAAATCAATATCTCTAACAATTGCCTGTGTTTCGGCGTGGTCTGTGAATATAATATCTTCTTTTTTATATGTTTTAAATTTCTCTTTTAATTTCTCCAAATTCATAAAATTTATTTGGGACTTTACTATTTAATATTTCCTATCATTTGCATAAGTCACTCTAAAATCACAAAATACTAGAACGCCCCGACCGGGAATTGAACCCGGGTCTTGACCGCGACAGGGTCATATTCTAGCCATTAAACTACCGAGGCATAAGTTAATCAAATCAATAAATAAAAATGTTTAGAATTATTTTTAAACCTTGCTATTTACTCTAAAATTAATTCAGTATCCAAATATTCATTCTTAAGCTTTAAAAACCATGTTAACTAATGATTATCAATAAAAGATGGTGTTAAAAAGAGATTTTTTAAGGAGATTGAATAGAGTGATACTTATTTCATTTATTTTATTTTTAATTTTTATTGGGGCTTATTTTTTCATGTCTTTTAATTCAAAAATTAATTCTATTAATGTTATTGTAACATCAATTGCAGATTCTTTTGAGAATAATACTAATGTTCTTGGCTCATTAAGGAGAAATATATCTGAAATGACTGCATTATTTTTAACTCAATTAACTACTTTTATTATTGCAATATTGACTCTTCTAACTTCTTTGTGGTATACAACTAAAAGATATTTAGTTGAAAAGAAAAATGCACTAGTTGATTCATTGACAGGACTTTATAATAAAAAAGCTATTTTATTTCATTTAAAACAGGAATTATTAAGAACTGGAAGATATGGACACCCTACAACTGTGGCTATTTTAGATCTTGACTTCTTTAAAAAATATAATGATGTAAATGGGCATGTTGCTGGAGATAGACTTTTGAAGAGATTAGGAAAAATACTTCATGAAGAAGTAAGAGAGTATGATGAAGTAGGAAGGTTTGGTGGAGAAGAATTTGTTATTGTTTTTCCTGAAACTAAAATTAAAGATGCATATGATGTTTGTGAAAGAATAAGAAAAAAAATAGAAAAAACTAATTTTGCTGGTAAAAATAATATGCCAGATAAAAGAGTCACTGTAAGTATTGGTATATCTGAAATTAAAGGTAAAAAGAAAATGAAAGGGAAAACTTTGTTAGGTAAAGCAGATGATCTTTTATATAAGGCTAAAAAATCTGGAAGAAATAAAGTTATTTACAAAGAAAATTAATTTTTATTAAGATGAATTATTTTTTAGCTTGAATTTTTTTCTTACCATTCATATAAGGTTGTAGAACTTTAGGTATATTTATTGATCCATCCTTGTTTTGATTGTTTTCTAATATAGCAACTAATACTCTTGATGTTGCGATGACTGTGTTGTTTAATGTATGAGCATAGTATCTTTCTCCTTTGTTTTCAATTTTAATATTTAATCTTCTTGCTTGAGCAGATTCCATATTAGTTAAAGAAGTAACTTCAAAATACTCTTTTCTTCTTGGGCTCCAACACTCTAAATCACAAGATTTTGCCTTTAAATTTGCCAAATCTCCTGAACAGCATTCTAAAATTCTAAAAGGGATTTTTAGTGCCTTAAAAATATCCACAGACATTTTTAACATTTTGTCATACCATTTGTAAGAATTTTCTGGGTCACAAATAACAATCATTTCTTGTTTGTTGAATTGGTGTGTTCTATAAATTCCCTTTTCATCTATTCCATGAGAACCAATTTCCTTTCTAAAACACATACTGTATCCTGTTTGCTTTAATGGTATGTCTTTGCCAGATAAGGTTTTATCTATAAATTGACCTATTAATGGGTGTTCAGATGTTGCTATTAAATATAAATCTTCATCCTCAACCTTATATGACATTTGTTCTATTTCTTCACTTGAATAAACACCATTTAGAACCTTTTCTCTAATCATTAATGGTGGCTCAACATATTCAAAATTTTGCTTAACCATATAATCTCTCGCATAATTAATTAAGGCCATATTTAATAGGGCTAGATCACCTTTCAAATAATAAAATCCTGTTCCAGATGTTTCTCCAGAAGTTTCAAAATCAAGCATTTCCAACTTCTCTCCAAGCTCAACGTGACTTTTAATAGGAAATTTAAATTTCTTAATTTTCCCGTATTTTTTTATCTCCACATTTTCTGAATCATCTTTTCCTATAGGAACAGATTCATGAATAATATTTGGAATTTGAAACATTATCTTATTAATCTTTTTTTCAAGTTTTTTTCTTTTATCTTCAAGTTTAGAAATCTTGTCTGGAAGTTTCTTTGCTTTAGAAATTTCTTTTTTAGCTGACTTACCAGATTTTTTAAGCTTGTTTATTTTTTGAGATATATCATTTCTTTTACTTCTTAATCCATCTTCATCATACTTAATCTTTCTCCATTTTTCATCTAATTTTTTAACTTTATCAACTAGAGGAAGCTTTTCTTTTTGAAATCTCTTTTTTATGTTTTCCTTGACAAGTTCAGGTTTTTCTCTGATTAAATTAATGTCAATCATAATGAATTTAAGAAGTATTGTTATTTAAACTTTGTCACAAATTAATTGATTAGATCTTTAATGAATATAACATGATCTTTTTTTAAACTATCCCGTATCTTTTTTGGTAGATTCTTTTGGCACTCCTTAAATCCCAAGGATTTTGCTAATTGAATAGATTTATTATTAGATTTAGATGTTTGGATTATTACCTTTTTAATTCCATTAATTTTAGACTCTTTAATGACTTCAGATGCAAGGTTATATCCTATACCTTCTTTTCTAAATTCTGGATGAACGTGATATCCTAAATTACCTATTTTATGTTCTTTAGATATCTCAAAGATATTTGATTGTCCAATTAATTTGTTATTCGCGAAAGCGAGTTTGGTAGCAATGTGATCTTTTTTCTTTGTATCATAAACCATCTTCTTTAAGTCTTTTTCTTTCCAAGAAGGATAGATTTTGCTAAATAATTTAATTATTCCTTTTTGAGATTCTTTTGTATATCTTTTTATTTTGAATTTAGGGATTAATAATTCCTTAAATTGTTCCTGTAATTCTTTTGGATATAATTCTATTATTTCTTTTTCAAGAAATTTCATTAATTTGCAAGAAAGTTCATCCTTACCCCAAAGATCCCTAGAATAAGTTAATGCATTTGCTCTGCAACCGCCCCCACAAATGTTAATATATTTACAATTTTTACATCCTTTCGGAGTTGTTCTATCCTTTGAAATAAATTTTTTCCATTTTGTTAAGTTTCTATAACTATCTAAATCATTTTTTATATTTCCAAAAGGAATATGTAAGGAAGGACATAGGAGTATGTCTCCTTTCGGATTAATAGTAATAGAATGTAATTGATAGTTACAGGGAGATTTTTTAATATCACATTTATAAAATCCTTGTTTGTTTTTTACTCTTTCTGAACAAAAAAGACCCACAATATCTAATCTAATTTTTCTGTCTTTTCTAAGATATTTTTCGATAATTTTTTTTAGTTCTTTTAGGATAAACTTTAAATTTAATGATAATTTATTTTTCTTAAAACTCCCTTCATTAAAGGGAATATCCACATTCCATTGGTTCACCCCAATTTCTTCTAATATATCTAGCATTCTTATTAATTCTCCCTTCTTTATGTAAGGAGAGACGACTGTATTAACAACCACTACAAAATTTTGTTTTTTTAATTCTTTTATTTTTTCTAAGATGGTTTTATAATCATAAGATCTTAGTTCTTTGTTGGATTCTAATCCATCTAAACTAATTCTTAAGGTAATGATCTTACCTAACTTTTCTTCAGTTTTTTTTAATTTATTAATTGTTTTTTTGTTCAAAAGAGTTGCATTTGTAAGTATAGATATATCTTTTGGGCACAATTCAAATAATTCAAAAATATTTTTTCTTAAGAATGGTTCTCCACCTCCAAAAACAATTTTTTTTATTCCTTTCTTTTTTAATTTAGAAATAGTTTCTTTAAGATTTTTATTAGACAATTCATTGGTGTAAAAAGAAGACATATGGCAGTGCTTACACCTTTGATTACATTTCCCGGTTATATCTATATGGGCCCTAGAAATTTTCATTTGATCTTAAGGTGCAGGACCACAATCAGCTAGATGCCCTTTAAGTTCTCTTCTAACAGGCAAGACTTCTTTTACTTTTTTTTGTTCTTCTTTATCTGTTTTTTCCATATATTATTTTAACTGTATAGCTATTTAAATATTCCTTTCAATTCTGAAACAGTTTCATTATTAAAAAATTATTAAAAAATTATTAAAAAATTATTAAAAAATTAAGATTTTATTCATTGAAATGGCCACAAAAGTACAAAATAGATTAATATTCATAAAACCTGAAAATTTAAAAATAATCATTTCATGTATATATCATGATATTTGAAGAGGTTGGTAATATTCTTTTAGATGCATACAATTCTTTAACAGTTGCACTTCCTCCAAGTATTAGAGAATTTGTAAGTTTTATTTTAATAGCATTTTTAATTGTTTTATATTCTATTTTTATCTGGAAATTTTATCAATCAATTTCAAGGAAGAATCTTATTAAATTAAATTTAAGTCAATATAATACTACTAAATATCCTTTTGCTTCAAAAATCATTGAGGGTGGTTTTTTCTTTTTAGAATATATTTTAATAATGCCATTTTTAATTTTTTTATGGTTTGCATTTTTTTCTGTTTTTCTTATTTTATTAACTGAAACAGCGAATACCTCAGTATTATTAATTTTGTCTGCAACAACTATTGCTGCAATAAGGATGATTTCATATTACCAAGAAGATTTGGCAAAGGACGTAGCTAAACTTGTCCCTTTTACTTTACTTGCAACTTCATTACTTAATCCAGAATTCTTTTCAGTTGAAAGAGTATTAGGTCATATTCAAAAAATACCAAATACATTCCCAAATGTATTCACTTATTTGATGTTAATAATTTCTTTAGAGCTTGTATTAAGATTTTTTGATTTTATATTTGGATTGTTTGGTATATCTGAAAAACCAGAAAAACAAGAAAGAGAAGATACAGGTAAGGAAAATTAATAACTAGAAATCATTATGTTTTTTTATACTATATAAAAAGGTTTTTAAACTATTCTTGAAATTTTAAACTATAGTAAAATAATCTTTTCAAAAAAGATTAGACAAAACCAGAATAAATATAAAATAATCTTTTCAAAAAAGATTAGACAAAACCAGAATAAATAAGAAGAAATTTAGAGTAAACCAGAAGAAGATATAAATAAAAGGAAAAGTTTTAAATTAAATAATAGTAAATAAATAATAATAATAACAAAATGCCAAAAGTAAGAATTAAACTAAATAGTATTGATATAGAAATGCTGAATAAGATTTGTGAATCTATTAAAGGGATTGCAGAAGATGCAGGTATAGCTATTAGTGGCCCAGTCCCTTTACCAACTAAAAAACTTAAGATAAATACAAGAAAATCTCCTTGTGGGGATGGAACAGCAACATTTGATAAGTATGAAATGAGAATTCATAAAAGATTAATTGATTTGCCTTCTAATGAAAAAGTTCTTCAACACATTATGAGAATGAAAATTCCTAGATCTGTAAATATTAAGATTGAGATGAAGGATTGATTGGAAATATATTTCTTAGAAGATATTTGTTTAAAAATAACTACCTATTAAGGTTATTATGTTTGAACGTGAATTTGATTTAAATATTTATGATGAACAAGAATTAGATGTAAATTCTTTTGAAATTCCAGAGTATATTAAAAGAACTTTAGATAAAGAACAAAAAGAGTTAGCTAATTCTAAAACAATTTCAAAAAGATATGCTGCATTAGATAAATTAAAGAAAGTTGCTGAGGAAAATATTCCTAAAATAATAGAGGATATTGAAATTGCAGATGAATTAAGAAGAGGTAATGAGGGAGGAGAAAAAGAAAGGTATCAACGTTTAGTTTATGAACAGTCATTAGAATCTCTTAAACACTGGCAAATTTTAGATGTAATTGATGGAGCACAATTAGAAGGTAATGAAAGAGAAAAACATCAAGAGTATATTTCTATGTTTCCAGAAACTCTTCAAACTGCATTTGACCTTTATTTAAATTCAGCTTTATTATCTGATATTGTTCCAAATGCAAGAAATTTAGGGTCTATTGACATTTTAAATAAGGTAATCTTAGATAAAAATTCTCTTTTTTATTCATCAATCACGCCAGAGTTTAATAAAAGAGTGATAAATGAAGCATATTGGCAGGTTTTATCAGATGTGACTAATTTTGAATATTCTCAGGATATTTTAGAGAATATATTATCACAACAGGAAGATAAACTTGATGAGAGTCTTGCAAATGATAGGATTAATATTCTTAATTTCTATGGGAAATCACCCCACCACTATATGCAATCTCCAGATTTAATAAAATATAATTGGCATGAGGAATTTGAAGCAGGATTGTCTTTAAGGGCAATTAAAGCTCAAGGAAGATTTTTAGATAAAGTTGTAAGAGAGATAAAATCTAAACCTTCATTGTCTCAGGATAAAATTGACCCATTTATACAACAATACATTGATACTATTAATTTTAAAAATTCTAAATATACACTTAAGGAATCTCAAAGAGAAGAATTGAGTTCTTATAATTGGGTAGAATCATTTTTAGAAAAAGAAAAAAAAGTAAGTGCAGTATAAAAATAATATAAAATGAAAAAAGGAAAATTAATCCTTATTGAAGGGAATGATAAACAATTGAAATCAAGACAAGCAACATTATTAATGAATAAACTAAGAGCAAATAAAATTGGTTGTGGAAAATTAGATTTATCTGGAAGTGAGTTTACTTGTTTTGGTGAAAAAGGAGAAGATTATACTGATTTTAGGGTTGCATGTTTACATCATGCTGCAGAAAGATTATCATTGTTTCAAAAAGTTAAAGATATTATCTATGATGGAAGGCATGTTTTATTAGATGGTTATATAGAATCTACAATGGCAGGATTAGGAAGACATGCAAGAAGTTCTGCAGAGAAAAAATCAATTCATGATTATGCTTCAAAATTAGAATTTAAAACACATTCTTTGCCTGATCCTGATTTAAGAGTGTTTATTTCTTTTTATCCTAGAAATTCTGAAAGAGAGGACATACAAAAGTCATTTGCAACTGTTTTTAGAAGAGAGAATTGGGAAACAGTTAGGGTTTTAGATGAAGATAATCCATATGAAAAGTTAGCAGATGATTTATATGATATTTCATTAAAAGTGATAAATTCTTAAAAGAAAGTATATTTCTATTTTTAGTTTATGTTTAGTTTATGCCCAGATGGCAGAGTGGTTAATGCACACGACTGGAAATCGTGACCTTTTAGGTGCGTAGGTTCGAATCCTGCTCTGGGCGTTAAAAACATTCCTCAATAAGATAATCTAAATCTATTTCTTTATCTAATTCTATATTTTTAAGAGTAGAATACATATTCCTTACAAGATTCATTACTTCTGGGCTTGCTCTTTTATCTTCTAAAATATTAAAATAATCCTCAAAACTGGAATCTAATAGTGTTTTTGATAAGTATCCTTTTGAGTATAATCCAATTGTTCTATTCATTCTTCTCATTACAAATGCTCCAGCAGCTATTTCTAATTTCTCTTTTTTTGGTTTTTCTATATCTTCTTTTTTTGATTCTAGGTCTGTCATTTTAACTTTATAAAAAAGCATATTTATTAATTTATCTGTGATACATCTTCTAGACAATAATTTTTATAAACTAATTTACAATTATTTAATTATGGGATTATTAGAGGAACTGCAATTCATAGAAGATTCAAGAATAGATTTTTTTGAGTTATCATATAATAACAATCTTTATTAATACGCAGTTTAACCTTTATATATTACAATGGCAGATGATGCTAGCTCTAAGAAAGAGAAAAAAGAGGACATTGCACTAGTTTATATGGTTGCAGGTTTATCAAGTAGATTTGGTGGAAAAATCAAACAATTTGCTAAAGTTGCAAAAGATGGAGAGACTTTAATTGAAAGATCTTTAAAACAGGCCTTGCCTGCTGGTTTCACTAAAATAATTTTTATTGTTGGTAATAAAACCGAGGAACCATTTAAGGAAAAGTTTGGAAATTCATTTAAGGATATTCCCATTCATTATGCATCACAAAAATATGATTCTAATAAAAGAGATAAACCATGGGGAACTACAGATGCTGTTTGTTCTGCGAAAAGTTTAATTGATTGTCCATTTGTTTTAGCTAATGGAGATGATCTTTATGGTGAAAGTAGTTTTAAGATGATTGTAGATTATTTGAAAAATAATAAAAGTGAAAAAGAGTGTGCTACACTAGGATATAATATTATGAATGTTCTTCCTGAAAATGGTTCTACAAATAGAGGTATTTTTGATTTAACTAATGAAGGATATGTTAAAGGGATAAAGGAAGTTTTTGATATTGAAAAGAATAATTTAAATGATAAAAATATTGCTAAAGATGATTTATGTAGTATGAATATTTTTGGGTTGAAACCTAAAGTAGTTGAAATGCTGGATGAAATTCTTGAAGATTTTAAATTACAACATAAAGGCGATAGAAAAATAGAATGTTTATTACCCGTAGAATTATCTAAATTAATTGATGAAGGTTATATTAAAATGAAAGTTCTTTCTACACCAGATAAGTGGTTGGGTATTACAAATCCTGGTGATGAAAAAGTAGTTCAAAGATTTTTAGAAAATAAAGAGTTATAATTTTGGAACTATCCCAAAAATAAGACAAATATTTATAAAAGAAGTTTCTAATAAGATGATATGGAAAAAGACATTGGAAAAGTATCAAAAAACGACAGAACTGATATTGTTGTTAGAGTTGATGACTTTGGTGGTAAGAGAGGACTTACAATAAGAGAATTTGTGACCTCTGAAAGATACACTGGATTTACAAAAGCTGGTGTAAGAATTGCTGCTTCAGAATTTCCTAAGTTTAAGGAAATGATTAACTCCATATCAGAAGAAGAAATGAAAGAAGAACCAGAACAACCTGATGCAGAAGCTGCTAAAGGTCAAGAAACTTTAGATAAATCAAAGGATTCTGAAAAAGAATCAAAAGACACTGAAAAATCTAAAGATTCAGATAAGAAAGATCTTCCTGATTATTAATAAAAACAATCTGTCTGTAATAGAATAGTTTTAGTTGGAAATTAATTCCATCAAAACATTTAAAATGAATTACTTACTTTGTAGGATAGAATGAAAAAAAAGAGATGGTTAACTATAGTAATTATCTTGGCAGTATTTTTAATTTCTTTATATATTCTTAATAGAGATACTCCTGAAGTATCTGAAGATTTGGTTAAGTGCATAGGAGAGAATTCTAAACTTTATACACAATTTGGATGTCATGCTTGTGGGATACAGGAAAAAATGTTTGGAGAGAATTATAATTATCTTAATGTAATTGATTGTGCTGTTGAAGGGCAAAGGCAGAAATGTTTTGATGCAGATATTAAAGGGACTCCTACATGGGTTATAGATGGAGAAAAATATCTTGGTGTTCAATCAATTGAAGAATTAAAATCTTTAACAGGTTGTTAAAAATGGCTTTATTTGATGGTGTAAGTTTGATGAGAATAACTTTATTAGCATTAGCTGATTCAGTTAATCCTTGTGCTATTGCAGTTTTAACAATGGTTTTAGTGTCTATTTTAATGCAAAATCCAGATAAGAGAAAAAAGGTTTTGTATGGGGGAGTGTCTTTTGTTCTGGCTATTTATCTTGGATATTTGTTTTATGGTGCAGTAATAATTCATTTCTTTAATGCTTTTGCTACTCTCTTAAGAGGTCAATCAAATATTATATTTAATACATTAGCTATATTAGCAATGATTCTTGGTGGTTTGAATATTAAAGATTATTTTTATTATCAACCAGGTGGTGTTGCTACAGAGATGCCTAAATTTATGAGGCCTTATGCAAAAGAAACAATTAAGAAAATAACTACTCCTATGGGAGCATTTGTGATAGGATTTTTAGTCACCTTATTTTTATTACCTTGTACTATTGGGCCTTATGTTGTTGCTTCAGGCTTATTATCTGAATTAGGATTTTTAGGTGCATTGCCTTGGCTAGCATATTATAATCTTCTTTTTGTACTTCCTATGACAATTATTGTATTATTAGTTTACTATGGATTTTCTAAAGTTGATGAGATTTCTGGATGGAAAGAGAGACATATTAGAAAACTGCATTTAATAGCAGGAGTATTATTGTTTATAGTAGGAATCTCATTATTAATGGGATGGTTGTAGATTAATATTTAGGCATCATCTCATTATGTCCAAATTGAATTACTAAATCTATTTTAGGTTTGATTTTTTCTAAACCTACAGGAGTATCGCATGCTCCAAAACATGTTCCCATCCATATTAAGAATTGGATGTTTTTCTTTGACTTGGATTTTTCAATTTTATCTTTAAGATAATCTACTATTGTTGTTGCATAAGGTTTTAGCCCATCTGCAAATTGAAGTAATATTAGTTTATTCTTTTTTCTTCCTTTTTTTATATTCTTTAGAACTTTATCTAATTCTAAATCATACTTCTTTTGTATATCATTAATTGTGTGTTTTTGCATATTTTAATAATTTTTACAGGGTTTTTATTAATTGTGGTGTAGTAAGAAAGATTTATATATGGGCTATTCTTAATAAAACTGTCTAACTTCGGTTGGACAGCCTAACTTCGGTTAGGTTTGGGAGAGAGCTTCGGTTTTCTCCCTTTTTTTAATTAATTCTAAAAAAGAAAATTAATGATAATGAATATAATATTTCTCTAAAAATAAAATATTTTTGACTGTTATAATATAACAATAAAATAATGAAGTGTACAAGAATATTAATGTTAATCCTAAATAATTTTTTATTTTATTTGAATCTACTCCTTTGTTAATAACTTTAAGACTGTAAAAAAGTTTATAAAGATAATCAATTTGATAATATTGAAAAGATGGTGTTAAAAAAATTAATTGGTGTTCTTATTTTAGGATTATTCTTAATTGGGACTGTAAGTGCTTGGGACGTTGAGATAACAAAGTTGAATGGAGAGAATATAACAAATCCTGCTTATTATGGTAAATACATAGAAGAGTTTTCTTATGTTGCCTCAGGAGATAATATCTCCGATTCAAACATTTCAAATGTTTGTTGGACATATAATGATTCAACAGGGATAAAAACAGAGTGTGATCCAACAACACCCCATCTTATTGATACATTAGAGATTTCTTCAATTCAGGGAAATAATTCTATTTTTGTAAATATTACATTAAAGAATAATGAGAGTGAAACAGCGAGTCAAGATTTCTGGGTTGATAGTATTGCACCTAATTTAACTTATGTTCAGCCTTGGGGGCCAATGCATTTTACTAATCAAGATAGTTTTGACTTTCAATTTTGGTTGAATGAGACGAATAAAGGAACCTATGATACAGATAATTTTGCCCCTTTCTTTCTTCAAGTCACAAAACCCAATTCCTTGACAGGTCCTTTTTCACAACCAACATTAGGAAATTTAAGTTCTTCTGACAAAACCCTATCTGAGATAAAGACAGTTACCCCTTCTGAAACAGATTTAAAGGAGGGAGAATACACATGGATTGCTTTTGCAAAAGATAAATACCCAAACGAAACAAAAATAAGAGAGGTTAATATTACTGGAACAATAATAAGAGATGTTACAGATCCAAATGTATGGTTTAATGCTCCTGCAAACAATAGCAATGTTTCTGGATTTATATGGGTTAATGCAAGTGCAAAGGATGCTAATTTTCCTAAGAATATAACTTTGAATTTATCTAATTCAACTAATAATTATCTGATTGATTATTGTGAATTTTCTGTAGATTGTAATTCCAACTGGGATTCTTCCACTGTTGCAGATGGACAATATACTATAACTGCAACTGCATATGACAAGGCAGGAAATACCAATTCAACAAGTAGAATTATTAATATAGATAATCATGCCCCTTTAGTTGAGTTTATGCCATCTACTAATTCATCAGGAATTTATTATTTAAATCAAACAATTTTTGTAAATGCTTCTGATGCTGCAGGAAATTTGGATACTCTGTCTATTTTGGTTAATGGAAGTTTAGTTGAAAATTGTGTAGGCCAATCTGAATGTAATTATACTTTAAGTGATGGAGATTATACTGTAAAAGCTTTAGCTAACGATACTTTAGGAAATGAAAATCAGACAGAAGAAAGAGATTTTTTAATCGATACAATTGATCCGTTTCTAAGCTTAAATTTAAGTAATGATTCTGTAGAGTATGGAATTGAAAATATAACAATAAATCTTTTTTTAGAAGACATAAATATTTTAGAGATGCAAATGAATCTTACGAATAGTACTGGAGATGTTTTAAAAAGTCAAACAATGAATAATGAAACAATGAATGTGAGTTATGAGGATTTCAAAGACAATTTTTCTTATTTTCTAATTAACGATTCTAGTGAAAATAATGAGATACCTACAGATACTTTTGATATAGGAAATTATTCTTTAATTATCTCCGCTAAAGATATTGCGAATAACTCAGTAATTGTATCAGAAAATTTTTCAGTTGTAGATAATACTCTCCCTATGATTGAATTGAAGGAGGACAATCCTCAAACTATTGAAGTGTTTGGTAATTATATTGAATTAAATGCTACAGCTACAGATAATTATGATGAAGATTTAACAAATAATATTACTATTAATTCAAGTTCTGTTAATACAAATATTCTTGGGGATTATAATGTAAGTTATTTTGTTGAAGATAGTTTTGGAAATAATGTTACAACCTATAGGAATGTAAGTGTTGTTGATACTACAATTCCTGTTATCAATTTAAATGAAGATATGAATGGAGATAAGAATGTTAGTTTAGAAAGAAATGTTGATTTGTATACTGAATTAAATGCTACAGCTACAGATAATTATGATGAAGATTTAACAAATAATATTACTATTAATTCAAGTTCTGTTAATACAAATTTAACAGGAAATTATTCGGTAACTTACGATGTTGTTGATTCTTCTGGAAATAGTGCAAATCAAATTATAAGAAATGTTGAAGTAGTAGACACAATCGCACCAATCATTGATATTAATCTAAGTAATGTGACTGTATCAAATATTGGAGAAAATACTGCTACAATAACATGGGATACAAGCGAAGAATCAAACTCTATTGTTTTTTATGATACTAATGTAAGTGCTTCTGAACCAGAAAACAATAAAAGTAATTCAAATTTTGTTAATAACCATTCAATTACTTTAGAAGGATTGGATGATGGAACATTATATTATTATGCAGTAATGTCTTGTGATAAAGCAGGAAATTGTAATCAAACATATAATAGAACAGATGTTAATTTTACAACAAAAAAACATACATCACCTCCTCGATCTCCAGGAGGAAGTGGTAGCAGTAGTAGTTGTGATACAGTATGGAAGTGTGATAGATGGGATAAATGGTCTTTATGTGATGATGGTATTCAGGTCAGAAATTGTTTAGAATATTCTAAGGTTTCATGTGGAGATGGAGTAGAAAAATCAGAGATTGATGCAGGACAAAATCAATCTTGTGCATTAAATGTTATTTCTGCATCTGATTCTGAAACAACAGAAGATGAATCAGATATAGCAGATACTGAAAAAGATAATTTTATCTCTACTATTACTGGTGGAGCAATTGGTTTTGCAAGAACTAAAACTGGTTTGATGACAATTGTTGTTACTGGTTTAGCATTAGTTGGATTAATATTTACTGGTATTAAGAAAGGATGGTTTGTAAAACATAAACCTATTATTCATCATAGACATTAAAAATGCAATTTCTAAATCCCTTAATAATTTCTTTTATTATTGCTTTTATTGTAATTTTTACCTTATTTTTTATATGGCCTTGGCTTTTTGGGGCTCCTTTTGAACCTACAAGTAATAAAAAGATGAAAAAGATGATAAAGCTGGCTAAATTAAAAAAGACCGACAAGGTTGTTGATTTAGGTAGTGGAGATGGTAGATTGGTTATAGAGATGGCTAAACATGGCGTAAAAGAGTCCCATGGATACGAGATAAATCCTTTTCTGGTGTTATTATCCAAATTAAAAATAAAAAGGCAGGGATTGAGTAAAAAGGCATTTATTCACTGGGGAAATTTTTGGAATAAGGATTTAGGAAAGTTTGATGTTATTATTTTATTTCAGTTTTCTACAATAATGAAACGGTTAAAAAAGAAATTAAAAAAAGAGTTAAAGAAAAATTCTAGAATTGTCTCATATCATTGGAAATTTCCAAATTGGAAACCCATAAAAAGATTAGAAAATATATACCTATATAAAATAAATAATTAGTAAAATATTATGAAAAAATATGAAAGAGATTTAATATTTGGGACATTTTTGACATTTATGGGAGTATTAGTTTTATATGCATTACAAATTAGTATCTTCTTTGGATGGTTTATAGTTATTACAGGTAAATTGATTATTTTATTTAGTGTTATGGAGTATGTAGATTATAAAAGAGCGTTAAGAGGGGAAGACCTTGCTAAAGATAATAAGGTTAAGAAATATATTAGAAAAAAAGTGTTAAGAAAAAGATATTGATTACAATGATTTTATTATTCCTTCAGCTTTCTTAAAAAAATTATTGTTATTAATCATCTAAGAATCAAATTATAAATTCCTAATAATAAGATGATTAAAGAACCTATTTCTCTTGCAGGAATATAGGGTATTGGAGCCCATATTAATGCTAAGGCAACTAAAAGAAATATCCCTTGTTGATTATAATTTAGAAATGTCTTTGACATTTTAATGATGTCTCAATTGTTTTTTTGTTAAATAATAAACAATGCCTGCAGAGTATATTACTACGCTACTTATTATAATACTATTTCTTACTATATTCTCTAAAGGAAGTAATGCTGTTTTTAATGCATAAATTCCTACTATCATTAATACAAAATAAAATACTACTTGAGATATAAAATTCCATGCTGCTCCTTCCTCACTAATCTGTATTATTTTCTTTAAGTAAAATGCTAGAGCAAGACCTAATATAAGTAATAATAGTCCTGCTGCAAATGCAGGAATTGTTATTAACACCGTTGAAACAAAATCAGTGACTTGTGGTATTTCTAAATGATTTAGTGCAAGATTAATGAAGGTTATGTAGATAGACCATCTAATTATAAATAAGGTCAAATCAATAAATCCTTTTTTAATATGCTTGTGTAATTCTAATTTTTTAGAAATTCTATCTAGGCTCCAATTAACTAATCTTCCTAATAAAAAACCAAAAAGGATTATTCCTAATGATGACAATCCTCTTAGAACAAGTTCATGAGTTGACACCTCTTCTAATGTATTGTATAGAGCCATTGTAAAAAGCAAGATTTTTATCTTTTTAAGTTTAATTGTTTGTTGTTTTTGTTATGTTAGGATTAATAGGTTCTTTTGATTTAGAGCCATTCTCATGTAATTCTTCTAAATTTTTAAGCCCTTCTTGAATTCTTTTAGCTGCTTTTTCATCTTGGAATTTCCCTGTTATTAATCTATATAATTCAAGAGTTTGCTTACCTATTTCATCCCATCCAAATTTCTTTGATCTTTCAATACCTCTTCTAACATATCTTTCCCTAAGTTTGTAATCCTTTACTAATTTTAATATTTCTCTTGCAAAAGACCTAGCATTTAAAGGAACTACAATACCTGCATTTCCTATAACTTCTGATAATGCGCCTCTATCTGAAACAATTACTGCGGTTCCACAAGACATTGCTTCTAAAACAGTCATTCCAAATGATTCATATAATGAGGGTTGAATAACAATCATTGATTCATTGTATTTTTTTGCTATTTCTTCTCTACCAATAATTTCTTTTTGCCAAATAAATCTTTTAGGATATTTATTTTCAAGAAGTTTAAATTTCTTTTCCACTTTTTTTAATGAAGGAGAAAGTTTTTTATCTGAAGCAATAACTTCAAATTTCAATTCTTTATCATGATGTAAAACAGTATTAATAATTCTAGGTAAAAGATCTATTCCTTTTTCTAAATTAAATCTTCCAACATACAAAATCTTTTTTTCTTCAGGGATTTTTTTATTTGGTCTAAATAATTCTCTGTCTACACCATTTGGTATGTGATACACCTTTTTTTCTTTAACATCATAACCATCTAAGATTTCTTGTTTAAGATTTTGTGAAACAGAAACAACTGCATCTGCATGTTTTATTGTTTCTTCCATCCATTTAAAAATATTAGCATACTTTTTTTCTTCACTAGGCATAAATCTTAATCTATTTTTTTCAAGAGAGTGTACAGTATTAATCCATTTAATATCTCCTAGATATTTTGAAACAAAAATACCTCCTAATAACCTCCCATTACTGTGGATTATATCAAAGGGTTCTATAGAGTTTTCCTTAACAACTTCTTCCATAACTTTATTATCAAAAACAAAACCTGAAAGCCATCTCCCTAAATATTCATCTGAAGCAACTGAAGGAACCTTAGTATTAATTCTATGTATTACTAGTTTACCCTCTCCTAAATATTCTGATTTATTGAATTTACCTTTTCCAAAACAAAATATATGAACTTCACATCCTAGTTTAGTTAATTCTTTAGAAAGATAATGGCAGTGTATCCCTACCCCAGTATTAGTGGCGTTTTCACTAGGATAACGATAAGTAATAATACCAACCTTAAATGGTTTTTTTAAAAGTTTTTTAAAATTATATTTTATTTTATTTAACATTTTTGACTTGATAAATATACTCTTCTCCTGATTTTCTTGATTTTTCAGCTTTAAAGAATTCAGGAAAACTATCAATGTATGTTTCTCTTCTTTTTTGATTAAATTCAACTATTGAAGTTAGTTTAAAATTAGTTTCTGCTTTTTTGTTTTTTGTAGTACACTTGTGTTCACGATTTCCTCCAGCACCTATTATTGCGGTGTTATAAAGGTTTTTTTGTATTTTTGATTTTGCCATTTTAATTAGTTAATTTATGTGTTTTCTTGTTACTAATTCGGCTTTTTCTATCTTTATAAATTTTGGGATTTAGTCACTACTTTTTCTTTTTCTTTTTAGATTTCTTTTTCTTCTTTTTCTTCCTCTTTTTCTTTTTCCGTCGAGATTTCTTCTTTTTCTTGGATTTCTTAGGTGTAGTTACTAAACTATCCAAATACTTAGAATAATTAATAACTTTTCCTAATTTACCTGTTTTTCTTGATTTCTCTGCAGCAAAAGCAAGTAAGTGTGATTGAAGGGATTTTTGTGCAGAAGTTAGTGAATTTTCATAGCTTTGAGAGCTGATGATATCAAAGAAATCTTTTACTAAAAAAGCATCTCCGCCCCCATGTCCCCCTCTTTCTTGAGTGTCTATCTCTTCTTTTTTAGCTTCATTCCTTCTTCCAGTATATTTTATTACGTTAATTTTTCCTTTATTTAAATCTCCAGACAATTCTCCTCTTTCAAATTGAATAAAGATTTTTCTTGTTGTTTTTTCACCACCAAATCTTAAAGAAAAATTTGCAGTTATATCATTTTCAAATTCAATTATTACATCTTGATTATCTACAACATCATTATCACATTTAAACACGCATTTTCCATATGGGCCTGTTTTAATTGCTTCTAATCTCCCTTCTTCACTTGTATCTTCTGGAGATATAACCTTGTATGGCCAATGTATTGGTGGTTTATGGTTTAAATAAAATTTTCTTGAATCATATAAACAATCTTTAATTGGACAATCAATGCATCTATCAGTTGAAGTTTTTGGAGCATTTTCTTTTTTGAATGTAGTTAGTTTACCTGTTGATATAACTTTTTTAGGTTTTGAATTTGATAACCATGCAATAATATCTAAATCATGGCAACTCTTTGCTAAAATTATTGGAGAAGAAGTACTCTCTTTGGCCCAATTACCTCTAACATAACTATGGGCAAAATGCCAATAAGCCACATCTTCAATTAAATTAATTGTTTTTATATTTCCTATTTCTCTTGAATCTGTAATTTCTTTTATTTTTTGAAAGAAGGGCGCGTATCTTAGAACATGACAAATCATTAGGGCTTTTTTTGATTTTTCTTGAGCTTTAATTAGTTTTGTGCATTGTTTTGGGGTTGTTGCCATTGGTTTTTCTAGCAAGACATTGTAATTCTCCTTCAGGGCTTTTATAGCTAGTTTGTAATGAGTTTTATCTGGAGAAGCAATATAAACGGCATCAAAAGGCAACTTTGATTCTAAAGCTTCCGTACCAGAAGGGAACATCCTTTCAATAGGAATATCATGTTTCTCAGCCATTAATTCTCTCATCTTTTCAGATATATCTGCAACAGCTACAATTCTTGCTCCATAATTAACTGCAATCTCTCCAAAAAGATTACCTCTATCTCCTGCTCCTATTACTAAAAGGTTTAATGGTTTAGTTTCTGGCATTTTAACAAAGAAGAGAGATGAAAACAATTTATAAGAATAATTGTTATAAATTATCTAAAAGAAATATTTCTTGGAATACTCTTGGTGAGTGATACAAAACTTTTAAAAGTGGTTTTCTCTTTTTTCTTCTGAATTAAATAGAGGTAAAATATAATGGAGGAAAACGAACAAACACAAAACACTCCTCAAGAAAGTTCTGAAAGTAATGAACAAGATGAAAATCAGACTTCAGAGGAGTCAAACGAATCTTCAGAAGAAACTGCAACACAACAAGAGGTAGCAGGAGAATCTTCAGAAGAAGCTAAGTCAGAAGATACTAGCTCAGAGGATACTTCAAGTGAATCTGAAAGTGAAGAATCAAGTGATGAGTCTAATGACTCTGAAAGTGAAGAAGCTTCAGAAGATACTAGCTCAGAGGATACTTCAAGTGAAGATGAAGTTCCAGAAGCACCTGAAGGTTCTGCAGAAGCAGAACAATCTCAGGGAGATGAAGCAAGTGAATCTGAAAGTGAAGAAGCTTCAGAAGATACTAGTTCAGAAGATACTTCAAGTGAATCTGAAAGTGAAGAATCAAGTGATGAGTCTAATGACTCTGAAAGTGAAGAAGCTTCAGAAGAACAATCTGCTGAATCAGCAGAATAAATTCTGATTTCTTATTTTTTTATTTTTTTATTTTTATTTCAATAATTTTATATATAACATCCATCTCTTTGCTTTATGGGCAAGCATACATTTATTGGATTTATAACAATTTTAATTGTAGTTTTACTTCTTGTTTATTATCTTGTTCCTTTTAGAGAATTAGAATTTTCATTAGAAGAAGTAAACAATAATTTTACCTTAGAAACAAGTAATATTAAAATGCAATTTTATGAAAATATGAGGTTTCCTGAAAGGGAAATAAGTTATAACATTCATGAATGTTCTTTAAAAAAAAGAAATGATATGTTAGATGCTTTTGATATTGTTAGCAATTTAACTATGTTAGATTTTTATGAAAAAGAAAATGCTGAAATAAAAATTACATGTGATGAAACAACAAGATTTAAGGAAGGATTGTTTATTGCGGGTGAGGGTGGTCCTACTCAAATTGTAAAGGCAGGAAATTTTAATGTTATATTATCTGGAACTATTCTTTTAATAAGAGATTCTAAATGTTCTAAACCAAATGTAGCAATACATGAACTCTTCCATGTTTTAGGATTTACTCATTCTGAAAATAAAAATAATATAATGTATAATTATTCTTCATGTAGCCAAACAATTGGGGGGGATAATATTGAACTAATTAATGGATTATATTCTATTGAAAGCAACCCAGATTTAACCTTTGAGCCAAATGAAACGTTTGCCACAATGAAGGGAAGATACCTTAATCTAAATTTTAGTATTAGAAATAATGGGTTAAGTCAGGCAAAAGAATCAGCAGTTAAAGTTTATGTGGATAATGAGGAAATTGAAGAAGTTGAATTAGATAATTTAGGTATTGGTAAAGGAACAAAAATCATTTTAACAAATATTTGGGTTTCAGATATTAATCCTAAATTAATTGAATTAGTCATTGAGGCAGATTTTGAAGAATTGGATAAACAAAATAATGTTGTTTCATTAAAGGTTTGAGATTATTTTCTAACTCTTAAACATCTAAAATCTAACATATATTTAACATAAACAAAATAATGTTGTTTCATTAAAAGTTTAATAATTTCTAAAAAATTAAATAAAAGAAAAAGTAAAAAGCTTAGATTAATCTAATTCCCAGTCATCTATCTCTTCATCAAGATTGTCCTGGTCATCTTCTTTATCTATCTCTTCATCATCGATGAATTCGTCTTCCATTATGATACCTCATTTTTTATTTGAACCATAAAGAGAAATACAGTTTAAAAGCATTTCGGGAATAAAAAGGTGATTTTTTATTCATTACTTTTGTCAGCAGTACTAAATGCGATCCACTTGCTCTTTTTTTCTTTAGAATTAACAAAGTCACATTTTTTACAGTGCATTTCACCTTTCTCATTAAATGTTATTCTTGTGCTATCACAATGAGGGCATTTTTGCCTTGGTTTTTTCTTTGGCATAATTATTGTAATTAAAGTATTTTAATAAAATTATCTGATTATAAAAAGAAAAATTTTTCTACTGTGCTTTTGCCTTTTTAGGTAAGTAACAAAAATTTAATCTCTTTATATTTTTCAACAACTTTTTAAAGAAATTTTTCTTTCATATATTTATGAAAAAGTTACATTGGGGGTTTTATTAATTCTTATTTTTATAAATAGTTTAGAGTACTTAATGGTTTAACAGTAAGATAATTACAAAATGAATAACCCCGCCCTAAAGGGCGAGGTATCAAATATAAAAACAAAATGCT
>CAZRJP010000012.1:6798-22613 GCA_964600865.1 Candidatus Woesearchaeota archaeon | reverse complement strand
ATTTTAATATTTGGGGTTTAAAATAGGGTAGGACATATGTCATGAACCTATACATAATGCGGCAACATAGAAACCCTTTTAAATCTACTTTCATCTGAATTCTTATGGTTGATGTAATTAAAGACATTGAAAAGAATATGAAAAAGACTGCTGATGCAGCTGAAAAAGTAGTTGACGAGGCTGTTGAGGAAGTAGAAGAAGTTATTGAAGGTAAAAAATCTAAAAAGAAAAAGCCCAAGAAGAAAAAACCTAAGAAAAAGTCTTCTAAGAAGAAAGAGAAGGCAAAAGATTCTAAAAGTGAAGAAAAGGGAAAAGATTCTAAAAAAGATAAGACAGAAGAATCTGGAAAAGATGATAAAAAATTAAAAAAAGATGCAGAAGAAGAATCTACTACTAAAGAAAAATCATTAGAAGAAAGGAAAAAAGAGCTTTTAGAAAGGGCTAAAAAATTAGGTAAAGAAAAAATTGATATTACTTCTACTGAAGAATTGAAAAAAGAAGTTAAACCTAAAAAAAGAAAAGACATGCTTATACCATTAGAAGAATATGTTAAAGCAGGTATTTATCTTGGAACAAGAGTTGTTACTCCGGATATGAAACCTTTTGTTTATAGAAGAAGGGCAGATGGTTTAGCTATTTTTAATACAGATATAATTGATGAAAAACTAAAAGAAAGTATAAAATATTTAAGCAAATTTGATGCTAAAGATGTCATTCTTGTTTGTAAAAGACAATCAGGATGGAAAACTGCTGAGATGTTTGGAAGACTTACAGGAATAAGGGTCTTTACAAAAAAATATCCTGCAGGAATATTGACAAATACTGATTTACCTGATTTTTTTGAGAATGAATTAACAATCATTACAGATCATTGGTTAGATAAAAATGCGCTTAATGATACACTAAATGTTAGGAAAAAAGTTCTAATGATTTGTGATACAAATAATTTTTCAAAGGGAGCAGATAAAATAATAATTGGAAATAATAAAAGTGCTAGAAGTGTTGGGTTGATATTTTATTTATTAGCTAAGGGTTATTGTAAAGCTAAAGGTCTTACAGAAAGTTTAGAAAAAATGCCTGGTTTAGATTGGTGGACAAAAGAAAGCGAAGAAGAAGGTGCTAGATTTGGGGTTTAAGATTTTAAACCTTAAAGAATAACCAAGATTTCTTTTTCTGCTTTTTAGATTTTCCATAATTTGTTTTTACAAGAACATAATTTCCTTTTAGTTTTTTGCCTTTGAAATTAATTTCAATTTTCTTTTTATCTTTTGATTTTAATTCATATGTTCCTTTATCCCAAATCTCTACTTTTCCTGCCCCATATTGGCCTTCAGGAATAGTTCCTTCAAAATCTGCGTAGTCTAAAGGATGATCTTCAACTTGTATTGCAAGTCTTTTTATTCCTTTTTTTAATGGAGGTTTTTTTGGAACTGCCCAACTCTTTAATATCTTATTCATTTCTAATCTTAAGTCCCAATGATGATGACTTGCATTATGGTCATGTACAACAAATATTTTTTTATTTCCTGAAGAGTTTTTCTTTTTAGACTTAGGTTCTTTTGATTTTTTTAAATCTCTTTTTGAATTATATTTCTTTAATGTCATAAGGTAATGAGACACTTAGTAATTATAAACTGTCCCATTTTTGGGAGGCTTATTTTTATATAGAAGATTGTTATATATTCTATGGATAATATTGCAGAAAAAAGATTTAAGAAGTGGTTGGATAAAAATAGTATTCCTTCTTGGTATATTGATCAATCATTGAAAAGTTTTTCTCCTGCCTTAAAAAAATATCTGATTAAACGTCCAGATTTTATGATTCTTCTACCTAATTTTGGATTGATTTTTGTGGATGTTAAGGAAAAAATGCAGGCTAAAAAATATGATAAATTTTTTTTAAGAGCAAGGGAAGTTGATAAATATTTAAGGATGCAAAGAATTTTTAATATTCCTACATGGTTTGTTATTTCAAATAAAAATTATCATTATAATACTTGGTTCTGGATACCTGTTTCAGAAGTTACTCGCTCGGGATTTGTTTTTGAAAGCAAAAAAGATCGAGAGAAATGTTATTCTATTCCTTCAAAATCTTTTGTCCAGGTGGCAAATACAGATAACTTAGAAAGAATTTTTAATAAATTATTGAGGATGTAATTAATTTATCATATCTAAAATTTCTACGAAAGGTTTATAAATGTGATTTCATCCAATATGACATAACTAAGATGAGTGCTTTAATAAGGTGTAATGCTTATCACATTAAAGTATGATGTATGTAGAAGCAATCATCTAGTTGTAGTTCTAGATAATAATTAATGACAGCCAATAGTTAGGAGAAGTGAAGTAATTTTCTATCTTACAAAGAAAATTGCGCAATGGAAATTCTAATTTATTATAATCAGAATTTATGAAATTGTTAATTCCAGTTGATCCTGCTGGCGGCTGCGGCTCTCTGGTTTGCACTTAGACATGCAAGTTTTTTTAGGTTCTTCGGAATTTAAAGGCGAATCGCTCAGTAACACGTAGCTAACCTACCCTTAAGTCAGGGATAACCTCGGGAAACTGAGGCTAATACCTGATAGAAGATATGCCCTGGAATGACTTATCTTTTAAATTTGCGCTTAAGGATGGGGCTGCGGTGGATTAGGTTGTTGGTGGGGTAATAGCCCACCAAGCCAAAGATCCATAAGGGCTCTTAGCGGAGAGGCCCTGAGAGGGAATCTGAGATATTATTCCCAGCCCTACGGGGTGCAGCAGTTAGGAATCTTCTGCAATGCACGAAAGTGTGACAGAGTGAGCCAGAGTGCTTTCCAAATTGGAAAGCTTTTGTGAAATGTAAAAAGTTTCAAGAATAAGGACTGGGTAAGACTAGTGCCAGCCGCCGCGGTAATACTAGCGGTCCAAGTCGCAGCCATCATTATTGGGTCTAAAACATCCGTAGCTTGCTTATTAAGTTCCTTGTGAAATCCAGTGTCTCAAGCATTGGGCGAGCAAGGAATACTACTAAGCTAGAGACTGGTAGACGTAAGAAGTACGTTCAAAGTAATGGTAAAATATTTTGATCTTGAGCGGACTAACAACAGCGAAGGCATCTTACGAGAACAGTTCTGACAGTCAGGGATGAAGGCTAGGGGCGCAAAACGGATTAGATACCCGTGTAGTCCTAGCAGTGAACACTGCACACTAAACATCAGTACCTCCTCGAGAGGTATTGGTGCTGAAGGGAAGCCAAAGAGTGTGCTACCTGGGAAATATAGTCGCAAGGCCGAAACTTAAAGGAATTGGCGGGGAGACACTACAACGGGTGACGCGTGCGGTTCAATTAGATTCTACACCGTGAACCTCACCAGGAGCGACAGCAGAATGAAGGTCAGTCTGAAGGGCTTACCTGACGCGCTGAGAGGAGCTGCATGGCCGACGTCAGCCTGTGTCGTGAGATGACCTGTTAAATCAGGTAACAGGCAAGACCCACATGCATATTTACTATTTGTACTATATGCAGATTGCCTTGGCAACAAGGATGAAAGTGTGGGCTACGTTAGGTGGGTACAGCCCGAATCCCCTGGGCTACACGCGCGCGTCAAAGGTGAATACAACGAGATGCGACTCCGAAAGGGGAAGCTAATCTCTTAAAGTTCATCCTAGTCTAGATTGAGGCTTGTAACTCAGCCTCATGACACTGGAATCCGTAGTAATCGTTTGTTATCAGCGAACGGTGAATATGTCACTGTTTCTTGCACACACTGCCCGTCAAACCAACCGAGTTTAGTTATGGTGAAACTTATTTTAAGGAGAACCTTGACTAGACAAGGTAGGTTAAGTCGTCACAAGGTACCTGTAGGGGAACCTACAGATGGATCACCTCCTAAATTTATTATAAAGATCTAGGGCAATTATCTTCTAGATTTAATTAGCTTGATTATTTCAAGAAAATTAAGGGATTTTATCCCTCTTCTACATACTCATCTTATTATAGATAATCTTTTAAAAAAAGATTAAAAACAAGATGGATTCAAAATATTCATTGGGCCCGTTGTCCAATGGTTTAAGATACCTCCCTTGCACGGAGGAGATCCGTGTTCGATTCACGGCGGGTCCATTAAAGATATCTATAATAAACTCTTAGTTAATAAAAAATCATACTCAAAAAATAAGCTTGCAATAATGCAAGAAATTATTGAGATAGGTGAAACGAACGGATCGTTTTATCTTATAGAGAATGTCAGTAGAACTGATTTATATTCAATGAAATAAGCAGTAGGAAATCCCACTATAATAATAGAACATACTACTATTTTATACTGGTAGACGAATAGCTTGGTTTTGGTTTTGATGAAGGACGTGGCAAGCTGCGAAATTCTTGGGGGAGTTGCAAGCAAACTTTGATCCCAAGATCTCTGAATGCTCCGAGAGGAGGATAAACGCTGGGAATTGAAACATCTTAGTACCGGCAGGAAAAGAAAACAATTAATGTGATGCCCTGAATAGCAGAGAGCGAAAAGGGTATAGGGCAAGCTGAATCTTCTGTTGAAAAACAGATAGAGATGTGGTGGAGATAAACACCTAAATTTTTTAGTTAAACTTTACTGGAAAGTTAGGCCATAGAGGGTGATAGCCCCGTAAACAAAAGAAATATGGTGTTCTCTAAAAGAGTAGGGCCTCCTGGATTGGGGGTCTGAATATGACAGGATTAACTGTTAACCCTAAATAAAACCAAAGTCCGATAGTGCACTAGTACCACGAGGGAAAGCTGAAAAGTACTCGTAATAGAGAGTGAAAAGATTTGAAATCTACCAGTTACAGTTTGTTACGGCTCAGAGTAATTTTTTACTATAGTTGTAACGTACGTTTTGAAGAACGGGCCAGGGAGTTATATTATATGGCGAGGCTAATCTTTACTAAAGAGTAACCTAAGCGCAAGCAAGTCTGAAAAGGCATTAGTCATATGGTTTAGACCTGAAGCCGGATGATCTATTCATGGATAAGGTGAAGTCTTCCGAAAGGAGGATGGAGGCCTGAACTAGTGTTATGGACATGTACTTAGATAATCTGTGAATAGGGGTGAAAAGCTTATCTAATTCGGCTATGGCTGGTTCCTGCTGAAATATGCCTACGTATAGTCTTGTTTAGTTTATTAATGGTGTAAAGCACGGATAAGTTTCGCAGGGACTATTGTCTACGGAAACTCTTTCCAACTCAGAAACTATTAATTGCTTAAAACAGGAAACAGGGTCAGTATGTAAGATACTGTTCCGAGACCCGAACAAGGGAGACCAGAGTTAAGGTCCCAAAATTCATATTAAGTGTATCGAAAGGTGTTTTGAACCTAAGACACTAGGGATGTAAGCTTAAAAGCAGCTAACTTTTAAAGAAAGCGTAACAGCTCACCTATCGAGGTTCAGAGCCCTGAAAATGGACGGGGCTAAATATGATACCGATACTTTGGAGGCACTCAGAAGAGTGTTCTGGTAAGCAGGCGTGTTTTTTGCACAGAAGATTTTTCGAAAGGAGAATTGGAGCAAAAAGCAATGAGAATCCTGGTGGTAGTAGGATGTGACTCTCCTGAGAATGGAGAGTGTCGAAAGAGCAAGGTTTCCTTAGCAATATATGTTAGCTAAGGGTTAGTCAGTACCTAAATTGTATCTTAACTGAGTACAATGATGGATATCAGGTTAATATTCCTGAACTAATTAAATCTTATATAGTGTAAATCGATTCAGGATAAGTGAGCACTCGACAGAGTGTTTTAACAATTAAATTTATTTAGCGTAATGCAAAGATGTAAATGAAATTGTTAAGTAAAATTACTGATTCCTGGACCCAGTGAAAAGTTTATACTCTTGATTTAATAACTGTACCCATATTCAACACTGATGCTCAAGCTGAGAAGGCTAAGACATGAAGGGTAAAACCAATTGAGGGAATTCGGCAAGTTAGTCCTGTAGCTTCGGCTGAAGGGATGTCTATTTTTGTGTACTTCGAAAGTTGTATGCATTAGTAGATCACAGTAACGAAGACGGCCCGACTGTTTACCAAAAACGTAGTCAAGTGCTAATCTGAAAAGACTTGTATACTTGATGAGACCTGCCCAGTGGTGGTGTCTGAAACTTTTTTTCAAGGGAGCTAAGGCCCATCAAACGGCGGGGGTAACTATGACCCTCTTAAGGTAACGTAATACCTTGTCGTCTGAATGGCGACTTGCATGAATGGTTTAACGAGGTTGTCACTGTCCCCAGTTGGAGCCTTCTGAAAACATTGCGTGGTGAAAAGACCACGGACGCCTAGTGGGAAGCGAAGACCTTGTGGAACTTTACTGCAACTTGTTGTTGTGGTTTTAGGAGAAATGCAGAGTATAGGTAGGAGCGTCGAAGCCATCATTCCGGTGGTGGTGGAGCAACAATGTAATACTACCCATTTTTCCTAAAACTGCTTGACTCTTTAGAGGACAGCAGCAGGCGGGCAGTTTGACTGGGGCGGTGCCCTGTCGAAAGAATATCGATAGGACCCAATGATAAGCTCATCCAGCTTGGAAATCTGGAGTTGAGTGCGAAGGCAAAAGCTTATCTAACTGTATTCTGACAAGCAAAGAATGCAGAGGCGAAAGCCGGGCTTAGTGAACCCACATGCTTTTTTAATAGAAGCTGTGTCTGATAGAAAAGTTACCCCAAGGATAACAGGCTTGTCGCCCCCGATAGTCCGTATTGACGGGGCGGTTTGGTACATCGCTGTCGGCTCTTCCTATCCTGGGAGTGCACAAGCTACCAAGGGTGTCGGAGTTCACGCATTAAAAGGGATCGTTAGCTGGGTTAAGAACGTCGCGAGACAGTTTGTATGATATCTACTAGGTGTGTTGTTGTCTGAGTGGAACAAGTTTCTAGTACGAGAGGAACGAGACTTGGATGCCTCTGGTGAGCAGTTGTCAAATGGCAGGCTGCATAGCTACGCATTGTACGAATAAAAGCTGAAAGCATCTAAGCTTGAAGTCGTCCGCAAAACGAGACAACTAAGGCCATTATATAAGATAATGTTGATAGAGCTATTGTGTAAGATTCGAGCTTCGGCGAGAATTTCAGCATATAGCTACTAAAAGCCTCATTATTAGTATGTAACTAGAATTTCCTACTGTTTATTTTACTTGATTAAATTTCTAGAAAAAATAATTATAATCCAAAACTTTCAATAAAATTTTCTATTTTTTTATACTCATACAGAAAATTTCTTCCTTTATTTGTAAGAACAAATTCTTTAGATTTTTTCTTTTCTTTTTCCTCTATAAATCCTTTTTTAGTTAGTTCCCCAATATATGATTTAAACATCTGAGGAGATAAATTAGATGAGTACAATAATCTAGTTGGTTTTATACTTCTCTTCTCCTTAACTGCCTCAAGTATGTCTCTTATTATCTCTAATCTCTCTCGTTTCTTTCCCATTTTATTTTGAACCTGTTACATTTATTATGCCATATAAAAATATTAAAAACATAATAATATTTAAAGAATAAATTATTATAACTGCAATTATATTCCAATTAAACCAAACAGCTGCAAATGCATTTAATATCCATGCTATTAATGCCAAAAACATTGCAAAAGAATAAAATTTCAAAAATCTTCTATTCTGGCCCTTCTCCCTATAATTAATAAAACTTAATGAAAATAAAAGAGTAAATAAAACTATCTGAGATATAAATAAAAATGCATATGTTTGCCATAAGTAATCTAAAGAAACAACTAAAATAGTTATCAAGTAAAATATCATAATTTTAACATTAAAAAGTGAGCTTACATGATGTTCATGAGGATTTTCTATCTTTTTCCAAAGCAAACTATAAAGTAAAAAAAATCCAGCCATAATTATAAAGAATTCAAAAAATAAATTAGAGAGTGTAATTGAAAAACTTATAGATAGGTCCAATAAAGCGAATTTTAAAAAATATCTAAAAAGAAAAGCTAATCCATAAAAGAAAAAAGCATTTCTAAAGTACCTTATTCCAGTATATTCACTTAGTCTAAATATTTTATTTGATTTAAATGTAATAATAGCACATATGAATATAATTAAAGCTGCATAAACAATTTTAATTAATTCTCTACTCTGAAGGATTAATCCTAATAATTCCATAAAAAAAGGTATTCTCTATCTTTTTTAAGGATATGTGTATTAAAAAAATATATTATTCCTATATATTTTTTCTTCTGTTCCTTTATAAATAAAGCTTATTTATTTTTAATGTAAAGACAATAAAACTCTTTAAACAACCTCTAACACCTCAAACAAGGGCACCATCTTTTCTTTGCCCTTGTTTATATTTATTGGAAAAATACTTAAAAGATATTTTTTATTTATTCCTATGGAAGTTAAAAGAAGAGGGACAAAAATCGCTTTTTTAAGGGCGATTGCAAGTTTTATTACACTTTCTATAATTGTTATTGCAGTTAGTTCTTACTTTGTTTTTAAAAAAGATCTTATAGGTCCTGCTTTTTTATTATTAGGTTTATTTGTTCTTTCAATATCTAATTTTTTGACAATTAAAATTAGTTCAATTTATCCCGATATAGTTTTTGGAGCAATTGATAATGGAGTTTTAGTTTTTGCTGCAGTCATTGGAGGAAATTTAGCAGGAATTCCTGGAGCGATTATTGGAGGAGCTGCAGGTAATACTATTACAGATGGCGTTGGAGGATTATTTGAAGGATATATTGCAGAACATCAAAGAAAATTAAAAATAGATAATTTAAGAACAACCATGTCTTCTATGCTAGGAAAAATGGCGGGATGTCTATTAGGTGCAGGAATAGGATTAATAATTATCTCTCTTATAAAAATCTAATTTTTAGATTTCATATTTCTTATATATTTTCCTATTTCAAATATAACTAATCCTGAAATTGCAAAAGGGATTATAATCATCCAGTTCATTATGCTTAAAGGAGCTAGCTTGAAAACTCCTGCAAGAGGAGTATAAATCAAAATTAGTTGTAAGGCTAGTGATAAAACAATTGAATAATTTAACCATTTATTTGAAAAAATTCCTATCTCTAATAAAGGTTTATTACTTCTGCAAGTGTAAACAAAAAACAATTCAAATAATATTGCTGTAGTTAAAACCATGGATCGTACTGTCTGAATAGGAAGTGTCCCCTGCCCTAATAAGTAAACTATAAATTCAGAAATAAATGCAATTATTCCTCCAACAATAATAAATTTCCACGTCCCTGTTAACGTGCTTTTTTCTTGCCTTGGTTTTAAAGATAGAACATCTTCTGGTTTTTCAAACACTAATGACAATGCAGGTATTGAATCTGTTAATAAATTCAACCATAAAATTTGTAATGGTAATAAGGGTAATGGAAGCCTCATAAACAATGCAGACATAATCAAAATTATCTGACTAAAGTTTACAGCAAGCATATACTTTATAAATTTTTTAATATTATCATAAGTTTTTCTTCCTTCTCTTATCCCTGAAACAATAGATGCAAAATTATCATCCATTAAAATGACATCTGCTGTATCTCTTGCCACATCGGTTCCTCTTTTGCCCATTGCTATTCCTATATCTGCTGCTTTCAATGCCAAAACATCATTAACACCATCTCCAGTTATTGCTACAGTCTCATTATTTGATTGAAGTGCATTAGTGATCTTGAGTTTTTGCTGAGGACTTGTTCTTGCAAATATTACCACTTTTTTTATCACATCAACTAAATCCTCTTCAGAAACATTTTCTAATTCCTCTCCAGTCATTATTTCTCCCTTCAGCCCTATTTGTTTAGAAATAGCTGCTGCAGTTAATTTACTATCTCCAGTAATCATTTTAATTTCTATTCCTGCTTTTTTTGTTTTCTCTATCGCGCTTTTAACCTCTTTTCTAGGTGGGTCAATCATTCCTATAAATCCTAAAAAAATCATTCCATTCTCTTCTGCTTTTTCTTTTTTATTAAAATTTTTATAAGCAAAGGCCAAAACCCTTAATGCTTCTTTCTCCATCTTTGAAGATTGTTTCAATAATTCCTTTTTTCTTTTTTCACTTAATTTTTTTATATCTCCTTTAACAATCTCAAAAGAACACTTACTTAGAATTTTTTCAGAAGCTCCCTTAGAATAAAGAACATTTTTTCTTCCTGCATCTCTTAGAATAGACATCATCTTTCTTTTGGAATCAAATTCAAATTCCTTAACTCTTGGTTCTTCTTCAGTGAGATTTTTCTTATTCATCTCTAAATCAAGAGCCATTCTAACAAAAGCCTGTTCAGTAGGATCTCCTATAAAAGACACATCTCCTGATTCAAGTTTTTCATAACGAGCGTTATTACATAAAATGCTTGTCTTTACTAATTGATATAAATGAAATGTTTTTTTCAGATTGACTTTCTTTAATTTTTTGTTCTTGGATAAAATCTCTTTTCCTTTTTTTCTGTACATCTTATTATCAGCAAAGATTTTCTGAACATGCATTTTTTCTTCAGTAAGTGTGCCTGTCTTATCTGAACAAATAACTGTGACACTTCCAAGGCTTTCAACAGCAGGGAGTTTTCTTATTATGACATTTTGCTTTGACATAAATACAGAAGAAATTGCAAAGGAAATGGATAAAACTGCTGGAAGACCCTCAGGAATAGAACCAACAGCAAGAGCAATTGCAGTTAAAAACATCTGAATCTTATCAAAATGCTGTGTAAATCCTAAAAGCATTACAACAATTACAAGACCAAGGATAATTAATCCCAATTGTTTTGAAAAAACCTCTAATCTTTTTTGTATAGGTGTTTTTTTAAACTCAATTTCTTGTAATTCAGAAGCAATTTTTCCAAATTCAGTATTCATTCCTGTAAATACAACAACGGCCTTTCCGTTTCCTGCAACCACCTCTGTTCCAGTATAAACCATATTCGCTCTTTCAGGAAGGATTGTTTTTGTTGGAAAAACTTTTTCCTTTTTACTAATGGATAAACTCTCTCCAGTTAATACTGCCTCATTTGTAGATAAATTATTTGATTCAATAATCCTACAATCTGCATTTATTTTATCTCCAGTTTTTAATATTAAAATATCTCCTGGAATGACCTCTGAAGAATTTATCTCCTTATGTTTACCCTCTCTAATAACAATAGATGTTGGAATTAGTAATTTCTTCAAACCAATTATTGCTTTTTCAGCTTTATATTGTTGAAAAAATCCAATAGATGCGTTTACTACAACAATTACAGTAATAACAATGGCATCAGTAAAATGGCCTATTATCACAGATATAACAATTGCTGCTAATAATATATAAATTAAAAAAGACCTAAATTGCTCAAATAATACTTTTATTGGTCTAAATTTATGGGTTTTTTTAATAGTGTTCTTACCAAATTTTTCTAATCTTCTTTTAGCCTCTTTATCTGAAAGGCCTTGCTCAGAAGTTCCTAGTTCTTGTATAACCTCTTTTTTAGATTTGCTATGGAAATTATTCCTTCTTTTTTTGTTTTTAAGTCTCTCTTTTTTCATTAAAAAATCAAAGATAGTAAAGCTTAAAAACCTTACAGAATTTGTATCTTTGTAAGTTGGGTAGTCAATCATCGGGTTCAGCTTTTAATTAAGCAAATGTCAAATTATATGGACATTGAATTCTGTGGAAGGTCCGCCCACAATAAAAGGTTACTAGGGGAAATCCTAGATGCTGTGAAGTATGGCTCTGTGCTAAAAATTCCTTGGAATTTTGGCACCATAAAACCTAACTCTATTGAGGAAAGGTTTTGTTGGCTACAGAAACGACACAGTTGTTTTAGAGCAATGAAATGTGAATGGAGCTAAGAAGAAACAAACTTGATGAAACGAGCATCTTAACCTGTGCAAAGCTATAAGCTGCTTAGTTAAATATTGACAAGTTTGGTTTGTCCTCCACTGAGTAATATCATACAGGACAACAAACTACAGAAGGTGGCCTATTCCCAACTTACATTTTTAAGATGAATTTCAATAGTTTTAAAAAAGATTTCTTACTATATTCTTCTAAGGGAGATGTAGTTCATTAGTCAATTAATTGGCTTAAATGTTTACATTCAAATACTAAGGGAATGTAGCTCATTGGGAGAGCACATGACTGAAGACAAATTTCAATTAGAGATTTGTAAAAAATTGTCAGATATCATGGTGTAGTGGGTTCGATTCCCACCATTCCCATTTCTTAAAAATAAAACATCTTATTTAGAAAGGTTTATAAAAATAAATCTTCTTTATAATGTATGGCTAAGAAAAAAGAGGAAGAAAAACAAACTTCGTATATTCTAGGTATTGTTGCTCTAGCTCTATCTTTCTTTCAACCACTTCCTGCAATTATATTAGGTATTGTTGGATTGGTTATTAATAAGAAAGAGAAATCTAAGATAGCTAAAAAATTGAATATACTAGCGATTGTCGTTGGTGTTTTAGTAATTGCAGCCCTTATATGGCTTACTTTTTCTTACACACCCGGTGCATTAAATCTTCCAGCATAATAAATATATGATAAATAAGAATAAAAAAGCAGCAATGGAACTAACCATGGGTACAATGGTAACAATTGTGTTATTAGTTATGGTCTTAATTCTAGGAGGATATTTTGTTAATAAAATTTTCTTTAGTGCTCAATCAAGCATTGATGTTATTGATGTTGCAGTTAAAGATGAAATAAATAAGTTATTCTCAAATGATGATAATAAAAAAATTGTTATTCTCCCACCTTCAAGAAGGATTAATTTAGAGAAAGGGACTAGAGGTGAGGGTTTTGCTTTTTCTATAAGGAATGTTGAAACTGAAGCCGCAAAATTTTCATATCAAATTGAAGCTACTGAAACTGATTGTAGTAGTTTAAGTGTGGAGGAAGCAGATTCTTATCTTGCACTAGGAAAACAAGGAGATGTTAATATTCCTGCAGGAAGTATAATGAGGAATCCTATTTTAGTTACATTTAATATCCCAGAAACAGCTCCACCTTGTTCATCTAAATATACTATTAGTCTAAGTGAGGGGCAAGAAATATATGGTGCAAGTGTTGATATTATTGCTACTATTGAATCAGATTAACTAGTTTTTTAAATTAAAGTTTCTTACTCTTAATAATCTAAATGTTAAAATTATACAACACATTAAAAAGAAAGAAAGAGAAATTCCAGTCCTTAAAAAAAGGTAAGGTTGGAATGTATGTCTGTGGTCCTACTATTTATAATTATGTTCATATTGGAAACCTAAGGGCTTATTTCTTTGCAGATATTTTAAGAAGGCACCTAAAATTTAAAAGATACAAAATAAGGCAGGTAATGAATCTTACAGATGTAGAAGATAAAACAATTAGGGATAGCCAAAAAGCAGGAGAAACTCTTAAAGATTTTACTAACAAATACAAAAAAGCTTTCTTGAAAGATATAGATGCAATGAATATTGAAAGGCCAGAGGTAATGCCTCATGCAACAGAGCATATAGATGAAATGGTTTCACTTGTTAAAAAACTATTAAATAAAGGTATTGCATATAAGGCCGAAGATGGAATTTATTTCTCAATTAAAAAATTTAAGGAGTATGGTAAATTGTCTGGGATTGATTTAACCAAATTAAAAACAGGTGCAAGTAAAAGAGTCTCTGAAGATGAATATGATAAAAGCAATGCAAAAGATTTTGTTTTATGGAAATTTTACACTAAAAAAGATGGAGATGTTTTCTGGAAGACAGATATTGGAAAAGGGAGACCAGGATGGCACATAGAATGTAGTGCAATGTCTACAAAATATCTCGGGCAGCCGTTTGATATTCATACTGGTGGAATTGATTTGGTTTTTCCTCATCATGAAAATGAGATTGCTCAAAGCGAGGCAGCAAATAACAAGCCATTTGTAAAATACTGGCTTCACAATGAATGGGTTTTAGTAAACAACAAAAAGATGTCAAAATCATTAGGAAATTTTTACAAATTAAAAGACATATCTGAAAAAGGATTTACACCTTTAGATTTGAGATATTTATTTTTAACAAAAATATACAGACAAAAACTTAATTTTACATGGGATTCATTAAAGACTGCCAAAACATCTTTGCAAAGATTAAAGAACATAGCGCATAAATTAAAAGATAATGGAAGAATTAATCAAGGGTATATAGATGAATTTGAGAAAGCAATGGACGATGATTTAAACACTCCAAAAGCATTGCAAGTCTTATGGAAGCTTGTTAGAGATAAAAAAGCTAAGGGGAAAATTAAGACCATTAAAAAAATGGATTCTGTTTTAGGATTAGACTTGCTTAAAGAAAAGGAGATTAAAATACCAAATAAAATTAAAAAATTGGTTGAAAAAAGAGATGGAGCAAGAGATGGAAAAAAATGGAAAAAGGCAGATGAGATAAGAGAGGAAATTGAAAAGTTAGGATATAAGGTTAATGACACTGATAAAGGAAGTGTTGTTAAAAAATTAGAAAAATAATATAAACTATAAGAATTTAATATATAAAAGAGGAAAATGGTAAAAAAGAAATCTTACAAATATGAGGACTTTATTAATACTAATTATAAACCGAAAAAAACAGACCTAATCATGCAGTATAAGATAACTCCTGCAAAAGGTAGGAACTTCAAAAAAGTAGCTTCTGTTGTTGCTGGAGAATCAAGTGTGGGAACATGGACTGAAGTTAAAACAATTAAACCTCGTATTAGGAAAGGGTTATCTCCTAAAGTCTATTATCTTGATAAGAAAAATAAAAGGGCTAGAATTGCTTATCCATTAAAGTTATTTGAATTAGGAAACTTACCTGAAATTCTTTCTAGTATTGGAGGGAATATCTATGGGATGAAATCTGTAGATGGTTTACTTTGGGAAGATGTCACTCTACCTAAAAAAATGCTTAAAAGTTTTAAGGGTCCTCAATTTGGAATAAAGGGTTTAAGAAAAAAATTTGGTGTTAAAAAAAGGCCTTTTATTGGAACAATTGTTAAACCAAAAGTTGGGTTGCAGCCAGGAGAACACTCTCAGGTTGCTTATGATTCTTGGATGGGTGGATGTGATATTGTTAAGGATGATGAAAATTTAACTAGTCAAAAATTTAACAGATTTAAAAAACGTTTTCTAAAAACAATTAAAATGAAAGAAAAAGCTGAAAAAGAAACAGGCAATAAAAAAGCTTATTTGATTAACTGTACTGCTGAAACAGAAGAGATGTTAAAAAGGATTAAATTTGTTGAAAAAAATGGAGGTAATTACATTATGTTAGATATTATCACTCTTGGTTGGAGTGCATTACAAACTGCTAGAAATCACACTAAACTTCCAATACATGCTCATAGGGCAGGACATGCTATGTTTGATAGAAATCCTAAACACGGTATGACTATGGAAGTTATTGCTCAACTTGCAAGAATGGTAGGAGTAGATACTCTTCATATTGGTGCTGCTTATGGTAAGATGACTGGAGGAAAGGATGAAATATTACATATTGAAAATGAGATTGAAAGAAAATTTACTAAAAAAACTAATAAGTATCTATCACAAAAATGGCATAATGTTAAATCTGTTCTTGGAGTTGCAAGTGGGGGTGTTTATCCTGGAATAGTCCCAAAAATTATTAAATTAATGGGAAAAAACATTGTTGTTCAGGCTGGTGGAGGGGTTCATGGGCATCCACGTGGAAGTGTTTCAGGTGCAAAGGCAATGAGGCAGGCTGTTGATGCTTCATTAAAAGGTGTTTCTTTAAAAAAATATTCTAAAAAACATCCTGAATTGAAAGATGCCTTAGAAAAATGGGGAAGCTAAATTTTAAAAAGGAAAAAAATTATAATTGAACATGTCAGAAAAATATAGAAA
>CAZRJP010000012.1:0-6698 GCA_964600865.1 Candidatus Woesearchaeota archaeon | reverse complement strand
ATAAGAGTTAAAAAACAAAAGATTTCTTTAGATAAAAAAGAACATTCTGGTTATGAGTGGGTTAACTATAAATCTGCATTAGATAGATTAACTTGGGATGATCAGAAAAAAGCATTAAAAAAAGTTCATGCTTGGCTTAAAAAAATGAAATTTAGAGAAAAAGAATTGGATTCAGGTAAGATTGTTTTGATGGGAAAAAATGACTCTCAAAATGAAAAACTTGTGAAGGAGTTTATTGGAAAAGAGAATATTATCATGCATACTATTGCTAGTGGTAGTCCTTTTTGCATTGCTTTGGAAAAATTATCTAAAATAACTAAAGAAGAGAAAAAACAAATGGCTAACTTATGTGCTGCTTATAGTCAAGATTGGAGAGATAATAGAAATGATATTAAAGTGAATGTCTTCACAGGCAAGGATGTTTATAAAAAAGAAAAGATGAAAATTGGGACATTTGGGGTTAAAAATCCAAAAGTTATTATAGCTAAGAAAAAGGATATAAATAAGATTAAAAAATAAATATGGCAAAAGAAAAAACAATCATAGGACATTTGCAATTAGGAAAACAAAGAGTTACAGATAATTTTATCTCTGGAATTAAAAATATGTTCAAGAGTCATAAAAATGTAAAGATTTCTGTTTTATCTTCTGCTAGAAGCCAAGGCAAAGAAGGTAAGAAAAAAGTAAAAGAATATTCCAATGAGATTTTAGAAAAACTTGGAAAAAGATATACTGCAAGGGTTATTGGATTTACAATTGTTTTAAAACAATGGAGAAAGCCTGTTAGAAAGGAATAAGAAACTTTATAAATTAAAATGCATTACTATAGTAATGCAAACAATTCAGGTAAGATTAACTAAAAGCTTAATGGAAAAAGCCCAAAAATTAGTAAAAAGAGATTTATACTCTAGTAAGTCAGAAGTGATTAGAGATGCATTAAGACGACTTTGTTTTCCCCATGCATCAATAGATGAGAGAGAATTCAATATTATTTATACTTCTGATATCCATGGAAATCTTATACAGTATAAAAAATTATTTAATAGGGCAAATGAAACAAAAGCAGATTCAATTATAATTGGGGGAGATTTGCTTCCTAAAGATAAAAAGAATAGAACTCCTGCAAAACAAAAAAAATTCTTAGAAAAAAAATTAATTCCATTGATCTGTAAATTTCATAAGAAAAATCAAAAATGCAACGTATTTCTTTTACTAGGTAATGATGATTTTAAAAAAAACCTGAATGTTTTGAAAAAAAATCAAAAAAAAGGAGGATATAAAGTAATACAAAACAAATGTATTTCTCTCCATGAAAAATTTAAAATCATAGGATATTCCTACGTGCCTCTTACTCCTTTTTTATTTAAAGACTGGGAAAAATTAGATCTTGCTAATGAAAAAGAAACAAAAAAAAGAGGACGCTTTATTCTCCAAGGAAAGATAAACAATTCAACAGATAAAAAATTTAATTTATCTAATAGAAAAAACAATATTGAAAGAGATTTGCAAAAACTAACAAAAGATAAAAATCCAAGAAAATTAATTCTTGTTACTCACTCCCCCCCATATAATACCTCTTTAGATATGGTTTCTCAAAAAAATCACGTTGGAAGCAAAGCTATTAAAAAAATTATAAAAGAAAAACAACCTTTAGTGAGTCTTCATGGACATATTCATGAAACAGTTAAGTTATCTGGAAATTTTATTGAAAAAATAGGAAATACTCTTAGCATTTCTTCTGGAAATGATAACATAGATAAAAAAATTTCAATAGTTGAATTTAACTTATTTAATCCGAGGGAAACAATTAAAAGATGCAGTATTTAATTTTAAATATATTTAGAGACATAAAACTTTGTTTTTTTCATTATTATAGATTTAATTTCAGAAGACATTTTATCTTTCTTGGCCAAAGAATTCAGCACATTCATCTCATCTAAATCTACTCTATTATAAATCCTTTTAGACTCATCACAAAGATTTTCAGCAACTATGTTCCATAATTTATCTAAACTTTTAGAAATATAATCCTCTCTTTCCTTTAAAATTATGGGATTGCTTAAAAATTTATCTCTATGAACTCCAATATAGTATCTATCATTATAAATAAATGATACTGGAACTATTGTTCTAACACCATTTAATTCATCCAAAGAAATATTCTTAATAAAATAACTATATTTATTTGATTCAAATCCCTGCAGATTATAGAAATCATTTTTTGCTGTTGGGCGATATACTCTAATGTCTGCTACAAAACATTTTGAAATGATATCCAAAGCATCCTTGCTTAAAACATGTGTGCTTACTGGGATTCCTTCAATCTCTCTTTTTATGCAATATCCTTCAAAAAATCTAGATTCTAATGATTTTCTCTCCCTTTTATTTTCAATTAACATTGGGAGAGTTTTCTTCAGGTCATCAGTAATGACCATTAAATCAATATCAGACTCTTTAGATACATTAAGATTAGGAGAATAAGCTACAGAACCTGTTAAAACAACTCCAAGACAATCACAAAAATCTTGTGAAACCCTCTCTGCAAGATCCATTCTTTTTTTAGTTTCTTCATAAGGATTCATAAAACAAAAAAGATTCTAAAACTTAAATTAATATCTGCAAGAGAGAATACATTTTTTAAGGGATACATTATAAATTCCAAAAAGTGCTAAATCCTAAAACTTTATAAACCAACTCTTCTGAATAAAAATAGGTTGAATCACTTATTAAGTGAATCTAAATCCGAAAGGGTTGCCTGAAAATCAAACACTTGCATTATAATATGTAGTGTGTTTAATATAATGAAAATGGGAAATCCAGTATATGAAATACATCCTCAAGAATATAACCTAAAATTAGCTTCTGCTTTAAAACAAATTCCTGAAATTAAAATGCCTGAATGGGCACAATATGTTAAATCAGGTCCTAGTAAAAAAAGACCAATAGATGATCCTGATTTCTGGAATAAAAGGTCTGCAAGTATTTTAAAACAAGTTTACAAAAAAGGCGTTGTTGGAGTTAATAGGCTTAGAACAAAATATGGAAGCAAGAAAAATAGGGGTCATACTCCTGAAGAATTTAGGAAAGCTTCTGGAAAGATTATAAGAACAATATTACAACAACTTGATAAAGCAGGTTTAACTGAAATTGCTAAAAATATTAAGGGTGTTAGAAGTAAAAAACCTGGAAGGACATTAACAGATAAAGGAAAAAAATTTATGGAGAATATTCAATAAAATGGGAATAAAAAATAAAAAGAAAAAAGCAAGATTAGCTAAACATCGAAAAAGGACTAAGTGGGCTCCAGTCTGGACTGTTCTCAAAAAGTTTGGAGTAGGAAAAAGGATACACCCATCTCATATGACAAGGCACAGAAGAAACTGGAGAAGAACTAAATTAAAAATTAAACCAAGAAAAATTAAAAGATTCCACTACGGTTAATAAGACTTTTAATATCTTTAGAATAAAATGGCAAAGAAAAAACAAGATAAAAAAAATAATGTTGAAGAAAAAGAATATATTATCCCACTTAGAGAGAAATGTAGGGTTGTGCCTAGATATAAAAAGACAAATAAGGCTGTAAAAACAATAAAAGAGTTCTTAGTTAGACATATGAAAATTAGAGATAGAGATTTAAATAAAATTAAATTAGATACATATCTTAATCAATTCTTATGGAGGAGAGGAATAAAAAATCCTCCTCATAAAGTTAAAGTTAAAGCAAGTTTGAACTCTAATGGAACTGTTTCTGCTAAACTTGTAGAATTACCTAAAAAGTTGAAAGATAAAAAAGCACGAGAAGAGAAAATAAATAAGGTAGCTAAAGAATCTGCAAGTAAAAAGCCTAAAAAAAGTCAAGATATGAATAAATCTCTTAAAGAAGCACGTAAAAAGGAAGATTCTGAGAAAAAAGAAAGTGAGAAAGAAACTAAAGAGAAAAAAGCTGCTGTTGCTGAAGAAGCAAAAAAAATGAGTAAGAAAAAACATAAACAGGCTAAACACCAATCTAAAAAGCAGGTTAAATCTGCACCATCTCAAAAACAAAACTTGAGTCGATAATAGTAGAATTATTATAATCTATTCTTCTTTAAATTATATGGTAAGAATTAATTTAATTAAACCTAAGTATCTAGCTGATCAGCATTTAATTGCTGAGTATAATGAAATCCTAAAGTTATTTGGATATGTTAGAAAACATCCTGACACTCATTTTAATGACATTCCTAAAAGTTATAAATTAGGAAAGGGACATATTTTATTTTTTAAAAATAAATTAAAATATTTGAAAGAGAGGTTTTTAGAAATTAAAAAGGAGATGAAAAAAAGGGGATTTAAGAGAAGGAAATCAATTGATTTAAGAGAATTTAATAAAAAGCTTAGAAATTCTTGGAAACCTAAAAAATCCGACAAAGAGATTATTAAAAAAAGGCTCATTAAAAAGATTAAAATAAAACCAGGTTATTATAGATATTATAAGGATAATAAACCTGAAAGATTTTTTATTGAGTTAATAGAAAAATCTAAATGATGTTTATTTATTTTTTCTCCACTTAGAATAAATTTCTTTTAATAACATTCCCAAAAGAACCATTGAAAATATAAAAGAATAATTATTGCCAGATTCTATATATCTATAAAAAAATAAATAATTAAACCTATCCAAATTAAGTGGCCAAGAACTTTTATTGATGGCCAAAGTTTTTTAAAAAAATTGTTTATATTTTCACTATCAAAAGTTAGGGGATTTTTAGAGGCATTTTATTCTTTATCCTTTTCAATTTTAGGATGTTTATGTCCAATTTTTAATCTTTTATTTAATGCTTTTAATTCCTTTACTCTTTCTTTTTTATACGCTTTATCATCTTTTTTTGCTGTTTCAATTAATTTTGCAGCATATTTTCCTCCTAAAAAATGAGGGAGTATTACATAATCTGCTCCAGAATTATATAGTTCTAAGGCATCTGTAATCTGTCTTCCTGTTAAAATAACTATTGAGTTTGATTTGTTTCTTTCTAAAACATCTAAAACTAATTGGTTTGTTTCTTTTTCAGGAATTGTTGAAACAATTACAGAAGATTTACAAATTCCTAAATCTTCTAGAAATTCTGAATTATCTACATCCCCATAAACTGCACTAATTCCATCTTTTTGTAATCTCTTAACAGTTTTTGGATTGTAATCTACAACTAAAAAGTTCTTTGTTATTTTTGAAAATGCCTTTATTATTGAAAATCCTATTCTGTTATACCCTAAAAGAACATAATCATAATCCTTTTTAGGAATATTTTTTTCTCTAATCTTTTTTCTTTCAAAAATTGTCAAAAATTTAGATATTTTACTGAATATTGCTTCAGAATAAATTATCATATATGTTGAACCTGCAATAGTTAATAATCCTATTATTGTAACAAAAGATAGAATCTCTTGTTCTAATGCTCCTGTTTTAACACCTAGTGCAATTAAAATCAAGGAGAATTCTGAGATTTGGGCTACTGTTAACCCTGCCATAAATCCTATTTTTTTGCTGTATCCTAAAATGCCCATTAAAATCATCACTATTAATGGATTACCAATTAAAATAAATGCTGAGAAGATTATCGCAGGAACTATTAAATGAGTTATATCTGTAAAAGCCATTTGACTTCCTAAAATTATAAAGAAAGAAATTATGAAGAAATCTCTTAATGGTTTTAGTTTTGAACTAATTTCAAAACTATAAGGAGACATTGAAAGCATAATTCCTGCTATTAATGCTCCTACCTCAATAGAAAAACCAACATAAACAAACAAAAGAGACAGGCCAAATCCCCAAGAAATAGCAAATACAAATAAGAATTCCTGTGATTTTGCAAAGAAATCACTTAATTTTGGAAGGACATAATAACTAATAGGGATTAATATTCCTATAAGAGCTAGACCCTTTATAATTGTTGAAAAAAGGACATTGCTTGCTTCTGTTCCACTTGCTAAAGAAGAAACAGCAATTAAAATTAAAATAACTACTAGGTCTTGAACTAATAAGAACCCTATTGATATTTTTCCATAAAGTTTTTCTAAAGCATCTTTATCAGAAAGAAGTTTCATTATTATAATTGTTGAAGAAAATGTTAATGCAATTGCTATATAAATAGAAGTTATTATTGAGAATCCAAGCATTATTCCAATGGTATAACCAATTAAAGAAGTGAACAATATTTGACCTAATCCAGTAATTAAAGAAACTTTACCAACTTCTTTTATTACCTTTGGAGATAGATGTAATCCAACTATAAATAATAAAAAAGCAATTCCCATTTCAGAAAAAACATTCAGAGTTGCACTTTCCTGAATTAGATTGAGAACAAAAGGACCCACTAAAATTCCTGACAAGATATAACCAATTATTAAAGGTTGTTTAAGCAATCGTATGATTATAGATACTCCTAAAACTACTAAAATTATAAGTCCAAATTGTGTAAATGGGTTAAACATTTTTCATCTCTTTTTGTTTTCTATTTGCTTTAATATTAAAGGATATTCTTTACTTATAAATTTATTGAATAAAATTGAGAGAATTCGTGGAGGAGATTTTGTTGGTTTTTTGTTGGTTGGATAAAGGGGTTATTCTCTGAAATGAGGTTTCATCTATTTCTCCTGAATAATTGAGGGGATTCCAAGATTTTTTGCTTACTGTTTCTTTCGGATATTTTGTCTCAACC
>CAZRJP010000011.1:0-23227 GCA_964600865.1 Candidatus Woesearchaeota archaeon | reverse complement strand
TCATAATACTTTTCTACTAATTCAATTCTTTCTTCAGGATACTTATTTGAAGCAGTAATCTCCTTATAAATCTGCTCAAAATTATTCTCATTAATATACTTTCCTTGATTTTGTAATACTTTCAAAGAATTTTGCTCTAAATTTTGTAATGTGTCCTCTTCAACACCTGTGTGTTTAATTACCTCGTCAACAGTAGATGTATCTAACCAACACTTCATGTTTTCATTATCACAATGACCTACCTCAACCCATCTTTGGTCTTCTGTTCCAATTAAGCTATCTGTGCCTTTTCCAGGATTATCTGTACCACATATCCTTGTTATTCCCTTATTGTATATCTGAGGGTCTACTAAGTCCTCTGCAGCCCCTTGCATACTCGGTGTCAACAAACTATAAACACTAGGGCTTCCAGAAATACACTCTTTTTCAGATGCTATATCTTTCTTTTCTATTTGCTCTTGTTTATATTTATCTGAAATAAAATTAACTGCAAAACTAGTTGAAACTTTTTCAAATCCACACTCCTCTTGTCCATTAACATTAATACATAATTTATTGTATCCTTCAGGAGCAGTAAAATCCTTTGTTTTTGAAACAGTCTCTCCTTGAGTAGCATAACCCTGGTCAACCATTCTAGTTCCTCCAATATCTTGATAATAACTTCCTTCTCTAGAACTCTTTAGATAAACCTGATAATAAGCTCTACTTTCTTGCCCTGCAAAGATATGATAAAATACCTTATAATGTGATTGAGGAGGATTAGTTGAAGTAGTGAAAGGGATTACATCTATTCTACCATGGAATTGAGGAGGAGATGCTGGTTCAGTTAATGAATCAAGCATATTTCCTGTATCTGGATAAACTGCAGAAATAGAATTCCTACAAAATAAACTCTTAGTCATTTCCTCCACAGCTCTTGCTTTAAATGCCTCAAATGAAGCAACAGAATAATAATCAGTAAAATAATTCAAGGATTTTTTAGCATTATCCCATGAGTTTTGAACAGTTAAATACTCTCCTCCACCCCTAACTCTACCTTCTCCAAACAATGCACCCATTAATTTGGGAATACCTGCATTTAACAATGGTTGTGCTTGTCTCCAAAAGAACTCACAAACACCCACACTATATATCTCCTCACAAACACCAGTTAATTGTCCTGTCTCTAAATTATCTTGCATACAATCTCTATAATCTTCCATTAACCCAATATAACTTTGCATTCCTGCATTAATTCCAGACAAACAAACAGGAAGATAAATTCCTTCTCTTATATTAGGTAAACACAATGTCAAACCCCCAATAATCCCAGTTTGTTTTACATCTTCAACAGGAAATTCACCTCCAAAATCACATCTACTAGAAGGACATATTACTGGGTCACAAACATTAAATAATAATTGACAATCTTTTGGAGACATAAAATCAGTACATTGGGTACCCATAGCAGCTGCCATAGGCTCTCCAACTTTCATAACCTCTCCTAAAATACTCGCACTCTCAATTCCAGAAGAATGTTGTTTTTGCGCTTGTTCAATTGCTTTAACAGCATCATCAACTTTTCTTTTTATTTTTTCTTCATCATTTAAACCAGGAAACTGATTATATGGTTGGCCTGTAGCTAAATTAATTATTTGGCATGTATCATCTCCAACACCAGAACCTGAATTAAACTCTTGTAAATTATTCTTTCCAACATTACACAAATTAAAACTCCTTAATCTTCCAGATTCATCATAAGAAATCTCATTAGCATACCATCCATTTTGCGTATCAAAAGGGACAAGAGAAGGTTTTCCTTTATCTGTCCCTGTTTCAGTATACCTTATTTGAGCATTATTATATTTATTTTTATAAGATCCTTCATCATACCCTTTAAAATCAAGATTCTCTTTAAAATTAGTAACAACTGGATTTTCTTTATTAATTAAATTGCCATCAGTATCATATACATTCTTAACCCTATAAAAGTCAGCTCCTTCTGGTTTTATTAGCCCAAGAATATACTCTTTTCCCTTATATGAATATCCTTGCAATGGTTCATTTTTATTTATATCACTATTCTTACTAGGATTTTCTGCCTTATAACCAGTATAAGGCTTAGTAATCTTATCTTTATGTTCTCCTGATATGTATGTCATCCCTTTTAATCCTAATCTATCTGTTTTTTCACTAACATCCTTCATTCTATTTATCTCTTTTGTAGAAGTATAAATACTAGAAACATCTTGTTTAATTTGGTCAGTATATCCTGCCTCAGACTTAACTTTTAAATCTCTTAAATCATCTATACTAACACCTTCGGTTCCTAAATCCTCAACAAATTTATCAATTTCAACTTTCTCCCCATTAATTTCCATATTACCACTAGGAAATTTTTTATGAAGATTCTGTTTTAATTCATTTTTATACTTTGAGGAAAGGTATCTTTTTTCTAATTTTTCTGGGTCAACAGTATCCTCTCCATTTCTTAATTCATCTTGTAATTTTTTCATCTTTTCATTCTCTTTTTCAACTGCACTAGCATATTTACTCACTTGCTCATCTATTTTATCTGAATTCTCAAGAATACAATCATTCACACTAGAATAACTAACTGTATTCCCATCTAATTTTCCATTAGCAACTGCATTAGCACATCTTTGATTCCATCCTCCACTTCCAGACATAACTTCTTTTCTTGCTATACCTTTTCCACCAATATTAGCAAAGAAATTTTTAACAGTTAAAGCAACTCCAACTCCCACACATGCTTTTCCTAACTTCTGAGTTAAATTACCAACTTTCCCTTGTTTCTCTCCCCATTCCTCAATAGATTCATTCATATTTTTTACAATTCTTTTTACTCTATTAGGTGCTAATTCTACTCCTGTTTTTTCAATGCCAATCTTAAATCCAAAACTTGTTTCTGAACCAACATCATCAATATTAGCTAAAACAGAAACATCTGCTGTCTTATCCACAAATGTCCTTTTTAATGTAAGAATATAATCTGTTCCAAAATTTTCTGGAACATCTTTTTTTAATTGTTTAGTATCTATAAAAAACTCCTTGACAGATTCCCTTGCTCCCTCTGCTGTCCTTGTTTGCTTTGCAGATAATTTAAACTTAATTGCATCATCCTTAACTTCTAATAATTGGATAAATTCATCATCATCTTCATTTGAATCTTTTAATGCACTTAAATAATTAATTTCACCTTTTCTTAAATCTAATATTCTTGTATTTCCATTTGGTCCTCTAACTAAAACTCTTGCACCATACTCTTCAAAACTAGGTTCAAAAATTTTATCTAAACTAATCTTTCTACTCTCTCCATTAACTAACACTGTTACACTTGAAGAATCTTGACTTGATATTTTTGCACTATCCTCACACTTCCCTTCATTAACTAAATCCGAATAAAAATCTGATTTAGGATAAACCTCTTTAAACTCATCACAAAATTCTAAAACATCTGCATTTTGAACTAACTCATAAGCTAATCTAATTTTTTCATAGTATGCTTTTTCTCCATAAACATAATTCTCTCCTGTTGGTAATTCTACTTTTTCAGACCTATAATCATCAATAATAAGATTATAATCTGAAACAGCAGAGTTATAATTAAATTCTGCATCCTCATAATCCTCTAAAGGCGTATTAACTGGTTCTCCAAATCCAGTTAATTTAATTTCTCTACCTCCAAGAGGTTTTTTCTCATTATAAAGAATAGGGTATACCTCTGAACCCTTAACAACATAATTAAAGAAATTACTTGCCAATCCTGTTGTAAATTCTCCTGTGTCTTTTACAAGGTCAAGAAACCCTCTCTTTCCTTCTTTAGAATCTATACTATAAGCTCTTACTAATCTTGCAACATAATTTATTTGTTTATCTGTTAACTTTTCCATCCTATTTTCAAAAGGCAATGCCATAACAACTATTTTTAAATCCTTTTTCAAACCAGTATCTCCTTTTGTTCCAGCATAACCCAAATAATAATGATTTCCTTTTTCATCAGAATACAAATAATCTCCTACAGCAGCAGTATTTTTTTCATTATCAATTTCTAACTCCACAACAGGATTAATAAATAATGTGTAAGCCTTTCCAGAACTAATTAAACGCTTTGTATCATCCTCCATACAACTAATCTCAACCTTTTCTCTTAAACCTTCTTTTTGAATATCTTCAATCTTACACTTGCCTTGTAAAAATGTTTCATCCTCAGTCTTTGCAACACTTCCTTCATTTATACTTAACTTAGCTCTTGTATCCACATTCTTTAAATCATCTAACTTTAATTGTAAATTAGCATAACATTCAAATCCAGGTAAATTAATTTTTGAAGAAACATCTCCTTTACTTAATGCAGAACTATGAACAACATTTCCACTAGCATCATAAAGAGATATAACTGCATCATTTCCTGTAATTTGCTCTGCTCTTAAATATCCTTTTCCATTCCAAAAACTATAAGATGCTTTATTTTCCTCCCATTCTTCATCATCCATAACAGGAAGATAATAACTAACATCTCCTATTCCAAATGCATTTTCCACATCATACCTTATCTTTGCACTTAAATTTCCTTCAACATAATCAGGCATCTGAGAAACATTATCTTGTTTCTTTAATGTTATAATAGCATAACCCACATCATCTAAAATAGGGCTATCTATTTCTTGGTAATTCTTCCCTAAAGCTGCTTGTGCAGGCAAATATCCAATACCAGAGACCTCTGAAGGCAATTCACTTCCAGGAAAAGTCAAAGAATCTATTGCATTTACTTCAATTAATGGGTTTATCTTAGTAGCAGCTAGTTTACAATAAACAGGAACATTCTGTTCTTCAAGTAAATCACTTCTAACAACACTTGGATCACATCCAAAAGGTGCAACCTGAATAACAAAATCCTGCCCTTGAGAACACATATCTTCATCAAACTCTAACGAACTTTTTTGTCCAGAAAAAAATCCAGTAGATTGATACTGTGTTAATTGAGGGCTTGTCCTTTGATAAGCACTAATTAATCCTAATGAAAATAACAAAATACCTATTAAGAAAATTCCCACAACACTAAATTTTATTTTTTTATTTATCATCTTAATATTTAGTCAGGTTTCTTAAATGAATTAATAAAGAGACCATTAATCCAAAAGAAGCTATTAATGACTGTGACATACTAAAACAAGGAGTATTCATTGTATTTACAATTAAATAAATTAAGATTATAAAATTCAACAAACCACCAAACCATGTTAATAACTCTCTTTCCATTTCAAATAATAATTTTCATAATTCCATAAACCAATAAGCCAAGTGCAATTAATCCTAAAATCCACAAAACCGCATCTAACTTTTGTCTTGTCTCTTTTCTCATTTTTCCTCCATTTTTATTTTTTTATTTATCATTTAAAACTTATATCTGCTCCTTGATTTTCAAATAAAATATAGTTCTGTTGTATTTCCTCTATTTTCTTTGGTGTAGGTAATCCTTTAACATTTATATCAATTATGCTGCTTGATTGTAATTCAGATTCAGAAACATAATAACTCTGTTTTCCTCCTCCAGCTAATGCATTAGTTATTGTCTGTGAAGGAATAGTAACATCAAAACACTCCTCCTCTGTTAATCCAAAGAAAGCACCTATTCCCTCTCTAGGAACCTCCATACATTCCTTTGTGGTAGTTGATTCTAATTCAATGCTTGCATCTTCATAAATATAAACTTCAATTTCATAATCTCCTTGAGCTAACTCAACAGTATTCTCCTCTGAATAAAGAACTGTTTTAGAATCCTGCTCTGAAACAAAAGTTATTATTGCCTCTCCATTATACTCATTTCCATCTACCCTTAAATTAACCTGCTTATCATAAAGTTTATCCATTATTACTTCTATCTCAGAAGAACTTGCAGTAGATTCTACTTGTTTTTTCTTTGTTTGATATCCTTCTGCTTCAGCCACAATATATCCATTCACACACTCAGGGAAAAGTTCATTTAACATCCCACTGGAATCAGTACTTCCTATTTGGCATGTTTCTCCAAACCCTTCAAAAGAGATATCTGCTGAAATAGGATTCAAATAATTATCATAAACTCCTACAGTCATTTTAGTATTCTTATATTTACATAATTCAGGGTCAGGCACATTAGATGCAGTAGCATTTAATGCCTCTCTAGGTTTATTCCCTTGGATAACTACTGCAAGAGGAAATTGAAATACTTCTTCTGCAGATTCAGAATAAACCTGAACTAACACAGGATAATTTACATTATAGACAAAATGATAAGGAACATAACAAAATCCTAATGCAGATAATCCTGGTTGATTTCCTACTGGAGTTGCTTTCATTATACTCCCTTCTGTAGGAGAAACCTCAAAACTCCATCCACTCCAATTACTTGAAGTTAAAAATCTAACATTTTCTTCAACAGGTAAATCTAAAATATAATACTTATCTTCTTCATTCCTTAATGTCAAATCCTCATTCTCTACCTTCAGGGACATAACATTTGTTTCAATTGCATTTTCTAGTTCATTAAAAACCTTATCTGCACTCCAAATCTTAGGACTACAAGTAATCTCTACTCCATCTACAGGAGCATATAATCTTAATGTGTCTACTCCATAATTTTCTAAAAATAATGTCTCTTGTTCATGTTCATAAATCTCTCTTGCAGATTCATATAATACTCCAAGTTTAGACCCAACAGAAACATCATGCTTCCTTATTAAGACAGTAGAATCTGCTTTTTCTAATCTTAAACCTAAATCTAAATTTACCTCAACACTCTCTCTATTAACTGTTACATCTGCATTAGGGTCTTCTTCCACAATAATTGTGTATCCTCCTTCATAAAGTTCATCTAAATTACATGTACTAATTTGCTCTTCAATAAACCATTCTAATTCTTCTTCTAAATCTTTTTTAGAAGGAATTTGTTCTTCTTGTACATTATTCCCAGAAACATAATACCAATAAGGAATAGGATTTCCTAAGAAATTTAATTGTGATGAAAATGGCATATATCTACTCCCAGGATCAAATTCAGGCAATCTTATGTAACCCCCTTGACTTTCTAATACACTTATCCCTGTTGAAGTCTCCTGTTCCACACAAGCTAAAAAAGTATTATATGCTGGTTCTAAATTAGCAGGAATTGTTACTTCTTCAAAACTTCCTCTAAAAATAAAAAACCCTGCAACCGTGGCAACTAGAATTATAGCAACAATTATGAAGATAGTTACTTGACCTCTTTTATTAAACATAAAAAATAATAGAATCTATTGTATATAAAGTTTATTGAGTATCTAAATAACAAAATAAGAATGATATATAATTAATAGTTAAACAATAACTAATTCTTAATAAGGTTCAGGAGGTAAATCATTTTTATATTTCTTTTTCAAAAAACTTTTGATGCCTGCAATTATAATGAAAAATGCCGCAATAAGAAATATTATCCATTCAATAGATGAAACCACTTCTGGCAATGAAATTAAATCAAAAGCAAGATTAATCAAATACAATCCAATTAACAGATAAATACTTCCCAATATCTTACTTATCATTCCCATAATTAATTATTTAAAATAAAGTATTTAAATCTTACTCTATTTTAAATGTCAAGGTCCTGTAGTCCAATGGTCAAGACGTATCCCTGACTAGATAGGATTTTTAAATCTGCTCACAGAATGGATAAAATCCAGGTTCAATTCCTGGCAGGACCATATTATCCTTAAAACTATAAATAATCAATAAATAGCGAGGTTCCATTACCTTTAAAAACCTAAATCTCTAATCAAAAGTATAAAATGAAACTACCAAAGAAAACAAATAGATACTGCCCATATTGTAATAAAAGAACAAAACAAAAAATAAAAATAGTATCAACTGGAGGAAAAAGAGGAACACTTACAAGAGGGAGTATTTCAAGAGCTAAATCAAGAGGATTAGGTATAGGAATTGGAAATAAAGGTAAATGGGGTTCAAAACCAGCAGTAAGCAAATTCAAAAGAAAAACTAAAACTACTAAAAAAACAAATATAATGTATACTTGTACTGAATGTAATAAATCTAAATATCAGAAAAAAGGCCAAAGAGCAGGGAGGGTTCAACAAAGATAATGGCAATCGCTAAAAGAAGAAAGAGATTTTTTCCAGTAGAAATTCCCTTAATTAGAAAAGAAACCCAATTAATGGGATATAGTTTAGAAGAATTAGAAGGAAAATTAATAAAATATGATTTAACCAGAAGCCTAAGAGGGAAAAGCTTACTTTTTCAATCAGAAGTTAAAATAAAAGACGGAAATGCCATTGCAATTCCAAGAAAAATAAAGCTACTTCCTTATTATCTAAAAAGAATGGTAAGAAAAGGGACTAATTATGTGGAGGATTCTTTCTCAACAAAATGTAAGGACGCTAAATTAAAAGTAAAACCCTTTTTAATAACAAGAAGAAAAGTTTCAAGAGCTGTTAGAAAAACATTAAGAAATAAGGCAAGAGAAGAACTAAAAAAATATTGTGAAAAAAGAGAATCTAAAGATATTTTTGGAGATATATTAAAAAATAATTTACAAAAAAAATTAAGTCTTATTCTAAAAAAGATATATCCTTTATCTCTTTGTGAAATAAGAATATTAAAGGTTGAGGAAAGATTTGAAGAGGAAAAAAATATGGAAAAGAAAACCTCAGATAAAAAGACTAAGAAAAAGAAATCTGAAAAAGTTGATGAAAAAAAGAGTGAATAAATAAAGAACAAATCTTTTAAACTATATTCTTATAATTATTATAACCTGCCTGTATAGCTCAGTGGTAGAGCGGTTCCCTTGTAAGGAATAGGCCGGGGGTTCGAATCCCTCTACAGGCTTTCTTATTTTAATAAAACAGAAAAATTAAAAATTTTCTGGAGTTGCATATGGCTTTATTTTAATTTAACGGCAGTGCCATAGTCTGAAGCTTTATACCTAAAGCGAAGAGACAGAAAATTTTTAATTTTCTGGAGTTGCATATGGCTTTATTTTAATTTAACGGCAGTGCCATATGCAAGCATTTCAGATGCACCTGTCATCACCATAGAAGTCATAAATTTCATTCCAATAATTGCGTCTGCATTCATATCAATTGCCTGGTTAACCATTCTATTAAATGCCTCATCTCTTGAATGAGATGTCATCTCTGAGTAAGTTTTTATTTCTCCACCAATAAGATTTTTTAATCCTGCAAAAATATCTCTTCCAAAATTTCTGGCCCTAACAGTATTCCCTCTAACAACACCTAAAATTTTATCAACCTTTTTACCTTGAATTTCATTTCCTGTTGTAATGATTATTTTATTATTTTGAGATTTTTTCTTTGCCATTATAATATTTATTTAATTAGAATATTTAATTTTTTCTATTTTATCCTCTTTTCTATTAAATAAAATTATCCATCCCAATATAATACAAACTGTTCCAAAAATTATATTATTAAAATAAATAAGAGTTCCTCCAAAAACCATAATTAAAATTCCTGAAATAAATTTACTCAAACTCATAATAAAAAGAAGATTATCTCCTTAATAAACATACCTTATTTAAAATATAATTAAATTTTATTCAAAACTTTCAAGGCCTTTCCGGTCATCTCTTTAAAATCAATTTCTTTTTCCTTTAATGCTGTTTCCATATTAGAACCAATTTTTCCTGCAACAACTAAATCAACATTCTTATCTGCTAACATATGTGCCACTGAAAAACCTGCTCCTCCTCCGCCAACAGCAAAAGGGTTTTTCACAGTTTCAATAAGTTCTTCTCCCTCAAAAACAAGGTAATATGGAGCTCTTCCTCCTCTAAAACTTATCTCTGACTCTTTTGATTTCTCCTTAGATGCTATAGCAATTTTTTTATTTTTCATTTTAAGCTTATTAATTTATCAACAAAAATTCCTTGGAAAATAGATACTAAAACCATTACAAAAAGCAAAATAAAAACATAACTCCATCCAAAATATAATACAATTAATGGTACTAAAGGCAATTTAATTGCCCTATTATATAAAAAACATGCAATTAATCCATCACTTAATCCCTTTTGCTTTAAATCTGCTAAAAGAGGATACCACATATAAATCGGACCTGTAGATAAAATTCCTCCTATAATAATAAAAAACCATTTTTTTACTCCCTTCTCCCTTGTGTGTTTTAAAACAAATTTTGGAGTAATAAAATAATTAGTTAAAATCATTAAACTAAAAACAAAAAAGAAAATTGGAATTATTTTCACAAGAATATTCTTAAAAAAAGACAAACTAGAATAAAACAAAGATCCACTAAAAAAAAATAAAATCACATATGCAAATAATACTGAAATTAAAAAATACCATGAATTTGAAATTGAAGATAAATAATCTAAAAATTTATTTTTCATATTAAATGGCCCCCATAATAGTTACTGTTATTAATGCAACAATAATTGCAAATATAAATGACAAAAGATTTCTAATTATAGCAAAATCCTTTCCTAATATCATTGACTCTGCAGGGATTTGAACAAAACCTACAGTTACCCATGCAACAATAAAAGCCGTGACCGCAATTAAACTAATTCCTTGTTTTAATAATTCTCCTCCAATTATATAACTAACAAGAGGATTTCCTGCAGAAACACTTCCAATACTACTTCCTATAATTGGATCTAAAAGTGCACTATCTTGAAAAACCGTAAGATAAAATGCACGAGGTATAACTGTTATCATTAAACTAACTAAAAGTATTGTTCCTAATATTAATGGAAAAACCTTCCAAAACATTTTTCCTGCCTTTACAATTGACTCTCTAAAATTTAATTCTTCTTTCACTTTAATTTATCCTATATTTTATTGTGCTCTTACTAATTGAGTTCCACATTCAGGACATTTTTGTTTTATACATGGTTGTCCTCTTACTTGTGGTTTTTTATAACCGCATTTAGGACACTTACATTTTCCACCTGGACCAGCAGCAATTCCGCCTTGTCTCCCTCTACCACCAGTAGAAGGTGCTCTTCTTCTAAGGCCTTTTCCTGCTCCTTTTCCAGGTCCTAGTCCTTTTCCTTTTGGTTGTGCCATTCTATAACTACCTCCTTTTATTTTTATTGCCTTACCATTAACAATTGCATCAGATAACTTTTTTCTAGCACTCTTTAATAATCTTGAAAGAGTTGGTTGAGAAATTTTCATTTTTTTTCCTGCCTTTTTTTGAGAAACACTATTAGAATCAATTAATCTAATTGCCTCATACTCACTTACTGTTAAAACAGATTCCTTTAAATTAACCATTGGTACTCCAGCTGGCTTAAAATAATTCACTTCTGGCATAAATCTTACTCTTCTTCTTATTCTTGGTCTAGGCATTTTGTTTTAATAAAATAAAAAAAACAAAAGAGCTGAACTATCTCTCTTATACAAATTTAAGCGTTCAACTCTTTTAATCTTTTCTCTATTTCTTTCATTTCAGCCTTTAGGTCTTTAAGATCTGCTTCTAATAGTTCCTTTTCCTGAGATTCAGTAATTGTTTGCACTGGTTGTGCAACTTGCATTGGCATTGCTTGTGCTTGAGATACAAAAGCATTTCTAGGGCCTCTTCCTCTACCAAAGCCCCTACCAGAGCCTCTACCAAAACCTCTACCAAAACCAGAATTCATAAACCCCGGATTATTAAATCCAGCACAAAAACCCATTCTTCTTCCTGTCATAGGTCCTTGTCCTAAAGGTCCTGTTCTGTCTCCACTTGGCATTTTATTTTCCTCCATTGTTGTTTAATTTAGTTATGAATACATATTCACTATACTTTTTAAATGTTTGGTTTTGAATATTTATTCAAAATAGAATTATTACTCTAATGCTAAATCTGCTTTTTTATCATCAATTAAAATCTTAGCTATTTTTGTAGGTAAATTTGCCACTTGTCCCTTGGCAAAAGGGCCAATTTTATTCCCTTCAGGACCTAAAAATTCATCAATATCTTCCTTAAAAACAATTAATTCATTATCTTTCTCTTCTTTTTCCTTACCCTCTAATAATTCATTAATCCTCTTATCAACTGAATCAATACTATTCATAAAAGCCTCAAAAAGCTCTTTTTCAATATCTAACATATTTTCAAAATCCTTTCTTGAAATACCTGTTTCTGCAGCAATTAAAACCAAATTTAAGATTTTCTTTCTTCTTCTTAACATCAATTCTTTAAATAAGGTTATTGCATTCTCTAATTGCTTTTTATTTTTAACAATATCATCAGAAAAAATATCTTCTTTTTTAGAAGTAATCTGCTTTTTCTCCTTAAGATACTCTGCAACATCTGATATAAAATTCTTTGATACAGACTGTAACTTTTCAGAATACCTCTCCTTTCTTGCTGCCTCATAAATGTCATTGTAAGTTATCATAGAAAAATAAAGAACAAGTAATTTTTAATGATTACTATGCTTGAATATCTAATAGTTAAAATTATAAATTAATCTACTCTTTTTATATCAACAGGTAACAAAAAAATGTTTAATAAATTAAAAGAAAAAATAGGTAACTGGACAAAAAAGATCTCAAAAAAGAAAGAGACTAAGAAAGAAGCAGAAGAATCCAAAACAGAAAAGGAAACTGAAAAACAAAAGAAAAAAACACTTGAAAAAATAAAAAAGAAGTCTAAAGATAAACCTAAACTAAAAATAGAAAAAAAGCCCAAGAAAAAATCTAAAAAAGAAAAGAAAAAACCTGAAACTGAAAAAAAATCCCAAAAACCAGGAAAAAAAGGTTTCTTTAAAAAAATAAAATCAAAAATAAATAAAGTAGAAATAACAGAAAAAGAATTTGATGTTTATGCCGATGAATTAGAAATGTTACTTTTAGAAAATAACGTGGCAATGAAAGTAGCAGAAAAGATAATCAAAGAATTAAAAGAAAGGATTGTAGGAAAAGAATTATTAAAAAAAGAAATAGAATATGAAATTAAAGATGCACTTAAAGAAATAATAAATAAAATACTAATAAAACCATTTAATCTAATTGAGAAGATAAAAGAAAAATCTACTAAAGAAAAAGAACCCTATGTAATATTATTCTGTGGAGTTAATGGAACTGGAAAAACTACAACAATTGCGAAAATAGCTCAATCCCTAAAAGATAAAAATTTAAACTGTGTTCTTGCAGCAGGGGATACATTTAGGGCAGCCAGTATAGAACAAATAAAAAAACATGGAGACAGAATAGGAGTTAAAGTTATAAATCATGATTATGGAAGTGACCCTGCAGCAGTAGCATATGATGCAGTAGAATATGCTAAAAAAAATAATTTAGATGCCGTATTAATAGATACTGCAGGAAGAATGCACACCTCAAAAAATCTTATGAAACAAATTGAAAAAATAGCAAAAGTTTCTAATGCAGATACAAAAATATTTGTTGGAGAATCCATAACAGGAAATGATGCGATTGAACAAGTTAAAAGCTTTGACTGGGCAATAGAAATTGATGGAATAATTTTAACAAAAGCAGATATTGATGAAAAAGGCGGAACTGCATTATCAGTTGGGTATGTTACAGAAAAACCCATACTTTATCTTGGAACAGGCCAAGAATATGATAAAATAAAACCATTTAATAAAAAAGAATTTATCAAGGAACTAGGATTAGATAAAGAATAAAAAAATAAAAAATAATTCTAAAAACCACAACCTTATTAATCCTCTAAAAACTATTACAATTACACTCAAAATGTTAGAAAAATTAGGAAAAGTATTAAAAAAAGCAACAGACAAAATAACAAATGCAATTTTCTTAGATAAAAATCTAGTAGATTCAATTGTAAGAGACTTACAAAGAGCATTAATTGAGGCAGATGTAAACATTAAATTAGTAAAAAAAATAAGCGATAAAATAAAAAAAGCTGCAAAAGATAAAAGAATAAAAGGTATAGAGAAAAAAGAACACCTAATTAAACTTCTTCATGATGAATTAATTAAAATTCTTGGAAAACAAAAAGAATTGAAACTAAAATCAACTTCTCAAAATAGATTAATGCTTTTGGGTCTGTACGGAGCCGGTAAATCTACAACTATTGCAAAATTAGGAAATTATTATGCTAAAAGAGGTAAAAAAGTTGCACTAGTGGGATTAGATGTTCATAGGCCTGCTGCAAAAGAACAATTAGCTCAATTAGGTGAAGAACACAACCTAAAGGTATTTGTTGACATGGAAGAAGATAATGCAGTAAAAACATGGAAAAAATTTCACAAAAAAGGTGAACTAAAAGATTATGATGTGGTTTTAATAGATACTGCAGGAAGACATAATCTCGATAAAAAACTAATCAAAGAAATAAAAAAAATAGGAAAAACAGTAAAACCAACTGAAACAATCCTAGTAATGCCTGCTGATATTGGGCAAGCAGCAAAAGAGCAAGCAAAAGATTTCAAATCTGCATTAGATATCTCTGGAATTATAATAACAAGGATGGATTCTACTGCAAAAGCTGGAGGAGCATTGACAGCATGTGCAGAAGCAGATGCAGGAGTTTATTTTATTGCTACAGGAGAAAAAATAAATGATATTGAACAATTTGACCCAGAAAGTTTCTTATCCAGACTTCTTGGAATGGGAGATTTGAAAACACTCCTTGAAAAAATCCACTCAGTTACAGGAGAGAAGAAACAAGATGAAATGCAAAAAAAACTTCAAGAAGGAAAAATCTCTTTAGAAGATGTTATAGAACAATCAAAATCAATGTCACAAATAGGGGGTTTTGATAAATTAAAATCTCTCGTCCCTGGATTAGGTAAGGCAAAGATTCCAGAAAAAAAACTAAAAGAACAAGAAGATAAAATTGCAAAATGGGAACATATAGTAAAATCAATGACTAAAGAAGAAAAACAAAACCCGGACTTATTTGATAAAGAACCATCTAGATTAACTCGTGTTGCAGATGGTGCAGGAGTGAATAAAACAGACATTAAATCCTTATTAAAACAATACAAAATGCTTTCTAAACTAATAAAAGAACAAGCATCATTAAATTTAGATCCTTCAAAAGGAATGGATATGAAACAAATGAAAAAATTAATGAAAAAATTTGGAAAAGTTAAAAAAAGAAAATTTAGGTAATATGATCTCTAAAGATAGGTAATATAATTTCTAAAGATGAATAATAAAAAAGACATAAAAAAAGCTGTAAAAATTTTAAAAAAAGATGGAGTAATTGTCTGTCCTAGCGAGAGTTGTTATGGTTTTACCTGTGATGCAAGAAGTAAGAAAGCCATTAAAAAAATTCATTCAATAAAAAAAGAGCCAACAAATAAACCCCTTACAGTTGCTGTTTCAAAACTATCTCAAATAAATGATTTTGGAAAAGTAACAAAAAGTATTGAAAAAATAGCAAAAAATATTTTTCCTGCTCAATTAAATCTAATTATAGAGGAAAAACAACCAAATAAATATCCTTTCTTAAGTAAAAAAGGTATTTCTTTTAGAATCCCAAAATGTGACATTCTCTTTAAATTGTCTAAAGAATTAAACTCTCCTGTTGTAACTACCTCTGCAAATATCCACAAAAACCCTCCAATATATAATATTAAAAAAGCAAAAAAACTATTTGAAAATAAAGTAGATTTCATAATCTCTAATGGAAATCTAAACAAAAATATTCCTACGAGCACAATCTATGATACTAGAAATAAAAAAATATTAAGACAAGGAATAATTAGTCTTAAAAATATCAAAAAAACCTTAAATAAAAATGAAAGATAAAATAATCCATCAGGGTGCAGAAGCAAAAATATATCTTAATCCTAAAAAGAATAAAATAACTAAAAAAAGAATTAAAAAAAATTATAGGATTAAAAAATTAGATGAAAAAATAAGAGAAAAAAGAACTCGTAGTGAAACAAAAATACTCAAAAAAGCATCAAAACTTATCCCAATTCCAGGCAATATTAAAAAATCTGAAAAAAATAAAATAATTGAAATGGATTTCTTACAAGGAAAAAAACTCTCAGAAAACCTAGATAACTTTCCATTAAAAAAACAAAAAGAAACACTAAAAAAAATTGGAAAAAATATAGCTAAAATTCATAATAAAGGATTAATTCACGGAGATTTAACAACAAGTAATATGATTCTTCAAAAAGATAGGGCCTATCTCATTGATTTTGGATTGGGATTTCACAGTAGAAGATATGAGGACAAGGCAGTTGATATTTATGTTTTAGAAAAAGCCCTAGAAGCTAAACATTTCAAGAACTGGAAAGTACTTTTTGAAAGTTTTAAAAAATCTTACTTAAAACAAGGTCAACCACATTCAAAAAAAGTTCTTAAGAGATTAAAAAAAGTTGAAAAACGAGGGAGATATAAACATTAATAGCCCCACCAGGATTCGAACCTGGGTCTCAGCCTCCAAAGGGCTGAATACTTGACCACTGTACTATGGGGCTTTACTATCTAAAAGCTCTAAAAAACAAAGTTGTAATTTGTTTATAAGGGTTTTGATAACTTTTTTAAACAATCTTTCCTTATGAAAATTATGCCAATAGAAATCCCTTTTGAAATTAATGGGAAAAAAAGCAAAAAATTCTTTAAAGGACTTTTAAGTTTCTTAGGAGTAATCCTAATAATAGCTATTTTTGGTTATCTGATTTACAAATATTATTCAACAAAAAACATAAATTTCCTTTATTATATTGGGCTTTTGGTTGGTCTTTTAGGATATCAATTATGGAAAAATGTTATCAAAAAGAAATTAAAAAAATCAACTGTAAAAATTTAGGGTGTTCTTGGATCTCTTATTATCCTAATATCTTCTGCATATATCACCCTCAACCAATATCTCATTGAAAATTATTCGGGGGCAATCGTAGCTAGCTTATTTGGTCTATGGGTTATTTATACTTTAATAAAAAATATAGGATTTAAAACTAACTGAATTTACTCCTTAAACACTCTTTCATACAATCTTTCTCGATTAATCTCCTGTCTTTTAGGTGTTATTCCTAAAAGTTTTTTCCAATCAAAACCAGTGTTTACTTTTTCTCCAATAAGAGAACCAGCAAGTTTTTTGAATTCCTTATTAACTACTGAATTAGGTTTATGTTCTATTAATGATTTAAACAAAGATTGGGCTTTTTTAACAGCTAAATCAAAAGGTATGACTGCCATTACTGGAACATTTGTAGTATCTTCTATCTCTCTTAAAGACAATTCAAATCCTTTTTTATGGACCTTATTAAGTATAATCCCATTAATCATTGTTCCTCTCTCATTAACCCTATTTATTGTTTTAATTGTGTCTGCTAATGTTGAATGGTCGGGCGTTGTCACAAAAAATATTTCATCCGCAGCATAAAGAGTTGCTAATCCCTCTTCTTCAAGAGAAGGAGGAGAATCAATTAAAATAACATCATACTTTTTCTTTAAATGCCTTATTTTTTCTTTTAATCTTAATGGGGGCACTCTTTGATTATCAAAAACTCCAGAAGGAAGTATATCTAAATTACCTAATGCATAAATAGCTTCTGAAACATTTGCCTTTCTAGCTAAAACATCTTTTAATGTTTTTTCTGGGTCAATAATATTAAAATGAATGCCTAGATTAGGGGCAGAAAAATTGCCATCAATTAATAATACCTTTTTTCCTATATCCGCAAGACTATGGCCTAAAGAAGAAACAACAGAAGTTTTTCCTACACCCCCCTTTAAACTCATAACACCTATAATTTTACCCATATGTTAAAGTATATACGATAATTTAAATAACTTTTTAAATCGCAATAGGAAGATTTAAAAGACAAAACAACAACTTATTTGTATGACTAAGAAAACCGCTAAAAAAAGCAAAAAATCAAAATTAACTAAAAAAGCATACGAAAAAAAAGTATTAGAGTTAGCTGAAAAAGGCCTAACTAGTGAAAAGATAGGAGAGGAACTTAAAAAACAAGACATACATTCAAAAGAATACAAAAAGAAAATCTCTGAAATTCTTAAGGAAAATGAAAAATATATTAATCCTGACTTAAAAAATGTTAAAAGTAAATTAGATAAAATAAAAAAACACTATAAAAATAACCAACAAGACAAAAGAGCAATGAGAGAAAAAGACAGAATATTTTCTCACCTAAGAAAACTCAAAAAACACTTTGGAGTGGCAATAAAATAATTTAAATAAAAACAACTTTTTGTATTTTAGTAGAAAAAAATATTGTCTACTTTTCTTTAAAAATGAAAAAAAGAGGAATTGAAAAAGAGATAACTAATTTTGTAAAAGAATTTTTAGAGATAACTAAAAATAAAGACATTCATATAGTAAGTCATTTTGATACAGATGGTATTACCTCTGCAGCAATAATCATTCAAACATTAAAAAAATTAGACAAGAGATTTACATTACAAATCATAAAAAGAATAGAAGATGATTTTATTGAGAAACTTCCAAAAAATAAACCAATTCTTTTTTTAGATCTTGCATCTGGACATCTAAAAGAGATTGAAGAAGCAAATCTAAAAGAAATATTCATAATAGACCACCACGAAATATCTAATCCAAAAAAGATTCCTAAAAAAATAAATATGATAAATCCAGAAATAAGTGATAATCAAAAGATAAGTGCGTCAGGATTATGCTATCTATTTGCAAAAGAAATAAACACTTCAAACAAAAAATTAGCAAAATTAGCAGTTTTAGGAATGATCGGAGATTGCCTTGATAAAGAAGTAGGAAAATTAAATCATGATATTTTAAAAGATGGAGAAGTAGAAAAGAAAAGAGGACTTTTAATTTACCCTGCTACAAGACCATTAAACAGAACACTTGAATACTCTTCCTCTCCCTATATCCCAGGTGTAACAGGAAACAAAGAAGGGGTTTTAGAATTATTAAGAGAAGCAGAACTAACCCCAACAAAAAAAGGATATCCTAGTTTAATTGAATTAAATGAGGAAGAAATGGCTAATCTAGTAACAGGCATTATGTTAAAAAACCCTAAGGCAAAAAATAAGGAAATAATAGGAGACATTTTTCTAATTAAATTGTATAATAAATTAGAAGACGCAAGAGAGTTAAGTGCAAAAATAAATGCCTGTTCAAGGTCAGGAAGAAGTGACATAGCTATTCAACTATGTATGGAAGTTCAAAAAATAAAAGATAAAGCAGAATCAATCCACATAAAGTACAAACAAAATATTGTTTCAGGATTAAAAATAGTTTCTAAAAGAAAAGTCAAGGGGAAAGGATTTGTAATAATTAATGCCAAAGATAAAATAAGTGATTCAATAATAGGAACTGTTACAAGCATTGTTTCTAATTCTCTTTTATATAATGAAGGGACAATAGTTATTGGGATGGCATATTATAAAAAGAAAATAAAAATTTCTGCAAGGATCGTGGGAAAAGATGGAAGAAATGTAAGAGAAGTATTAAGTAATATTGTTGAAAAAACAGGTGGAAATGCAGGGGGCCACGCCTTTGCAGCAGGATGCACAATCCATCAAGATAAAGAAGAAGAATTCATTAAACACTTAAAAAAAGACCTAAAAGTTGAATTAGTAAAGATTTAAAACTCACTTATTCTAAATATTCTATATGGAACTAGAAGAAGGAGACATAGCATTATGTACTGTTGAAAGAATTGAAAAAACAAACATATTTGTGAAAATTCATCATCAGGGAAAAGACATACAAGGAAGTATTGTAATGAGTGAGGTAGCTCCAGGTAGAATAAGAAACATACGAAAATATGTTGCCCCAAACAAAAAAATAGTTTGTAAGGTATTAAGAATATCTCCTCATAGAATAGAATTATCTCTAAGAAGAGTTACAGAAAAAGAGAAAAAGCAAGTAATGCAGCAATATAAACAAGAAAAAAGCTATGTTAATGTTATAAAAACAATTGCTAAAGATAAAGCAGATAAAATAATTAAAGATATAGAAAAAGAAGATACTGTCTATAATTTTCTTGAGAAAGCAAAAGAAAATCCTAAACCTCTTCAAAAAATAGCAGGAAAAAAACTAACAGATAAGATAGTTGAAATAATTAAAAAAACAAAGAAAAAGCAAAGAACTCTTAAAAAGAAATTTGAACTTACAACAACAGAACCAAACGGTCTTGAACTAATAAAAAACCTTCTTAAAAAAACAGAAAAAAATATGGAAGTAGATTATACTGCTGCAGGAAAATATTTATTACAAATAACAACAGAAAATCTAAAAAAAGCAGACAAAAAAGCAATGAAATTTTTAGATGATATAAAAGAACAAGCAAAAAAGAAAGATATAGAATTTAATCTAATAGATAAAAAATGAAATTAAAGAAATGTACTTCTTGCAAAAAATACACTCTTAAAAATAAATGTCCAAAATGTAATGAAAAAACAAAATCTGCACACTATAAATTCTTAAATCTCAAAAAATATTATTCAAAGAATAAATCAAAGAGTTGATTGATTTTCATCCTTAATCCCGTTTAATAAAGCCTTTCCATAAACACCATCATATCCTGGTTTCACTTTAATATCCCCTTTTCTATTTTTAATTATTAATTTTACTAACTTTTTATTATCTATCTTAGACAAAAGTTTTTCTTTAGAAACACTCAATAAAATATTAAATTCATTATTAAAATCATCAATCAATTTATCATAAATATTCCATACTGTCTTACTCTGAATTCCCACATCAACTGCTAAGGAAATAATTTCATGTAAAGGAAGCAAAGTAAAATACTCTTTTGTTGTTAAATTTTCTTTTTTATCTGCTAATTTTTCTACTCTATGGTCTACACCTAATGTTAATTTCTTTCCACATTCAGGACAAATCCCATCTAATTTTTTTGTTTTTTTAGGAGATGAGGAAAAGCTACATTTTCTATGTCCATCATAATGATATTTTCCATAAGCAGGGTCTGTCTCAATAGTTCCTAAAAAATCCTTATTTCTTATTTGATTAACCAATCCCATATAGGAATTTGTTCTTTTGAAAATTGTTGCTTCTCTACCTAATCTATAAGGCCAAAAACTATGACTATCTGAAAAACTAACAATAGCAATATCATTTAATTCAGAAATTTTAGCGTTCATCTTAGGGTCTGAAGAAATTCCGGTTTCTATGGCATGTACATTATTAATCTGCTCTCCAAGAGCCTCTTTTAGACTATCAAAGCCACTCATACTCCCAAACACCCCAAAATAAGGAGTCCAAATATGCGCAGGAATTATTTCTATCTCTTTAGAAATATTCATCATCTCTTTAACAAATTCCTTACATGAAATACCAAAAATAGGCCTACCATCATAATCCCTTCTTCCTTTTGTATCAAGATAAGAATTTATTTTTTCAGCTACTTCAATGCTTGGTAAAAGCAAAACAAGATGGACCTTTCTTCCATGTTCCTGAGTATAAATTAAAGAAATCTCTCCAGTAATAATAAAAGGGAAATCATTATAATAATAAAGTCCTGTTTTATTTCCTCTTTCATCCTCTCCTTCAACAAGATTTTCCTTAATCTCATTGATCCATTCTGGATGAGTAAAATCTCCTGTTCCTAATAAATTTAATCCCTTTATTCTTGCCCATTTAGCAAGACTAGGAATAGTTATTTTTTTACTACATGCCCTAGAAAATCTTGAATGAATATGTAAATCAGCAAAAATCATATTTTTCCTATCTAATGTTTTTGATGAGACAGGCAAATCTTGATTTCCTGAATCAGCAAAAATAGCACTCTCTTTTTTTATTCTCTTTGAAAAAGAAGACCTTTCCTGCTTTCTTAATAATTCTTTATTTGAATCTTCCATAAAAATAAATCAAAAAGAAATATTAAATAATTATCTCTTTTTCCTTGTTAAAAAGATTATAATTAATAAGACTATAATTAATATTATTACTATCCAAGTCCAAAAACTTGAGGTCTCTGTTTCTTCATCTTCAGTAACTCCTTCTCCAGTATCTTCTTTAATCTGGCCTATTGCTTGATTTTCTTTTGATTCTTCCTCTGCAATTGTTTCATCAGTAACTTCTTCATTAGTTGATTTAACAGTAATCTCTGCTGAATCCACATCATCCCCAATACTCTCTAATGTAACAGTTAAATCATAAAAACCATCTTCATCTACATCAAATTTTCTTAAATCTCCTAATAATAAATTAGCTTCCTGAGGATCTGAAGAAACCTGTATTTTTACAACACTTTCATTAACATCTAAAATTTTAACATAGTGGGCTTCAGAACTAATCATTGTTTTAACTCTATCAAAAACTTCTAATTCTTTTGTATATCCCATATCCAATTGAGCACTATCAATAAAATAAGTCCATCCTGTACTGGTTCCAGGCCCAGAACCTCCAGATGTTGTTGTATCGTCTGAATCATCTGATGAATCCGCAGTAATCACACTTCCAGTAGGTGTAGAACCAACACCTGAGAAATGAGGTATTTTAAACCATAACATATTATTTGTAGTATCTTTATAACATAATCCTGCACTTAAATTCTCATCACTACTATTACATTCAGGATAAGTTCCATTTAAATAAGCTTCATAATCAGTTCCAGCATAATCTGCAAAATCACTTAACTCCTCTTCATTGCTTGCATCAGTTAAATTTGTTGTATTATCTCCTGAAGCTGAATTCCAAATAACATTATAATCCTCATCATACAATTTAGGTATTGTTAAATTCATTTGAGCAGATTCATTAAAACCTGTTTGACTTGAACTTCCTTCTGTATAGGGAATTCCAATCATAACTTCATCATAAATATCTGGCCCAGTAGAACCAAATTTCCAAGCCTGCTCAAAACTACTTGTTCCAGAAGTATCACTTGAATCAGAATCAAAAGCAGCATCTGGTGGCCCAGAAGCTAACATATCCACATTTTTGTAAATTACTGTAATATTATTTGCATTTTTCATAACAAAACTCATTTCTGCTCCAGACATAACTACTGCAAAAGGATTGAAATCAGAACCTTCTTTATCTTGTACATTTCCAAAAAAACTACATTCAGAAATATTATAATTAGGAACATTACAAGCATCAGTATTTCTAATCATATCAATATACATACTTCCTAAAGAATCTCCATCAGGGTCTTCCATTTTCATTGCTTCATTTAAAGTAGTATTAACAGCTGTTCCATTTCCAACTCCAGGCATACTTGAATTTGGAATTTTCTTTTTCATCGGTGCTCCACCAGATTGTGAAAAAACATTCATTTTCTTAATTCCAACATCTTCTAAAA